>NZ_AP017372.2:1200000-1500000 GCF_002356555.2 Halorhodospira halochloris
GTAGCGGGGCTGAAGTTGGCCGATCTTGAAGAGACGCAGCGGGTATTGCTGGCGTCCGGGGCCGATATCGCCGCGATGAATAGCGTACGGCGTGCGCTGTCGACCATTAAAGGCGGCGGAGCGGCTCGCCACGCCTCACCTGCCCGCTGTAGCGTGTTGGTGATCTCTGATGTGCTTGGCGATGACCTGGATACCATAGCCTCGGCACCCTTTCGTCCCGCAGCTGCCGTTAGTCGCCACAGTGCGTGCGCGGAGATAGAGCGCCTCGGGCTGCGGCCACATCTTCCCGCTGCCGTGCTGCGCTTTTTAGACAGTGCGGATGGAGTGGAGGAGGGTTCCGGAGAGGTGGCGACTAGCAATCCACCGCACACCGTTGTTGCGAACAACGCTCAAGCGGTGGCGGCGGCCGCCGAACATGCGCGCCGTCTGGGCTATCGGGTGGAATGCTGGCCAGAGCCTTTGGTTGGCCCGGTGGAGTCGGTGGTTGAGGCATGGTGGCAGGCGGTAGCAGGCGTGGATCTCAGCGAGGGGCCGGTATGTCTTATCGGCGGTGGTGAGCCAACAGTGACCCTGCCGCAATCGCCGGAGGAGGGCGGGCGAAGTCAGCACGCCGCCTTGTTATTGGCGCTCCGGGCGCGGGCGCGGGGGCGTGACGATGTAACCTTGCTTTGTGCTGGCACTGACGGTACTGATGGGCCGACCACCGTTGCTGGGGGCTGTGTTGATGGCGAGAGTGCTGCACGCATGGAGGCGGCTGGCTATGACCCGGTTAATGCCGTCGAGAACTTTGCCTCCGGACCGGCACTGGCGGCTGCTGGTGCGCAGGTAGTAACCGGGCCGACCCAGACCAACGTTATGGATCTGTGGGTGGCGTTGGTCGGCTGATGGCGAGGCGGTAAGCAGGTCTTTAATCGCCTGATCAACCGCTTCAGTCCGTTTACGAGCCAACTTCTTGTGGTCTCGCTTGAAGCTCTTGCCCAGCTCACTCCCACCAAACTAGAAGAGTTAGCCTCGGCAGAAGTTAGCTGAGCTACGGCTGCTCATTCGGTGTCCGAAATCATTTGGCCAGAACAAACCGCTATCATGAGTTGCTCAAACTGAAGATCTGGCTGAGTTGAGTATCGTCCAGATTGCCGATCCATTGCTCCCCGCTTTCCACTGTCATCTCAGTGAGGGCGCGCTTGGACTGGATCATGTCATTGATCCGCTCCTCGAAGGTGCCCTGGGTAAGCAGGCGGTGGACCTGTACCGTCTGAGATTGGCCGATGCGGTAGGCGCGGTCGGTGGCCTGAGCTTCGACTGCCGGGTTCCACCAAAGGTCAAAGTGGATGACATGGGATGCCGCAGTCAGGTTAAGGCCGGTGCCGGCGGCCTTAAGCGATAACACCAACACCCGCTCGGTGCGATCGTTCTGGAAGCGGTTAACAATCTCGTCGCGCTGGTTACGAGAAAGCCCGCCGTGGAGAAATGCCGGGGATCGCCCGGTGGTAGCGGCAACCGCATCCTGAAGAAGGCTGCCTGCCTCGCGGAACTGAGTGAAGATTATTGCCTTCTCATGGCGATGGTGGATCGGCTCAAGGAGTTCGAGCAGGCGCTGCATCTTGCCAGATGCTTCGCTGGCGCTATCGCCCTCCTTGAGATACTGACGCGGATGGTTACAGATCTGCTTGAGGGCTAGGATCATCTGTAGCACTAGGCCTTGACGCTGGAAGGTGTCAGAGGTTCCGTGGATAACCTCCAGGCCCTCGCGCACCACCGATTCATACAGCGCGCTCTGCTCAGGGGTAAGCTGACAGTACTGATCCTGCTCTATCTTCTCCGGCAGATCGGTGATTATGCTGCGGTCGGTCTTCAGTCGCCGCATCAGGAAGGGGGCAGTTATCTGGCGAAAACGCGCAGCCGCTTGCTGATCACCGTGGGTTTGAATAGGGGTGATGTAATCGCGCGTGAAGCGCTTTAATGGCCCCAGAAAGCCCGGATTGCAGAAATCCATTAGGCTCCAGTATTCGGCTAAGCGGTTCTCGACCGGGGTGCCACTCATGGCCACCCGGGTGCCGGCGGAGAGCGACTTGACCGCTTTAGTCTGGGTCGCCTGGGGGTTTTTAAGGTTCTGCGCCTCATCGGCTACCAGCACCCGCCACGCCCGACGGCGCAGGCGAGTGGCGTCGCTGCGCGCAACACCATAAGTGGTGAGCACAATCTGTGGCGGCTCTTCTTTATCTGGCAGGGAGCGCTGAGCGCCGTGATAGATCGTAGCGCTCAGCGTCGGGGCGAACTGCTCAATCTCGCGCAGCCAGTTACTGAGCAGGCTAGTCGGAACCACGATCAACGCTGGCCGCTGCGCCAACTCACCCTCGTCGTGAAGCTGCGCAAGCAGTGCCAATACCTGCACGGTCTTGCCCAAGCCCATATCGTCAGCGATCACGCAGCCTAGCCCGGCCCTGACGTTGCCGTAGAGCCACTGGAAACCGCGGTGCTGGTAAGGGCGCAGCTCAGCGGCTAACGTGGGCGGCTGAGGGCGTTCGATCTCCTGGTGCAGTGCCGCTACGCGTTCTTTAGCGCTCTCGTCTAACTCCACCGGGTTCCCGGCGTACTCCCCGGTAAGGGCGACCCGAGTCAACTCAGCACCGTCAACCTTTGGCGGATTGGCTAGGTGGCGGCGCAGACGTTCGATTTGCTGCGGATCAAGGTAGACGTATTGACCACGAAAGCGAACTAGACCGGTTGCCCCTGCAACCAGCTCCTCGAAGGTCTCCGGATCAACTATCGAATTCCCGACCGCCACTTGCCAGTCGAAGCGAAACAGGTCGTTGGCACTAAGATGGCCACTTCCTTCGCTGCTGCTGGAGGTAAGCTTCATGGTTGCGCTCGGCGGCCGCCCGAGACGCTCTAGGGCACGGGGTAGCAGGGTACGTACACCAAGTAGCTGCAGGGTCGGTAAGACCTCAAAGAGCAGCTGCGGTATCTCCTCAAGGGTCAGTGCCAGCGGCTTACGGGCACTGTCGCGCAGGTACTCGCGGAGCGGCGGATAGGCGTCGGCAAGCATAGCCGTGGTGCGCAGCAGACTGCTATGGCCCTGGCCACCCTCGGCGAGAACCTCGGCGAGTGGTCGATGGGGCCTGGTGCCATTCTGGGTGCCGGCCCCCGCGCCGCCGCTGCTATCCGGATCCTCACCAACCTCAATGGAGAGCTCGAAGGCCTCCGGCTCCGGCTCATCTATGCGCAAGGTCAGGGTCTGCGCCGACTCAGCTAAGTGAAGCCAGCGTAGCCAATTGTGGAGGCTAGCGGCGGTGCCAGCTTGACCTGGATCGGTTAAACGTGCACAGCCACCCCCGAACAGCAGATTGGCTACCGCATCGTTGCGCGCACTGTCGGAGAGTTCACTCCCCTCACGGATCCAATAATCCATAAACAGTCCGCACAGCAGGCGCCCCCGAGTTAGCCGGTCGAGCCGACTATCGGCGGCAGATTCGGTCAGCTGGATGAGGCTATCCGGAGTCCCCGCGGCTAGGGTTTGAAGGAGGTTTTTGACTTGCTGATCCAGGCTAGCTGGCATCCACAGAACACTAGTGCTTCCCCCGCTGACGGTCAGTACCCAGGGCACTGCCGCACCTGCTGCGGTGAGGTGCAAGGCCGTGCGGTAGGCTGCATGCAGAGCCGCTACCTCAGGCTGCAGGTCGGCAACCCGTTCGGCGTCCAGGGGGGAGAGCAGCTCAATAAGATCGGCAATCTCGGCGGCTGAACTGCAGCCGTCGATACGCAAATCGTCCTCAGCATCTAACACCAGCGTCGGGCGATCTTCCGGCGTCAAGGTCAAGGTATCGAGTTGACCCTCGTGACCCTGAGCATCACTGCGTGCGGTCTCGGCCAAGGCGCGCTGAGCATGGCGTGCAACACGCCGCATTTGCGTGCGCCAGAGCTTACGGTAACTGTTTAGCCCACCGACTGGTGGCTCTTGAGGCAGGGCATCGGGGATCGCCTCGACGCGCTCGGGCAGCTGTGAGAAGTCTAGTTCTGCTAATGCGCCCGGGTCGGCGGCAGTCTCTTGCGGCGGTTTTGCGCTACTACTTATGCTTAGCGCCGCGGCAAGGCCCGGCGGCTCGTCCGTGCCGTCACCCTCAGCGATATGGTGACCGCGCTCGCGCAGCGCGGCAAGCAGGTCGATGCCGCGCAATCGGAAGACCAGGAATGGGTCGGCATCTATCTCCCGGGTTAACAGGTATATAGCCGCCGCTAGGTGCTTGCACGGCACCGCCCAGTCCGGACAGGAACAGCCCATCTGAAGCTCCTGCCAGCTGCCCGGAAAGACCGGTACACCCTCCTTTTGAGCGCGCTCTAACACTGCCGGGTCGAGCTGGCGATTTAGCAGCCCAGCGAGCAGGGCCGGGTCGTCTGCAATGGTATCGATTAGCTGACGGGTCTGTTGTGCCTTTAAGGGAGGAACTTGTAGGGATACCTTATATGGCTGGCGGCGTGAGCCTTTGACCCGTGCCTTAATCTCGCCCTGGTTTACGGTCAGATCCTGCACTGATCCGTTGTTGGCATAGCGCCGCCCCCGCGGTAAGCGGTTTGAGTAATCGATCTTATGCAGGGCGCCGAGCCACTGCTCACCCCACCAGGTTCTGCCGAAGGTTGCGCGTTTCATGAAAAAGCTCCGTTTTAAAAAGGCCCTAATATTGGATAGTGAATAACTCCTTATGTCGATGCCCTAGTCGGTTTTTGCTGTGTGGACGTTATGCTGTCAGCTCTTTTTCGGCTAGCATCCCCTCGTTGACCATCGCTGCAGCTCCAGCTACAGCGACCGGCAGGATACAGAAGTTGAGCAACGGCACGGTATTGGCTATCGATGCGGCGCCTCCGAAACCAAGTGCTGCCCAGCGGTAGCGACCAATGATGCTGCCTTGTTGGCGAAAGCTCAGATCGTGGTTGCCGAGCGGCGGATCGAGGTACTCACGGGCAAGCATCCAGGCGCCGAAGAGTAGCCACAACAGCGGGGCTAGGGCGTTTAGGCCTGGAATCACAAAGAGTAGCAGCAGTGGCAACGCGCAGGCTGCGAAGTAGACGAGCTTGTAGATTTCCGAAATCACGGCGGGTAAGGCATTGCGCAAAAACAACAGCTTGCCTCGCTGCTGTTTCGGAGGCAGTTTGCCGCTTAGATGAGCCTCCACGGCCGCTGCTAGTGGCCCCATAAAAGGGGCAGCTACCACGTTAGCGACTAGGCTGGCGACATAAAATAGCACCAGTAGCGCGGCAATTATATAGAGTGGCCACAGCAGCCACGTCAGCCACTCCAGCCAAGCAGGCACTCCGCTTTGCAGCCATAAGATAAGCTCATAGACTGCCATCCCGCCGGTCAGCAGCACCCCTGCGAAGAGTAGCACGTTGATAACCAGTGGGGCGGCTACGTAGCGCTTTACCCCTGGAGCCATGACTAATCGGAACCCACGCAGGAACCAGCAGGCGCCACTCCGGAGACTGTTGGTGTTAAAAGCGTTCCTGGTGAACATACCTCGCGCGGCTCATGGATGGCGTTAGCACCTCACTCGGTCCGACGGTTCTGGTCGACATCGTCTGCCAGCCAAACCTTGATGAGTGATTGATAGGGCATATCGCGTTTGTTCGCTTCGATCTTGATTCGATCAAGCAGAGCTTCGGGCAAACGCAGTGATATTGTCTTGGTTGAGGGCTTCAGCTTGGGGAAAGAGGCGCGTTGAGCCTGGCTCCAGTCTACATAATCGGCAGAGTCATGGCTTTCCCAGAATTCTCTTTCTTCAGCTTCGTTCTTGAAATCAGGCGTCTTTTTCAGCTTGCTCATAAATGACCCTCTCTTTGCGGTGCATGTCACGAGCGGAAATCACCCGGATCAGTAAACCGCCTTGTCTCAATGTGAAAGTGATATGCAACAGTCTTTCATCGTCAGTTTCACCAAGGGCGTGGTAACGGGCTTCTTTCTGGCTGTGCTTGGCGTCCTCCAGCACCAGAAGCGGCTCGTTAAAAAATATCGCTTCCGCTTCGGACTGGCTCACATCGTGTTTCTCCACATTCTTGCGGGAATTGCCTTCATCCCAGTCAAAGCCTGTAACTTGCGCCCAATCGATCATATTTGTATATTATCACCATATACCAATCCGTCAACACGTGCTAACAAGGCGCGCCATGCGGGTGGCCTTTTTCTCCGCGTTGCTCCGAAAAGGCCACCGGTGCGCTCTGCGATGGCAGGTCCACGCCCCACAGGTGGGGAGTGTTCTGTGCGCCATCGCCGTGGGCGAGAGCGTCTACCACGCCATCGATAACGCCGGACGGCTGCGGCGGGAGCGCTTCGCAGATTAAAGTTGGTGGTGGTGGTCGTGAGCTTGAGCTCAGCGCTCTGCGGTGTTCCTGCAATGTGCATAGCCTCACCTCCAGCATTAATACTCCCGCCGTTGCATACAAGCATCCCACCACTTAACTCATGGCCCCCTCACCCAAGAGATCAGCTGATTTAGTGGTACTTTTTTTGCCCAATATTTTGTCGTTAGCGCCACGGCTGTGTATAATTGCCCGATAAAGGTGGCCTTGAAGAGCCATGCTCTTTGGGCCGCACGCCCGATGGCTCATTGAAGCGCCAGCGGGCTGAGAGTTAGGGCCGTAGGCCCTTTTTTTGTTTGTATGTGGTGGTGCAATGGCTGAGATTCAGACCCTTCATGCTTTGCTAGAGCCCACGGTCGAAGGGCTTGGCTACGAGTTGGTGGGAGTGGAGATGACCGGGGCCAAAGGCAATCTGACCCTTAGGCTCTATATTGATACGCCTGCCGGCATCCGCCTGGAGGACTGTGAGGCGGTGAGTCATCAGGTCAGTGGGCTCTTGGATGTAGAAGACCCAATCCCTGGGGCGTACTCGCTAGAGGTCTCATCGCCCGGGCTGGACAGGCCTATCTTCAAGGTGGCCGACTACGACCGGTTCAGCGGCGAGAGGGTCAAGCTGCGCCTCCATGAGCTTTATGAGGGGCGGCGTAAGCTTACGGGGAGACTGCTCGGTATTGAAGGCGACAGGATTAAGGTACAAGAAGAGGGCGATGGGCAAGAGTACAGCATCCCCATCGAGTTGATTGAAAAGGCTCGGCTAGATTTGGAGCCGTAATTGGTTTGCCGCAGTTTAACAGCGGAGTCGTTGAGGCATGAGTAAAGATATATTGCTGGTCGTGGAGGCCACCTCTAACGAGAAGGGTGTCGATAGGGAGGTGATCTTTGAGGCCATTGAGGCGGCATTAGCGTCAGCCACCCGTAAGCGTCATCCAGAGGATATTGATGCCCGCGTGTCGGTTGATCGGGTAAGCGGTGATTACAGTACCTACCGGCGCTGGGAAGTGGTCGAGGATGAGTTCGAGATTGAGTCGCCGCAGCGGCAAATCACCCTGGAGCAAGCGCGCGAGAAAGATCCTGATGTTCAGATAGGCGACCACGTGGAAGAGCAGATCGAGTCGGTAGATTTTGGCCGTATCGCAGCTCAGACCGCCAAGCAGGTGATAGTCCAGAAGGTCAGAGATGCCGAACGGGCGAAGATAGTCGAAGCCTACAAGAGCCGTATCGGCGAGCTGCTGACCGGTACCGTCAAGCGGATGGACAAGGGGGCGGCGATACTCGATTTAGGTGACAGTACCGAGGCTATAGTTAGTCGCGAAGACCTAATTCCGCGCGAGGCGGTCAGGCCTAATGATCGCCTGCGGGGCTATCTGCGTGATGTCCGCTCAGAACAGCGGGGACCGCAGCTTTTTATTAGCCGAACTAGTAATGAGTTCCTTGTCGAACTGTTCAAGATAGAGGTGCCGGAGGTCGGCCAGGGTCTGATTGAGATTCTCGGTGCAGCGCGTGATCCAGGTCTGCGCGCCAAGATCTCGGTGCGCCCACTCGACCCGCGCATTGACCCGGTTGGTGCCTGCGTCGGCATGCGTGGTTCAAGGGTTCAGGCAGTTTCCAATGAGCTCAGCGGTGAACGGATAGACATAATCCCTTGGGATGAGAATCCGGCTCAATTTGTCATAAATGCCCTTGCTCCGGCTGAGGTTGAATCGATAGTAGTCGACGAGGAGCGCGGTGCAATGGACATTGCCGTGGCCGAAGAACAGCTTTCCCAGGCCATAGGTCGCGGCGGTCAGAACGTGCGCCTAGCTAGTGAGTTGACTGGCTGGGAGCTAAACGTGATGACTGCCGAAGAGGCAGAGGCTAAGAGTGAGCGGGAGGCGGGCGAGTTGCTGCGCTTGTTTGTCGATAATCTTGATGTCGACGAAGATGTCGCAACCGTTTTGGTCCAGGAGGGTTTCTCAAGCATAGAGGAAGTCGCCTATGTGCCCACGGCCGAACTGCTCGAGGTGGAAGAGTTCGACGAGGAGATAGTTGAGGCCCTGCGCGCTCGTGCACGCGATGTCTTGCTCGCTCAGGCCATCGCCCAACAAGGCAACGGCAGTGAATCAGGGCCTAGTGATGAGCTACTTGCGCTTGAGGGAATGGATGAGCAGACTGCTCAAGCGTTGAGTGAGCGGGGCATTGCTAGTGTTGAGGATTTGGCAGATCAGTCGGTCGATGAGTTGATGGAAATCGATGGCATGGATGAGCAGCGCGCCGGAAGATTGATTATGAAGGCTCGTGAACCATGGTTCGCTGATAGTGCAGATAACTAACTTGCTGAATAAACGATAGGGCTGACGAGGTCTTGATGTAGTGGGCCGCGTCTGGAGAGTGTTATGGCGGAAACGACGGTTAAGCAATTTGCGCAGACGGTAGGGATTCCTGTCGAGCGCCTGCAAATGCAGCTGGATGCAGCGGGTCTCGGGCAGCGTGATCAGGAGGCCGTGCTTTCGGCAGAGGATAAGGCGACTCTGCTCGCCCATCTGCGCCAAGATGGTGAGCAGCAGGGTGAGGAGGATGGCGCGTCGCCTAAGAAGATCACTCTCAAAAGGCGCAGCCACAGCCAAATCAAGATGCCGGCAGGGCGGGATACCAGCTCTCGCGGGCCGCGGCAGACACGAACTGTGAATGTTGAAGTGCGTAAGAAGCGTACTTATGTCAAGCGCAGCGATATCGAGTCCGAAGAGCAACGTAAGAGTTCGGCTGAGGATGAAAAGGCTCAGCTTGAGCGCGCCCTTGTAGAGGATCAGGCCCATCGTGAAGAGGCGCAGGCTCTGGGCGAGGCTGACAAGGCAGCGACCCCAAGTAGCGACGAAGCTGTGGAGAGTGTCAGCGAAGCCGATCAGGATGCGACAGCTGCTGTTGAGCAGGCAGATCATGCTAATGCAGGAGCCGAAGGCGTTGCAGAGGAAAGCGCGCAGGTCGAGACCGACACTGTCTCCGCCGCACAAGAAGGTGACGAGGAGACTGGCGAGACAACTGATCAATTGCAACCAGATCATGATCAGCCCGCTGACCCAGAACAGAAGGTAGCGGAGGAGACTGCCCGGGCTCAGGCTGAGGCGCTTAAGGATAAGCCTAAGAGTCAACAGGATGAGGCTAAGAAGCGTGAAGAGGAGCGCGAGCGCAAACGCACTGAGCTGGAGGCGAAAAGAGAGCGCGAGGCTGAAGAGCGCGCGGCCCGCAAGCAGGAAGTCAAGCCTAAGAAGAAGAAAAAGGATAAATCCGCTGAATCCTCGGCATCTCCGGGGCGCGGCGGAAAGCGCAAAAAGCAGAGTTCTGCTGAGCAGCAACAGACTGCGGCAAGCCAGTTGCAACAGGGGTTTGAGCGGCCAACCGCGCCGGTGGTGCGCGAGGTCGAGATACCGGAGTCAATAACCGTTGCTGAGCTCGCGGAACGGATGAGTGTCAAAGCGGCTTCATTGATCAAGGAGATGATGAAGCAAGGGGTGATGGCGACCATCAACCAGGCCATCGACCAGGAAACGGCTGCTATCTTGGTCGAGGAGATGGGTCATAAGCCCAAGCTGCAAAGTGATAATGATCTAGAGCAAGAGATCCTGCGTCAGAGCGAGGAGCCCGAGGGTGATCGGGTTGGTCGAGCCCCGGTGGTAACCGTTATGGGGCACGTCGATCACGGCAAGACCTCACTGCTCGATTATATCCGTCGCGCCAAGGTAGCTTCTGGTGAGGCGGGTGGTATAACCCAGCATATAGGTGCCTATCGGGTTGAGTCTTCCAGTGGTAGTGCAACCTTCCTGGATACCCCCGGCCACGAGGCCTTCACCGCAATGCGCGCACGGGGAGCCAAGATGACGGACATCGTGGTCCTTGTCGTGGCTGCCGATGACGGGGTTATGCCGCAGACTAAAGAGGCCGTCGAGCATGCCCGAGCCGCCGAAGTGCCTATCGTAGTTGCCGTGAATAAGATGGACAAGCCAGAGGCTAACCCGGATCGGGTCAAGCAGGAGCTGGCGCAGATGGAGGTCATCCCCGAAGAGTGGGGCGGAGATACTCAGTTTGTCCACGTCTCTGCTATCAGCGGCGATGGGGTTGATGAGCTGGTTGAGGCGATAGTGTTGCAGGCCGAGCTGCTTGAGCTAAGCGCTGTAGAGGATTGCCCTGCGCAAGGTGTGGTGCTGGAGTCGAGCCTGGATAGAGGGCGTGGCTCTGTAGCTACAGTGCTGGTGCAGAATGGCTACCTCAAACGCGGCGATACTATGATCTCGGGCACCGAGTTTGGCCGTGTCAGAGCTCTTATTGATGAGCATGGCAAGCGGATTGAGCAGGCTGGCCCCTCGTCGCCGGTTGAGGTACTGGGGCTTTCTGGTTTGCCCGAAGCAGGTGATGACTTTCACGTTGTTGAGGATGAGCGCAAGGCTCGCGAAATCGCTGCGCAGAGAGCTGAGCGCGAGCGCGAAAAGCGTCTGGCACAGCAGCAGAAGGCGCGCATGGAAAACCTCTTCTCACAGCTCAAAGAAGAGGATATGGCTACCGTTAACCTGGTTGTCAAGGCAGATGTGCACGGTTCGGCTGAGGCCTTGCGCCAGTCGCTTGAAGATCTCTCGCGTGATGAGGTCCGGGTGCGCGTTGTCTCCTCAGGAGTGGGCGGAATCACTGAGTCGGATGCCAACCTGGCTCTGGCCTCAGAGGCAATAATAATCGGCTTCAATGTGCGTGCCGATGCCGCTGCGAAGCGCATTGTGCAAGAGAACGGGGTAGACCTGCACTACTATAGCGTCATCTATGACGCCATCGAGCAGGTTAAAAACGCTATCTCCGGCATGCTTGAGCCGACCCTCGAGGAACGCATTCTGGGCACTGCTGAGGTGCGCGATGTCTTCCGCTCTTCGAAGATGGGCCTGATAGCCGGCTGCCTAGTTGTGGATGGGGTAGTGAGACGCCGCAACCCGATTCGTGTGCTGCGTGATAATGTGGTCATCTTCGAGGGCGAGTTGGAATCATTGCGCCGGTTCAAGGACGACGTTAATGAGGTGCGCGCTGGTACCGAGTGCGGTATCGGTGTCAAGAACTATAACGACGTAAAGGTTGGCGATCAGATCGAGTGTTTCGAGAAAATAGAGGTGCAGCGCAGCCTGTAGCAGGTTATGGCAAAAGATTATCCGCGCAGCCGCCGTATGGCCGAACAGATTCGCCGTGAGCTGGATGAGGTTATCCGAGAGGATGTAGATGACCCGCGGGTTGGATCTGTGACCCTTTCAGAGGTGCAGGTAAGCCGTGATTTGGGTCAGGCGCATATATATGTCTCCGTTCTTGGGGCCCAAGCAGAAGAGGTTGAATCCTGCGTGGAGGTGCTTAACCAAGCCCACGGCTTTCTGCGCACTCGGGTGGCGAAGAAGATTAGATCCAAGCGGATGCCGCAGTTGCGCTTTGTGCACGACACTGCCTTCGATCGAGCTGCACGCTTGAGTGCTATAATCGACGAGGTGGCACCCCAAAGCGAGTCTCAAGCCGAATCTGACGTTGATAGCGAAGCGAGCAAGGAGTAATACGCTACATGCCGAAGAGGCGCAAAGGACGCAAGGTAACAGGGATACTGTTACTCGATAAGCCCGCGGGTCACACTTCCAACGATGCCTTGCAGAGGGTGAAAAGGCTTTTCGGGGCGCGTAAGGCTGGCCACACGGGTAGTCTGGATCCCTTGGCTACCGGGCTTCTGCCAATCTGTTTTGGTGATGCCACCAAGGTATCTGGCTTTTTGCTGGATGCCGACAAGCACTATCAGGTCACCTGTAAGCTTGGGGTTGCAACAGATACCGGTGATGCCGAAGGTGAAATAACCGAACAGGTTGGAATACCAGATCTCGATGAGTCGAGTGTTGAAGCTGCGCTTGCAGGTTTTCGTGGGTGCATTGAGCAGTTGCCGCCGATGTACTCCGCCATTAAGCATCAAGGCCAGCGCCTTTACAATCTCGCTCGTCAGGGCGTTGAAGTCGAGCGTGACCTGCGCGAGGTAGAGATACATCAGCTGCTCCTGGAAGATTTGCGCGAAGGTGAGTTGGACTTGCGGGTGCACTGCTCGAAGGGGACTTATATTCGCACCTTGGCTGAGGACATAGCCCAGGCACTGGGAACAGTTGGCCATGTCATTGCGCTGCGCAGAGACGGCTTGGGGCCGTATCGGCAGCCGCAGTTGTGGACTATTGAGCAACTTGAGAGTTGTGCTGAACGTGGACGAGATGCCTTGGATGCTACTCTGGAGCCGATGGACACTGCTCTTGAGCAGTATCCGGCCATTGAGCTAGCCGATGATCTGGCATTTTTTGTCAGCCAAGGACAGCCGGTATTTGTGCCCAAGGCCCCGAGCGAGGGATGGGTTCGCCTGTATGACGCCAAACGCAAGTTCTTGGGTATGGGGCAGATTCTTGATGATGGGCGGGTTGGCCCTAAGCGCTTGATAGCGAAAGCCGCTTGATGGGCGCTGAATTATCAAAATCAAATCTGTCGGGGCGATTTCTTGTTTATATACCCTCGGCGAGGATAAACTAGCGGCCTTATCGCCGAGGCGAAACCGAGAGTTAGAGATCAGGAGTTATAAATGTCGTTAGATGTAGAAAAGAAAGCGGAGATTGTAAAGAACTTTCAGCGTTCTCCCTCAGACACTGGTTCTCCGGAAGTTCAGATTGCTCTGCTTTCGGCACGAATCCAGCATTTGACGGATCACTTTGCTGTCCATAAGCAGGATCACCACTCGCGCCAAGGTCTCCTTAAGCTGGTTAGTCAGCGGCGCAAGTTGCTCGATTACCTCAAGCGCAAGGATCGTAGCCGTTATCTTGATGTGATCAATCGGCTCGGGATCCGCAAGTAAGCGCAAGGGGAATAGTAGATGAGTGAGAGCGAGCTAAACCTGCCGACAATCAAGAGATCTTTTCAATACGGTGACCATGAAGTCACCCTTGAGACCGGAGGGATTGCCCGTCAGGCAGATGGTGCGGTAATTGTGAACATGGCTGACACTGTCGTTCTGGTAACGGCGGTCGGCGATAAGGATCCGAGTGCTGCGCGGGATTTTCTGCCCTTGACGGTAAACTATCAGGAGCGTACCTACGCAGCGGGGCGGATACCGGGCGGTTTTTTCAAGCGCGAGGGTCGCCCGTCTGAGAAAGAGACGCTTACCTGCCGGCTTATTGATAGGCCTATCCGTCCGATGTTTCCAGAGGGTTTCCGTCAGGAGGTGCAGATCATTGCGACCGTGCTCTCACTCAATGATGAGGTCGACCCGGATATTCCGGCAATGATCGGTACTTCTGCGGCGTTGGCCATCTCTGGGATCCCGTTTGATGGGCCGATGGGTGCATGCAGGGTTGGCTACATTGACGGCGAGTTTAGCCTCAATCCTACTTACAGCGATTTGGAAAACTCGGATCTCGATTTGGTCGTGGCGGGTTCGCGTGATGCGGTCCTGATGGTTGAGTCGGAAGCCAACCTGCTGCCTGAAAGTACCATGCTGGATGCCGTTCTCTTCGGCCATGAACAGCTGCAAAAGGCCATTAACGCCATCGATGAATTAGCAGCCGAGGTGGGTAAGCCACGTTGGGATTGGCAGCCGCCGCAGAAGAGTACTGCTCTTGAAGAAGCGGTTGCCGAGTGCATCTATGCGGAGCTTGAGCAGGCTTATCAGATAGCCGATAAGCAGGAGCGACAAGAAAAGGTAGCTGCCCTTAGGGATAAGGCAGTTGAGCAAATTGGCGATGATGAGCGCGAAGGATGGAGCTGCGCAGAGGTCGGTGAGGTCTTTAAAGGGCTTGAGAAGAAGATAGTCCGCGGTCGCATCATAGCCGGGGAGCCACGGATAGATGGGCGCGATAATCACACTGTGCGTCCGTTGAATATCCAGGCAGGTGTTCTGCCCCGCACACACGGATCGGCAATCTTTACCCGCGGCGAGACGCAGGCGATAGTCGTTACGACTCTCGGTACTGGACGCGATGCCCAAGTCATCGATGCACTTGAGGGCGAGCGCCGCGAACAGTTTATGCTCCACTACAACTTCCCGCCTTATTGTGTTGGTGAGACTGGCTTTATTGGCACCCCTAAACGTCGCGAGATAGGCCATGGCAAACTGGCCAAGCGCGGTGTCGAGGCAGTGATGCCTAGTCAGGAAGAGTTCCCGTATGTGATTAGGGTAGTTTCCGAGGTAACAGAATCGAACGGATCTTCCTCGATGGCTACCGTATGTGGCACCAGCCTTTCGCTTATGGATGCGGGGGTGCCCCTTAAGACGCAAGTTGCCGGGATTGCCATGGGTCTTATCAAGGAGGGCGATCAATTTGCTGTCCTAACCGATATCCTTGGTGATGAGGATCACCTTGGTGATATGGATTTCAAGGTCGCCGGTAGCCTGGACGGCGTTACAGCGCTGCAGATGGATATCAAGATCGATGGTATTACCCGTGAGATTATGGAGAATGCCCTGGAGAGTGCCCGCAACGGTCGTCTCCATATCCTTGAGCAGATGAATAAAGTGTTAGGGCAACCGCGCGATCAGATGTCGGAGTATGCACCGCGGCTGTTGACCATGAAGATTGACCCGGAGCGTATCCGTGACGTCATCGGCAAGGGCGGGGCTACCATCCGTGGACTTACCGAGGAGACGGGCACCAGCATCGACATCAGTGATGAGGGGGTTGTTACCATAGCCTCGGCTGATAAGAGTGCCGCGGAGGAGGCCAAGCGGCGCATCGAACTGCTTACCGCTGATGTTGAGGTGGGCAGGGTCTATGACGGCAAGGTTGCTAAACTCATGGACTTCGGCGCCTTTGTCAACATCCTCCCCGGTCGTGATGGTCTTGTACATATCTCCCAGATCTCCAATAATCGCGTTGAGAATGTTGCCGACGAGTTAGCCGAAGGGGATGCGGTGCGCGTCAAGGTCCTTGAGGTTGACCGTCAGGGACGGATTCGCCTGTCGATGAAAGCAGTCGAGGAAGAGTAGCGGCCGCTTTTCGGCGTTTTATCCCAGCCCGTCCCTAACCGGGGCGGGCTGCGGTCATTTTTGGTGAATTTTGCCAGTGCTAAGAAGAAGCACTAGGAGTAACCTCTACCAACTCCCCCGGAGCCACTCGACTGCCTCGGTTTGGAGGAGGCAGTGGGTCCACCCTAGGAGGCTTCATAGCGCCATCCCTGGCGACAAGAACTCCAAACCGGTGTGGTCGAGTGGCTCCGGGGGAGTATTAGATGTCCCCTAGGGTTTGTCCCTGCACCATTTTTAGTAGCAACCACTTGTATCCCCTCACTATCGCCCTCATAACAGCGCAAAGATCTGCGCAGCACTCGCTGAAGGTGCGATTGCCACGGATGGTTAAGCCACAATGGGGGTCCGGATAATATGGTCCAGACAGCTTTTACAGATATCGATGATCTCTCCACGCTGACTGTCGATGGCTGGCTGCGCCGGCTTCCTGCGCGCTTCGATAGTGAGGAATTGGGCTTAATTGCCCAGGCATGGGATCTGGCTCGGCACAAGGGCGATAATCTGCAGCGTCAGAGCGGTGAAAGCTATTTTGAGCACGGTGTAGCTACAGCGACGGCCTTGGCTGGCCTCGGCCTTGATGCAACCACCTTGGCCGCTGCTCTGGTCCACGACCTACCGGATCTGGATGGTAGTTATAAGCAGATTCTCCAGCGTAAGCTAAATGCCGATATCGCCGATTTGGTGCAGGGCGTGTGCCGTATGCACGGGTTGGGTAGTTTTCATGATTCGGCTGAACTGGAATCTGCTCACGGGAGCCGGGTTGAAGGCTTGCGCAAGATGCTGTTGGCTATGGCGCGTGATGTGCGTGTGGTCTTTATTACCCTCGCCGAGCGGTTGCACGATCTGCGCAGCGCTAAGGAGATGGATCCGAGCCAGCGCCAGCAGCTAGCCCGCGAGACTCAGGAAATCTACGCCCCGCTGGCTAATCGATTAGGGATTTGGCAGCTTAAGTGGGAGTTAGAGGATTTATCCTTCCGCTACCTTGAGCCTGATAGCTATCAAGAGCTGGCTAGCATGCTCGCGGAACGGCGTAGCGATCGTGAAGTCTATATTCAGCGGGTACGGGCCGAGCTTCAGGCAGCTCTCGACGAGCAAGGGGTTAGCGCCCAGGTCTATGGGCGACCTAAGCATATATTTAGCATCTATCGCAAAATGCAGCGCAAGGGATTGCGCTTTGATGAGCTCTATGACCTGCGCGCTCTGCGTGTCTTGGTCGATAGTGTGCAGCAGTGCTACGCCGCAATGGGTATAGTCCACGGGCTCTGGACACCCATCCCGCGTGAGTTCGACGACTACATTGCAACACCAAAGGAGAACAATTATCGGTCACTGCACACTGCTGTAGTCGGCCCAGAGGGTAAGGCACTGGAAGTGCAGATTCGCACCCACCAGATGCATCAAGAGGCCGAGCTGGGTATTGCTGCACATTGGCGCTATAAAGAGGGCGGCAAGCAGGATGCGAATTTTGAGCGCAAGGTCGCATGGCTGCGCCAACTTCTTGAATGGGGCGGGGAGGATGGCGAGGCCGAGGACTTCGTCGATCAGGTGCGTGCCGAGGTATTTGCTGACAGGGTCTATGCCCTGACGCCAAGTGGTGATGTTATAGATCTGCCTCGTGGAGCCACCCCGCTGGACTTTGCCTATCATATTCATACCAGCTTGGGGCATCGGTGCCGGGGAGCTAAGATAAATAACCGCATCGTGCAATTGACCCGTCAGCTTGAGAATGGTGACCGGGTCGAGATAATGACTGCGCGCGAGGAGCGCCCGAGCCGTGACTGGCTTAACCCGCAGCTCGGGTTCCTCTACACCAATAGGGCGCGGAGCAAAGTCCGCACCTGGTTCAAGCAGCGTGACCACGATAAGAATGTCGCTGCCGGTAGACAAGTACTGGATAAGGAGTTGACGCGTCTTGGTGTGGACGATGTCAGCATCGAAGAGCTAGCCAACCAGAGCCGGTACCAGAAGGCTGAGGCATTTCTATCCGCTCTGGGTCGGGGTGAGGTGACCAGCGGGCACATAGCCTCGTTGTTGCGTAATCGTTTGTTGCCCCAGCGTCCTGAGCCCCCCCCGGCCAATGCCCAAGCGCGCCGAGCTACCGGCAGCGAGGGTGACATAACAGTTGAGGGGGTAGGCAATTTGTTGACCCGGATGGCGCGCTGCTGTGCACCTGCCCCAGGGGACCCGATAGTCGGCTTTATCACTCGCGGATCAGGGGTTACAATCCATCGTCAGGACTGCAAAGATTTCGGTCATTTGCGCGAGCGTGAGCCGGAACGGGTGCTCGATGTAAGCTGGAGCACCGAGCCCGAGGGGCGCTATCCGGTAAGGATAAATGTTCGCTCCGCCGAACTTAATGCCGTGCTTGCTGAGATTACCCGCTTGGTATCCAGTGAAGGGGCGCGCTTAGGTGGCGTGACGACCCATACTGAGCAGGCCGATAGTTACCGTACCGAGCTCGACCTGCAGGTAAGTGATGTTCAGCAGTTAGCCCGGCTAATGGAGAAGTTGTCCGGTTTGGAGAACGTCGATTCGGTCTGGCGCGGCAGCAGCTCATAAAGGGATTTTGTAGAGATTTGCGCAGTG
Organism: Halorhodospira halochloris; assembly: GCF_002356555.2. Lineage (NCBI taxonomy): Bacteria > Pseudomonadati > Pseudomonadota > Gammaproteobacteria > Chromatiales > Ectothiorhodospiraceae > Halorhodospira > Halorhodospira halochloris. Next base: position 1,217,966 of record NZ_AP017372.2, read on the forward strand.
CAATTAGGTCTGCGCAATCAGCACTCGAAGAGGAGATGGCGACGTGGTTGACCAGGGAAGGAAGTCAGCGAGTATTGCTCGGCTAGGTGTTCTCATGGTGCTGGCATGGATTGCTGGCTGCGAAGGGCTCGATAGCCACGGCTCGGAGCAGTTAAAGCCGGTTTATTTGGTTGCTGGGCAGGGCAGTGACCGCGCCCAGCCCCAGGGTAGGGTTACCGTAAAGGGGGTGGTGAGCGGTGAGTTCCTTGGTGAAGATCAGCTTAACGGCTTTTTCATTCAAGGGCTGGAGAGCGCACCTGATGGCAAGCCGGCTGGATTGTTTGTCTATGCCCCGCAAATCGATGAATTTGCTGCCGAGAAGGTTGCTGCGTTGGAACAGGGCAGGGTAGTGCGCATAACTGGGCAGGCCGGTGAGTTCCATGGCCGTCCCCAATTAAGCCGTATTGAATCAATCGAGATAAAGGGCAAGGCCCCGCTAGAGAGCTACGAGTTGGCGTGGCCGGCGCAGAATAAGTGGCGATTTGAGGGGGTCCATGTAACCATCGCAACAGATATGTTAGTTAGCGGCAACTATAAGCTGTCGCGTTTTGGTAGCCTGAAGCTGACCCCCGAGCGGCGGGCCTTTCGGCCGACTAACTTTGCCCCTGGAGATGGCCCGGAGCAGCCGCGCCTGCGCGGACAAAGGCTGATTCTAGATGATGGCAGCTATTCGTGGTACCCCGATCCTATCCCCTACCTCAATGATGATAATACCCGCAGGGTCGGCAGTCGGGTCAAAGAACTAAGCGGGGTGCTCACCCACGCCTTTGAGCAGTGGCGTATCCACCCCACCGAAGAGCCAACCTTTAAGGACTCTAATCCGCGTCCGCAACCTCTTGCAGAACCGGCAGCGGAAGAGGTGCGGGTAGCCGCATTCAATGTCGAGAACTATTTCCTTACCCTCGGCGAGCGCGGGGCCTCAAGCCAGCGCGAACTCGAGTTTCAACGGGCCAAGCTAATTGCTGCGGCGAGCTATCTAAATGCCGACATATTGGCCTTGGTTGAGATGGAGAACCGTGCCGACGCCCCAGAGGGTTTGGTCGAGCGGCTGAGTAAGGCCACAGATCAGCCGTGGGAGCTAGTGCGTGATCCTGAGGCAGGTAGCGCTGATGCAGGCAGCGATGCTATCAAGGTATCCATCGCGTATCGTGCTGATCGCGTTAAGAGAGTTGGTGAGGCACAGCGCGATAGAGCCGAGGTCCATCACCGACCGCCATTACTGGCCGTTTTTCGGGCCAGCGGCGGGGAGCACGACGACGGCGAACAGCAGGGTGAGCCTTTTGCGGTGGCAGCCATCCACTTCAAGGCCAAGGTGGGCTGCCCTGAGAGCGGTGATATAGACCGCGGGCAGGGATGCTGGAATCTGCGGCGTAAGGAACAGGCAGAGGCACTGATTGAGTTTATCCGCGCCTGGCAGGAGGAAAATGACGATATACCGGTACTGATTGCCGGCGATCTCAATGCCTATGGTGATGAGGATCCGGCGAGAGTCCTGGCGAGCGCCGCGAAGGTCGATTTGTTAGCTGAGCATATCGCTTGGCCGCAACGCTATACCTATGTTTTTCGCGGGGAATCGGGTTATTTAGACCATCTTCAAGCTGCCCCCCGGTTGGCAGAAAGGGTTACAGCCGTTCACACCTTGCCGATCAATGCCGATGAGCCGCGCTTTTTGGAATTCGATGATGGCGGTCCGCGGGGCAGGTATCGTGACTCGAGTCCGTTTCGCTCGTCAGATCATGACCCTATCGCTGTAGATCTGCGCCAATAGGTGGCCTCTAAAAACTCCGCCGGCGCCGCCATCCGCCCCGGTGTGGAGGTCTTGGCGCCAGGGATGGCGCCATGAAGCCTCCAGGGATGGATTCACGGCGTCCTCCACACCGGGGCGGATGGTGGCGCCGGCGGAGTTTTTAGAGGTTCCCAATAGGCAAAAATAGATGAAATACAGGGGCATTTGCTTGTATCTTACCCGCCATGAATCGTGAACAACTTCACCAAGCGCTCAATCAGCTGCCGGAGCAGCTGTTAGCACTAGATAGTCTGATAGCTCGGGAGCGCCAGGCCCCATGGCTAGCTAGGCGTGATCAAGTCATTCGCCGCACTAGATCTATGCTCGGGCGCATTGAGCGTGTCGATGAGCCTCTCCTGGTGGTTATTGCCGGAGGCACCGGGGCTGGTAAATCGACACTCGCTAATACCCTGGCTGGAGATGCCGTCTCGGCCACTAGTGCCCGCCGTCCGACCACATCGAGCCCCACCGCAATTGGTCAGGTTGCTGACCTTGAGGCGGTTTTGCGCCACGGGGTTTTGTCCGCTCAGAGTGAATCCGGGTCAATTCAGGCGGTGCCGGTTGAGAGTGTCCCCGCCGGATTAGTGGTAGTCGACTCACCGGATGTAGATAGTATTGAGACCGCTAACCGGGATGTTGCCGAACGCTTGCTAGAGGTCGCGGACGTATGGCTATGGCTGGCTACGGCGCGTACCTACGCCGATGAGGCGGGGATGGTCTATTTGCGGCAAGCCGCACGGCTGGATGTCTCAAGCCTGGTAGTGCTGACGCAGGTCAGTCTTGCCGAAGCCGATGAGATCATTCCCGATCTCGAGGACAAGCTGCATGAGGCGGGCCACCGGCAGGTGGAAATATATGTTGTGCCGCAGGTAGATACGGCTCAACAGCAGTTGCCGGTCAGCGCGGCTGCTGCGGTAGTCGAGCGGATACGTGACTTGGCTCCCGAGCAGGAGCGCGCCGAACACCGGTGGCGAACCGTTATAGGCGGTGTGCGCGCCTTACCCGATGAGCTTGATGAACTTATCAGCGAGGTCGAAACTGATAGAGCTAGCGTGCTCGCCTTAGAGAATACCCTGGAGCAAATCTATGGCGCTGCGCCGCAGCGGGTTATTGAGCAGTTAAAGGATGCTGCCCCGCTGCGCCATGAAGTGCTGCGCCGCTGGAGTGAATTGGTTGGTGATGGATGGCTGCAGCGTCAGCTACATGCGGCGGCGAGCCGTTTCCCGCGCGGTATTTTCGATCGCCTGCCATTTTTTGGTAAGCGCGGCGAAGCTATTCAGCAGCAGGCTGTCGAGCAGGCTAGGGAAGGTGTGGCGGGATTGATAACGGAGGTGCTTGAGCATGCTGCCGGGGAGGTCGAGTCAAACTGGCGCGCTAACGGCAATGGTCGGGTTATCCTCGACAGGCTTGGTTCCCCTCGCGCTAGTGGTGAGGCAGCTCAGTACGAGCAAGCCCAGGAACTTGTTGAGGCTTGGGAAAAGAGGGTGGCTGAGCACGTTGCCACTATCGGCCAGGAGAAGTTGACCCAGGCGCGGCGAGCAACTACCGGGATTAACGCCACAGTAACCAGTGCCGCGGTTGTTCTGTTTACCCTCAGTGGTGGGCTGACGTTGGGGGAGGTGGCTTTGACCGCGGCCGGTTCAACCACCACTCACACGGTGCTCTCACGTATCCTCGGCGAGCGCAACGTCAATCAGCTCATTGAGGATATCCGGGTCGATCTTGAGCAGCTCATAGAGGGCCTTGCTAAGCAACAGGCAGGGCTTTATCGAGATTTGCTTGAGCAGGCTGTGCCGAGCGATGAGCATATAGTCGCTGTGCAGGAGTATCGTCAGCGGTTGGGGGCATTGCAATTATGATCCATCGGCAAGGAAGCTATAGCGATTCCGCAATTGATCATAAAGTCGCTCCTAACTGCGAGGGTGAGCCAACAGCGCAGCAGAGCTCGACAAATGCAGCATCAGGTAAGGGACATACCCAGCAATTACAGGCGTTGCAAGATATCGTCGATCTAGCCGAGCTCGGCGCGGGACGCCTAGATAACACTTTGCTTGATCAGCTGCGCAACCTAGAACAGCGCGCAGCGCAGCGCCTATCCCGATCCCGCGAGCATGTGGTTATCGCCCTTGCTGGAGGCACGGGTAGCGGAAAATCTTCGCTGCTCAATGCAATTATCGGCACTAACGTCTCCTCCCCGGGCGTCAAGCGGCCGACTACTGATCATGCCATTGGGGTTAGCATAGGGTCGGGAGAGGATGCGGCGCCGCTACTCGATTGGTTGCAGGTATTTGAGCGGCACTGTTTGGAGGCTGAGGGGCAGCTGAGCGGGATGGCTGGGGCGGTCATTCTCGATTTGCCGGATATAGATTCGGTTGTCGCGGCGCATTGGGATAGCGCCGAGCGGCTTATCGAACGCTGCGATTTGCTGATCTGGGTCGTTGATCCGCTCAAATACGCCCACGCCATAGGTCATCAGCGCTATTTAGCTAATTTGGCCCACCATGCCGAGGTCCTGGTGGTTACTCTTAATCATGCTGATCGTCTGGCTCAGGGCGATAGAGCTGATTGCATTAACCATCTCCAGCAACTGCTTGCCGAACATGGCCTTGATAAGGCCAGAAGCTTACCTGCTTCGGCCAATACCGGTGAAGGGGTTGATCTGCTTAGGCAGATCATCGCCGAAGAGGTGCGTGAGCGCAGGGCCCCGGTAGAGCGGCTGCGCGCTGACTCGCAAGCGCTCAAGCAACAGGTCGGGCAGTCGGTGCCTGATCCCGGTGTTTTCTCTATAGACACACACGAGCTGCTTGAGATGCAGCATGAGGCTCTCAATGAACGCGATCTGCTCCAAGCTGCGGCGGCTCTCTACCGGCGTATGGCCATCCAGTCGACCGCCTCGCCGCTAAAGAGGATGGTCTTTTGGGGGGCTAAAAAGCTATGGCGGGGGGTGTTCGGTAACGGGCAAGAGGGCAATAAACTCGCCAGTAAGGCATCAGATAAAACCGCCACCAACACCTCAGATCATCTCACTAGCGCGGATCGCCCGCCAATAAAAATTTCTGAGCAGCGCCTGCGTTATGGCTTGGTAGATGCAGTTGATCACCTTGTTCAGCGCCTGCCGGCACCGGCCGCTCATCGCCTGCGCGAGGCGGCTGCTCAAAGTGCTAAACCATTCGCCGCCGGACTGCGACAGCAGCTCGAAGAATCCCTGCTTATAGAGCCCCGTAGACGCTGGTGGTGGCGCTCGGTGGCACTGCTGCGAGGGGTGGGTGAACTCGCTGCGTTGGCTGGAATTGCCTGGCTTATGCTGCGCTCGCTAGCCGATTGGTTGGTCTTGCCGCCAGTGCCGGTACCAATGTTTGTCGGTGAATTGGGCTGGCCGCCGGTGTTGATATTCGGCGGTATCAGCGCCAGCATCCTCATTGGTCTTGCCGCCAGGCCGGCTGCTAGTGTCGGTGCCCGGCGTCACAGTGCGCTATTGCGCCGCCAGATAAGTCGAGTTGTTGAATCCCAAGCAGCAGAAAAGAACCTCGGCAGCCTCAGCGGTGAACTAGATAAGATCCGCCAACTCTCGCTGCGTGCCTGTCGCGGGGCAAATTAAGGGGGGCGATAAACAAACTCAATTTGCCCCCCATAGACATAGACCTGATGAATCCCAGGTGCCCGCAGCACACTCCACCAGCGCCGCTGTCCAGAGAACCGTTGCTCCGGTTAATCGAGAATCGGGTAAGTACCGTTTTCGTCATGCACCTCGCGACCGGTCAAGGCTGGGTTGAAGACGCACATTAATCGCAGCTCTTGTTCGGCACGAAGATAGTGTTTCTCGTGGCCGTCGAGGGCATAGAGCATGCCCGGCTCAATCGGGTAAGTCTCACCACCGACTACTTCGATCTCACCCTTGCCCGAAATGCAGTAGACCGACTCGACGTGGTTGGCATACCAGATAAACATGTCTGTTCCGGCCTTGATGATGGTCTCATGAAAAGAGAAGCCCATCCCGTCACTCTTGAGTATAAAGCGGCGGCTTATGAAGTTGTCCGTCTCTACCTCGCGCTCGGAACCGCGAATATCATCCAAATGGCGTACGATCATGCTGTGTTTTACCTTTAAATTGCAGATATGGTTAGTGAGCTGAACCTGATATCAGCTGATAGAGCAACGCTGCAGCGCCTCTCCGACCGCTCGGTCGATTATCTCGAGGCCGATATTTAAGTCCTCATCGCTAATGATTAATGGCGGAAGTAGTTTCAGCACATCGTCTTCGGGGCCTGAGGTCTCGATTATCATGCCGTTCTCAAAAGCCACTTCTGATACTGTGCCGGCTATTTCAGCGTCAGCGCTGAAGCGAATGCCACGCATCATGCCGCGACCGCGGTGTTCGCCGCCTGCTGCCGGGTACTTGTCAATGATCTTCTGCAGTGCGGAGTAGATAAGTTGACCCTTGCGTTCAGTTTCACGTTGCAGCTCGTCGTTGCTCCAGTAAAGCTCTAGGGCACGTTTAGCAGTGGCGAAGGCCAAGTTGTGGCCGCGGAAGGTGCCGTTATGTTCGCCCGGTTCCCAAATATCGTGCTCTGGTTTGACCAGGGTAAGGGCCAGGGGTAGGCCGTAACCGCTAATCGATTTGGATACGGTAACGATATCCGGCGAGATCCCCGCTTCTTCGAAGCTGAAGTATGGACCGGTGCGGCCATTGCCAGTTTGGATGTCGTCGACAACAAGCAGTAGATCGTGTTTGCGACATACATCCTCCACTGCTTTGAGCCACTCCATGCTGCACGCAGCCAGCCCCCCTTCGCCCTGCACAGTCTCAGTGATTATGGCGGCTGGCTTATCAATACCACTACCTTTATCCGCAAGCAGCTTGTCCATATAGTCGATGGTATCGACGTCTTTGCCAAAGTAGCCATCGTAGGGCATGCTCTCGCTGTAAGTCAGCGGGAAGCCGGCGCCACGGCGTTTGAAGGCATTGCCGGTGACAGCCAGGGAGCCTACCGTCATGCCGTGGAAGGCGTTAGTAAACGACAGCACCTTATGGCGTTCGGTCACCTTGCGCACTATCTTCAGGGCGGCCTCGACCGCATTGGTGCCGGTTGGTCCGGGGAACTGGACGCGGTAACTCATCCCGCGCGGCTCAAGGATATAGCGATTGAACGCATCGAGAAACTCAGCACGGGCAACTGAGGCCATGTCGAGGCTGTGGACAATGCGATCGCTCTCGATATAATCGAGCAGTACCTTCTTAAGTTCCGGGTTGTTGTGGCCGTAGTTAAGGACACTGGCTCCGGCGAAGAAGTCGAGATAGGGGTTGCCGTCGGTGTCGTAAATCCGCACCCCTTGGGCCCGGTCAAAAGGCTTGGGGAAGGTGCGAATATACGAACGCACCACCGATTCGTGGCGCTCAATGGTCTCCATTACATCTAGGGTCATGGCGCTGCCTCTCACTAGTGAAGTTGAATCTGGAGCACATGGGCTGTTTTAACGACTCCCATGGGCATGCAGCAATCAGCGAATAGGTGCGATGCGGTAAAGTTCCTCGGCCTCATGTCCTGCAGGGAAGTGATCTTCGCGGAAATATTCGCTTGTACTTACCGTAGCCCCGCGTTCGCGCGCTATTGCCTCAAAAAGGCGCTGCGAAGCGGTATTGGAGGGGGATATGGTGGTCTCAAGAGTAGTCGCTTGGGCTGCCCCGGGGCTATCCAGAAACGCCCTTAACAGCCTTTTGCCAAGCCCCTTCCCTTGGGCATTCGGATCTACCCCGATTTGCCATAGGAAGATGCTATAGGGACGCTTAGGCGGGCAAAACCCGGTGACAAAGCCGATCAGATGCTCGTCTTCCTCGGCTACAACGCACGTATCAGCGAACTCGCTGCTCAGGAGCAGGTAGAGGTAGCAGGAGTTAACATCCAACACGCCGGTTCGCTGAACCACGCTATGGATCGCCGCGCCGTCATCAATCGAGGGCGCCCGGAAGACGATGCTGTCGTCAGTGTAAGTCAATTGGCCACGCTCTTTAGCGTATAATTTGCTTAGTTTATAGCAAGCGCATGCGTTGTGGTCAAGCCCAACGGCAGGTCCTGAATATGCCAATATGGGGACGCTACAAGCCATCCCTGGAAGCTCTATGCTCGCCATCCATGGCGAGCAAAGCCCCATATTGGCATATCTCAGGACCTGCCGTTGGCTGCTTGATCCAGATGCTTATTCAAGGAACTGTTTTCAGGCTAGCGCTATAAGCTATAATTGCAAAAAAATTGCATCATCAATCGAGTAGTTGCTTAATGAGCCACTCCGTCATAATCGCCATCGAGACCGCAACCGAGGGCTGTTCCGTCGCTGTTGATACCGCGCATGGAGTAGTCGAGCGCTTTGTTGAAGCGCCGCGCGAGCATTCGGCAAGGCTGCTGCCGATGCTCGAAGAGGCCATGGCAGAAGCGGAAATCAGCTCAGCGCAGATTGCTGCTGTTGCATTTGGCCGGGGGCCGGGGGCATTTGTCGGGGTGCGCTTAGCCGCCTCGGTTGCTCAGGGTTTGTGTAGCGCCTGGCAGGTGCCGGCACTGCCGGTATCAACCCTCGAAGCGCTAGCCGCTGGGGCGGCTCGTGAACACGGCGCCGCTCGGGTGATTGCTGCCCTGGATGCGCGCATGGGGCAAGTCTATTGGGGAGCATATAGCCTGGCTGACGGGCAGCTGATGGAGGCTGAATCGGTCGATGCTGTTGCTGATCCTGAGCAGTTGGCAGCTGGTATATCTGGTGGCATATCTGGGCGTGACTATTTTGGGGTTGGCCGCGGTTTTGCTGCCTATTCCCATCTTTTGCCACGCCCTAGAGCAGGGCTTGCCGCGGATAGCTTGCCGCGAGCCGAGGATCTGTTACCGCGCGCGCGCAGCTTATTGGCGGCTGGACAGGCAGTCGCCCCAGATCAGGCGTTGCCGGTCTACCTGCGCGAAGGGGTCTAAGGACGCAATAATTACTATGCAGTTGAGAAAGATATCACTTTTAATTGTGTTGTGGTTGGTTGGCGCTAGCGCCCAAGCTTCGCAGGAGCCACAGGTCGTTGCCTCGATCAAACCTTTGCACTCTCTTGCCGCTGCTGTAATGGCAGATGTAGGCGAGCCGCAATTGCTGCTCTCCGCTGGAGATTCACCCCATACCTATTCGATGCGTCCATCTGATGCTCGAGCGGTGCGCGGGGCCGATTTAGTGCTATACGTCTCCGATCATCTTGAGGCATTTCTCAAGCCGGCATTGGAGGCGCGTGGCGATCAAAGTGGCAATATGGCGGCCGCCGACATGGATGGCATAACGCTGCTTGATGGCAGGCAGGGGGCTGACCGGGAGTTGTCTGAGCACTCCAATGGCCACGACCATGCACACGGCCATGGGCATGACCATGAGCGTGATTACCATCTGTGGCTTGATCCGCACAATGCCCGGGTAATAGCTCGGCAACTCGCTGATAGGCTGGCGGAGCTGGATGCAGCGAATGCGCAAAAATACCGACATAACGCCGAACAGTTGAGTAAGCGCCTCAAGGAGCTTGATGAGCGGATCAATGAGCGACTCGAGGGACTAAAGGGTAAGCCCTATGTTGTTTTTCATGATGCCTATCAGTATTTTGAGAGGCGTTATGGGCTGCAATCGGCAGGGGTTGTAACGCTGACCCCGGAACAGCAGCCGGGGGCCGGGCATCTGCGCGAGATCCGCAGGCGGATGGTCGAGGAGGATGTGGTCTGCGTCTTTGTTGAGCCGCAGTTTGAGCCATCCATTGTCCGGGCCTTAACGCGTGGAGTGGAGGTTGGTGTCGGTGAGCTCGACCCGATCGGGGCTGGACTTGAGCCAGGGCCGGAAGCTTACTTTAACCTGCTTGAGGATCTGGTCGAGTCGCTAAGAGACTGCCTTGAATAGAGCTGCTCAGGATAGGCGGTGCTAGACATTATAAGATGCCTAAGGGTTGCCATTGGACATACGGGCAGGTGAGCGAGATAACAACTGGATAAAGGGTAGGGGGATACGCGTTCATTATGCCTCCAGGTGCATAATTGATGGCGTAGATATTGATGTTAATGCTGGCCGTATTACGACCCTGGTAGGTAATAACGGCGCCGGTAAATCTACCCTACTGCGGGTTCTGATCGGGCTTACGCAGCCAAGCTCAGGTGCAGTAGAGCGCCGCGATGGGCTGCGGATTGGCTACGTCCCGCAGCATTTTAGCGTCGATTCAAGCTTGCCGATTACAGCACGGCGCTTTATTGCTTTGCGCGGCAAGGTCAGCAAGCAGCGCTGGCAGCAGGCAACTGCCGAGACCGCAGTAGAGAAGCTGCTTGAGCAGCCGCTGCAATCGCTCTCCGGGGGAGAGATGCGGCGGGTGCTGTTGGCCCGGGCGGTGCTGCACAACCCTGATGTGTTGGCCCTGGATGAGCCGGCCGCGGGCCTGGATGCCGGCAGTCAGGGGCAGCTCTATCGCTTGATCGGTAGCCTGCGAGAGCGCTACGGATGTGCCGTAGTCGTTGTCTCCCACGATCTTAACTTAGTTATGGCGGCTAGTGATGATGTGCTCTGCCTGGAAGATGGCCGCGTCGCCTGCCGCGGGGCACCGGCTTCGGTAGTCGAACATCCTGAGTATCGTAAGCTCTTTGGGGCGCACTTAGGGCCGGATACGGCGGTATTTCGCCATAGCCACCCGCATAAGGTGGAGCTTAGCGATGATCATTGATGATCTGTTGCTCTTCGCCTTGGCCGCCGGCTTGGGATTGGCGCTGGTCACCGGGCCGTTGGGCAGTTTTGTCGTCTGGCGCCGCATGGCCTATTTCGGCGATACCCTTGCTCATTCGGCGTTGCTCGGTATAGCTCTGGGGTTTCTCTTTGGTATCGACCTTAACTTCGGCATCCTGGCGGTCTGCACCGCTATGGCAGTGCTGCTGGTTGTCTTGCGCCAGCGCCAACGCCTGGCTAGTGACACCGTGTTAGGGATACTGGCACATAGCTCCCTGTCGCTGGGGTTGGTGGCGATTGCCTTCATGGAGGGTTTGCGCGTCGATTTAATGGGCTACCTATTCGGTGACATCCTGGCAGTCGGGGGCAGTGATCTACTGTGGATATACGGCGGCGGGGCGGTTGTTTTAGGAGGGCTGATAGCTATATGGCGACCCCTTTTAGCCTCTACCCTGCATGAAGAGCTCGCTAAGGTTGAAGGGGTGAGAACGTTGCCGGTACAGCTGGCCTTCATGGGGCTCATGGCCTTGACCATAGCCCTGGCGATGCAAATAGTCGGCATCCTGTTGGTGACTTCGTTGCTAATAATACCCGCTGCGACGGCGCGAGCCTTCTCAAGAACGCCTGAGCAGATGGCAGTAGTCGCTGCACTGATCGGCTGCTTAGCGGTTATTGGCGGGCTGCTGGCCTCTTTTCATTGGGATCTGCCGACAGGCCCGAGCATAGTGGTTGCAGCTACGCTGATCTTCGCCTTAGTAACGGCTGTGCGCGGCCCTGGAGCTGCAGGGGGGAGCTTTGCAGCCAAGAGGTAGCGCCATGGCAGGTCTCTACCCCACTAGAGGGCCTTAAAAAAACCTCGAGCCATTAGCTGCCCCGGTATGGAGGTCATGGCGCTAGGGATGGCGCCATGAAGCCTCCAAGGATGGATTCACGACGTCATCCACACCGAGGCAGCTAATGGCTCAAGAGGAAATGTGTTGCGATCTTTAGCGCCGCGGTCGCTTGAGTACCCATATCTCCAGCAGAGCCCACTCCTCTCCCGGGTAGTTCTCCTGCTCGAGGGCGGAGAGCTTGCGGTGGCGTGAGGCCATGCTGCCCACAAACTCCAGCTGTTCCAGGAGCACTCGCTTGGTGGCATCCGCCTTGTCAAGGGCGAAGGGGTTGAGGAAGTTGACTAGCATGTAACCTTCACGCTCGGTCTGAGCGAACGAATCGATAAGCTTCTGAATCGCCTCTGGCTCCAGGTAGACTAGGGCAGCTGTGGAGATGACGATATCGGCCTGGGCCATAGCCTCATTGACGGCGTTCTGTTGCTGCTCGGTGGGGGCGTTGAGATCAGCAGTAATGGTCTGATCAAACAGACCTGCCGACGCGCCGTAGGCCATGGCGTTGGCGGAGATATCGATTGCCGTGGTGTGCGCCGGAAAGCGCCGTGAGCCGTTGACTTGTCGGCAGGCCGCCTCGTCGCGCCAGTTCTCGCGGATCTGCTGAAAGTCCATGCCGTACAAGGTGGCCATGGTGGTATTGCCGAAACAGGCGCACAGGTCGAGGAAATTTAGCTGCTTGCCAGCAGAGGCTTGCTCTTTTGCCCAGGGCAGAATCAGCCGATCGAAGGTCTGGCGGTTGAAGTCATCCGAGACATACTCCAAATCATCAAGAATACGCTCTTTGAAGGGAACCGGTGTCTCGGCTACGTAGATGTCGTCAAAGTGCTGTTTTTTCTCGTCGGTCTTCACGCCCGAGTTGGACATAATTGGCTCCTTTGAAATTTGCTTGTAGTTGGCGCCCTCTGCGCGAGCGCGGGTGCTAGCCGGGGTATCGGCGCAGAGATCAGCGCCGATAAAGCCGATCGGGCGGGATGAGGGGGTCTTCTATTACCTCCACACTATCACCGCGGATGGCGTTATAGAAACACGACTCCCTGCCGGTATGGCAGGCCGGTCCTTGTTGATCTACCAAAAGGAGGATGGTGTCGCCGTCACAGTCGAGCCGTAAGTCAATCAGCCGTTGTACTTGGTTAGAGGTCTCACCCTTGCGCCAGAGCTTGGCCCGGGAGCGCGAATAGTAACATACTCTGCCTGTAGCGATGGTCTCTTGTAGCGCTTCACGGTTCATCCAGGCCATCATCAGCACCCGGCCGCTATCGTGCTGTTGCGCAATAGCCGGTAGCAGCCCATCATTGTTAAAGGGCAGGCTATCGAGGGTCTGTTGCAGTGGTAGACTTTCTCCGGTCTTTGCGGTCTCGTTTGTTTCGATCATGCGCGGTACTATAAGGGCTGAAAGCAGTTAAAATCTACACCTAAGCTACATGGTTGCTGAACAGTTAAGTAACTCACCTTGCCTGCTTAGCAAAACCAGCTAGGAGAGAAAGTGACCGATATAATCGATTCACTTGAACAGCATCGTAAGCTAGTCGAGCGGCTTTGTCGCGGACAGGGGCTTGGTTGGGAGGTCGATGAGGTTAAACGCATTGAGACCCACATCTCTACCGTTTTGCTTGCCGGTGAGTATGTTCTCAAGCTCAAAAAGCCTGTCAACCTTGGATTTCTTGATTTTTCCACCCTCGAGCGGCGTGGCCACTTCTGTGCTGAGGAGATTCGCCTTAACTCGCGTCTTGCGCCGCAGATCTACTTGCGTCGGGTAGAGATAACCGGCGACGTAGATGAGCCCGTTATTGAGGGCGACGGTGAGGTTCTTGAGTACGCAGTGCTGATGCGCCGTTTCCCTGAGAATGAGCTGATGAATCGGCTGCTGCGGGAGGGGCGTTTGCCGGATAACGCGATAATCGATTTGGCAGAGACGGTCGCGCAGTTCCACCGCTCGATACCGCAGGTCGAGACGGATAGTGACTACGGTCAGCCTGAGCGCGTTGCTGAGCCGGTTATGCAGAATTTTCAGCAACTGAGCGGGCAGAGTGCCGCCGAGTCGGTGCGTGCCGAGTTACATGCCTTGCGCCGCTGGAGCGAGGCTGAGTTGCGCCGGCTTGAACCGGTGATGCGCGAGCGGCGCGAGGCAGGCATGATTCGTGAGTGCCACGGCGATCTGCATTTGGGCAATGTGGCTTGGCATGACGAGCAGGTCATCGTCTTCGATGGCATTGAATTCGATCCGGCCCTGCGTTGGATCGATACCGTCAGCGAGATTGCCTTCACAGTCATGGATCTTGAATTCCAGGGGGTTAAGCGTCTGCGAAACATCTTTCTGGATGCTTATTTGCAGCGCACCGGAGACTATCAAGCCCTCAAATTACTACCTTTTTACGCTGTCTACCGGGCGCTGGTGAGGGCCAAGATAAACGGCTTTGAGGTTGAGCAGGGGGCCGGGTGCGGTGCTCAAGAAGCACTTGAGGAACACGTTCAGCTGGCGCGCAGTTTTACCCGGACGCGTAATCCGGAGCTGGTTATCACCTTCGGGTTGTCGGGGTCCGGGAAGAGTAGAAGGGCGCGGCGTCTGGTAGAGGAGCGGGGCTTTATTCGTTTGCGTTCCGATGTCGAGCGCAAGCGGCTGTTTGGGATGGATCCGCTAGATAGTTCCGAGTCAGGTCTGGATGAGGGTTTGTATACCCAAGATGCCAGTGATATGACTTATCAATACCTCTTGGACCAAGCGCGCACGGCCCTGCGCGCGGGCTTTTCGGTGGCGGTTGATGCCGCTTTCCTTGCAGCAAAAAGGCGTAAACCTTTTCTCGATTTGGCCGAAGAGCTAGGTTGCCGGTTCCGCATCTTGCACGTCAGTGCTCGTGAGGAGGTCCTGCGCGAGAGATTGCGCCAACGCATGGCCAAGGGTAAGGATCCGTCCGAGGCCGGCGAGGCGGTGTTGGATGCTCAACTTAAGAGCGCCGAGCCCCCCACAGGTGAAGAGGCCCCATTCGTTGAGATGATCGACACCGAAGAGCGATTTCAGTAAACCAGTAAAGGGAATACATGTCTGGAGCACCTAGCTCGTCTACCGAGCCAGTCACCCATATCCATCAGTTAATCGCCTACATTGAGCAAGGAGCCCGCCCCAAGCACGAGTGGCGCATTGGTACCGAGCATGAGAAGTTCGTCCACCGGCTGGAGGACTTCGGCCCGGTAGATTATGCCGGGGAGAGGGGGATTGGCGAGTTTTTGATCAGGATGCAGCGCTTCGGTTGGGAGCCGGTCCATGAGGCAGGTAATGTGATCGCCCTCAAGCGCGCTGGAGGGGCCTCTATCAGCCTAGAGCCGGGCGGGCAGATAGAGCTTTCCGGCGCTCAGTTAGAGTCTCTGCACGATACCTGTTCGGAGGTAGGCAATCATCTCGAGCAGGTCAATGAGGTCTCGCGCGAGCTGCAGGTGGGCATGCTAGGGTTCGGTTTCCACCCGCATTGGCGCCGCGAGCAGATCCCGTGGATGCCTAAGCAGCGCTACGATGTGATGGGCCGTTATATGCCGCAGGTCGGCAGCATGGGCCTGGATATGATGCTGCGCACCTGCACGGTGCAGGTCAATCTGGATTTTTCCAGCGAGTCTGACATGGTCCGCAAGATGCGCGTCGGCATGGCTCTGCAGCCGATTGCTACCGCCTTGTTCGCCAACTCGCCGTTGTGTGAGGGTAAGCCCAACGGCTATTTGAGCTATCGCAGTCGTGTTTGGGAGGATACCGATCCGGATCGCTGCGGGATTCTGCCCTTTGTCTTCGAGTCGGGCATGGGCATAGAGCGCTATGTCGAATACGTCCTCGACGTTCCCATGTACTTTGTCCATCGGGACGGCTTTTATGTCGACTGTGCCGGGGAGTCTTTCCGCGATTTTCTCGCCGGTCGTCTGCCGCAGTTACCCGGTGAGTATCCGACTCTGGGCGATTGGGATTTGCATTTATCGACCCTCTTCCCGGAAGTGCGGCTAAAGCAGTTTTTGGAGATGCGCGGGGCCGACGGCGGCGGCTGGCAAGGACTTTGTGCTTTGCCAGCACTGTGGACTGGACTTCTCTACGATAGCGCCGCGCTCAGTGCCGCTGAAGAGCTAATAAGTGACTGGAGTGGTGAAGAGGTTATGCAGCTACGCCATGAGGTACCCCGAACTGCCCTGCGGACGCAATTTCGCAATACTACGGTCCGGGAGATTGCCCGGGATGTTTTGGCTATAGCCGATGAGGGGTTGGCCAATCGTAATCGCCTGGATAAACGTGGCCGTGATGAGCGCCGCCATATTGAGCGGCTGTGGCAGACGGTGGATAGTGGTGTGACGCCGGCTGAGGAGCTGCTTGATGTCTTCCATAACCGTTGGCGAGGGGACATTGAGCCGGTCTATACTGAGTTTGCCTACTGAACTCGTCGCTGGAGCTTGCTGATAATCCTGCCGATTAGGCCGTTCTTTCCAACAGCCTCAAAAATCCCCCTGCGCCACTTGGTGCCCCCGGCGTGGAGGACGCCGTAAATCCATCCCTGGAGGCTTCATGGCGCCATCCTTGGCGCCAAGACCTCCACTCCGGGGGCACCAAGTGGCGCAGGGGGATTTTTGAGGCATCTTGCAGCAGATCAGAAGAAGCTCTCCTCAAGGTAGTACCAGTAGCGGGATGCGCAGCCGATCCACCAGTAACTCGGCTGCCTCGTAATGGATCAGCTGGCTGCGGCGGCTGAGGATTAGTTTACCTATACAATCATCTGCGACTATGCCGGCTATCTGCTCGGCATCGATGTCGGTTGTTGAGATCAGTCTTGCCCTTGGGTAGTGATCTAGGAGCCAGGGGCGCAGCTGCTTATCTATAAGCTCTGAGTCATTTTCCGGCTCAACAACTACCGTCGCTAGAGTCTCATGCTCGCCGAGCATGGCGTGGGCTAACCGTAACGTCTCGAGGCCAGAGTGGCTAGTAGAATCTGCTTCAATGAGAAGCGCTGCGCGCAGTTGCGTCTGTCTGCCTGCGACCGGCTGCTCCCAGACCATTACCGGCCCCGGGGCTTGGCGGGTAACAGCCCGAGCCGTTGAGCCGAGGCGCAGTCCCCGAGTTCGGGCGTAGCCGACCCGGCCGAGGATCAGGAAGTCATCAGCGCTGATTTTCTGCAGTGTCTCGGGGATGACCCGGCCCCGACTTACATGCAGCTGCCATTTTATCTGGCGGCTGCCCGCGCAGCGGTTAAGGGCCCTGCGTGCCTCTTCGGCACGGTGGCGCATGCTCTCTTCCAGGGAGTTGCGGTCGATCTTGCGCACAGCACCTGATAGGCCGATTTCACGCGCCCACGGGTAAGCGGCGCAGCGCAAGAGATCTTCCTCCTCGATAAATAGGGCAAGTAGCTCAGTCTGCCAGTGACAGGCTATATCAATAGCAGTATTCAACGCTTCAAGGCTGTTACGGGAGGCATCAATCAGCACAACAACCCGTTTGGGGCTGTACTCATTAACCATTGATTTCCCCCTGGGACTCATCCGGTGAGCTGTTATCAGCGCCTAACCTGTTATCACCCTGACTGTTATCATCCGCTCTGGAGCCATGCTGCGCCTGGGCGAATTTCTCCAGTCTTGCTGCTATCCTGGCGTATAGCGACCCTTCGCTCCAATTGCCTTCGGCATCCTGTTCACCCACCGGGGAGTCGGTCAGTAGATGCACAGCCTCATCGACGTAGTGCAGTGGATAGATATGGAATTGCCCTGCAGCTACAGCATCTCTGACCCTCTCGGCCAACATCAAATGGGCGACATTGCTCGCCGGCAAGGCGACCCCCTGGGTGCCGGTTAACCCTGCATCCTGGCAGATATCAAAAAAGCCCTCGATCTTCTCATTCACCCCGCCTACCGCTTGCACTTCGCCGAGTTGGTTAATCGAGCCGGTAAGGGCAATGTCCTGGCGCAGGGGTAGCTCACCGATAGCGGAGAGCAGGGCGCACAGTTCGGCTACCGAGGCACTGTCGCCATCGACGCCGGAATAGCTCTGCTCGAAGGCTATGCTGGCTGACAGGGATAACTCGCTCTCTGGTGCGAAGCGCTTGGCTAAGTAGCGGGAGAGGATCATCACCCCTTTGGAGTGGATATTGCCTCCGAGCTTGGCCTCACGTTCGATGTCGATCAGCTGCCCTTTGCCGGGCCGGGCGGTAGCTGTTATGCGGGTCGGGCGGCCGAAGCTAAAGTTGCCTAGCTGAAGTACAGAAAGCCCGTTAACGCATGCTATCTGCCTGCCATCCGTATTGATTACAAGTGTGCCACGACCGATCATCTGCCGACTGCGATCGCGCAACCTGGCGGCGCGCCGCTCCTGTGCGGCAAGGGTTTGTTCGATATGGCGGCGCTCAATGATCTGTTCATGATCGCCGGCAGCGTAATTATCGGCCTCCTGGAGTAGATCGGCTAGATTGCGTCCGCCCGCCTCAAGGCGCAGGCTGTCTTCGGCCATACGGCTGCTGTACTCGATTATCCGCGCTACGGCCTCGTTATTTAGATGGCGCAAATCAAGTTGTGCGGCGAATGTGGCAATTAGCCGGGCGTAGAGCCTCTCGGTTTCACTATCCCGCGGTAGATCATCCTCAATGTCGGCCTCGATCTTGAAAAGATCAGGGAAATCCGGGTCGTAGGCCGAGAGCAGGTAATAGATGATGCGGTCACCGAGTAGAACGACCTTAGTGTCTAGTGGCATCGGTTCGGGCTCAAGGGTTACCGTACTCCAGAATCCGTGGACCTGTTCAAGCGACTCAATTCGCACCTCACCGGCGAATAGGGCCCGTTTCAAAGATTGCCAGGCATAGGGCTGAGTCAAGAGTTTTTGGGCATCGATTATCAGGTAGCCGCCATTAGCCTGGTGCAAAGAGCCGGGTCGGATGAGCCTGAAGTCGGTTAACAGTGCCCCTTGAAAGACGTGATGCTCGGTGCGCCCGACTAGGCGCTGGTGGTTGGGCAGATCCTCGTATACTACCGGAGCCCCTTGGTCCGGTTCGTGGTTGACGATAAGGTTGCCCCGGTACTGGTTTAGTACCGCTTCCATAGAGTCCTGGTTATCCTGCGGCTTGAATGCCTCGATGTTTTCAATGATGTCATTGCGGATTGCCTCTAGGTGTTCGGCAGCTACCGGGTTGTCAGCGCCGTAGCGCTGATGAAGCTGCTGAATACGGTGACCGATAGCGAGCAGGGTCATCTCTTCGTTGAGCTTGCGGGTCTGCTCTTGTACCTCTTTGCGCCACTTCGGCGCCTGTTTTGCTATCTGCTCGAGCTTCTCCTGTAAATATTCGATATTCTTCTGAATTTCCTTGCGCTCTTGCTCAGGAAGCTGCTGAAACTTGTCCGGTTCGATGACCTCACCGTTTCTCACCGGGGCGATGGTGAACCCGGATGGTGTCTGGAGCAGGGTGGCGTCGAGCTGTTCGGCCTCTTGTTGGAGTTGCTCAAAGGCTTCGCGCTGGCGGCGGTTGAGTTGCTGTTGGAGCTCATGGAGGCGATTTTGATACTCATCGCTCTCGAATGTGGCGGGGATGTTGCTGCGCAGCTCATCGATAAGCTCATCCAGGTCAGCGCACCACTTCTCCCCCTCGCCGGCAGGTAGCCGGAGCAGTTTGGGGTAAGTGGAGTCGTCAAAGTTATTCAGGTAGCACCAGTCCGAGGGGGTTTGCTGTGAGTTGGCACGGGCCTGGATGAGACGCCGAGCCAGATGTAGTTTGCCACTGCCGTCGGGGCCGAGAACGAATATGTTAAAGCCGTGCCGGGAGATCTGTGTACCCAACTCAAGGGCTTCAAGTGCCCGCTCTTGGCCAGGGGGCTGTGCTATCGGCTCCAGCTCAGCGGTGGAGTTAAAGCCTAGGTCGGCTGCTGGGCAGATACGGTAAAGCCTATCCAAGGACAGTGGCTGCGGCTTGTGCATAGTCACCTTTTTTCAGCAGTGGTTGCCAAGTTAGGAGAAGCCAATACCTTTGGTGCTACAGTGGTGGGATTGGCAGTTTCTCCCCCTATATACCCAAGAGCAAGTAGGCCACGAAGGCCGTTGCCAGTGATACGGTCAGGTTATCTTCACCGTTGCGCGATATGGCTTCAAATAGGGTGGCTATAGTGCCAATCGCGACGGCTGGCAAGATCACCGTTGCCAGGCCATAAAACGGTGCCAGCACTATTACGGATAATGCCGTGCTGACCAGGAACATGGTCGCACTACCCTCAAAGCTCTTGGTGGCCCCGCGGATGTTATAGCGGTGCCGGCCTAGATAGTAGCCGACGAATCCGGCCAGGCCATCGCCCCAAGCCATGATGAGGATGCCGAGGACCGCAAACACCTCGCCTTCCAGCGGCCAGAGTACCGAGATGAGGATGACGTGGCTGAGCGCATAGTAGAAAAATCCGAGGTTGGTGCGCTTGGTGCCATCGCCGCTTACCAGGATCTTCAGCCGGGTAAGGCTTAGTATTACGCCGATGGTCACTAATGCCGTGGTGGTGATGGCGAGCCAGACTGGGATCTCAAACCACCAGGCGATAAGGATGATATGACCACCACCGATATGGGCGATCTTGCGGGCGAACTCCGGTTGGGCGCCGAAGTAGCGGCGCAGCCCTTCGGCGATAGCGATGATCGCGGCAATGCCAATGATTGCTAGAGCAGCATGAAATAGGCTTGTAGTCATATCTGGCGTCTCAAAAATCAAACCTCACTCCACTCGATAGCGCCCAGGTCGTACAGCCCCTATCGGCTGGCGAGGCATCCTCCATTGCCTCGCGATCCGGTCCCGCCGTACGGCCGTGGACCCAAGGTGCTAAGCAGGAATTACTTTTATTGTTGATGTTGGCGAAGGTGGTATAGAGCCGGGTTCTCTCATCGGCGTGGAAGACGATACCCAGGGCGCCCATCCGCGCACCATAGCCGCTGCGATCGGCGTCGATGGCGTAATATTGACCGCGCAGTTCGAGGTCTTCGGCGAGGTTGTACTTTACACCCAGACCGCCACCTAGTGCATCCACATACCCCTCAGGATCATCATTATTATTGTCAAAGTATGGGAAAGAGTCCTGGGTGATTTGCGCTAAGGCATAGAGGGTTAAGTTTTCGCTTGCCTCGAGTTTGACGCCTAGGCGGTAGCCCTCTCC
Organism: Halorhodospira halochloris; assembly: GCF_002356555.2. NCBI lineage: Bacteria > Pseudomonadati > Pseudomonadota > Gammaproteobacteria > Chromatiales > Ectothiorhodospiraceae > Halorhodospira > Halorhodospira halochloris. The sequence goes on from NZ_AP017372.2 coordinate 1,238,513, forward strand.
GGAGCGGCGATCATCAAGTGTATCTCCCTCAGAGCCGTAATAGCGCTCATGCCCCAAGGCTAACCAAAACCGCTCGCCGACGTAGCGCAGCAAGGCGCTATAGGAGTTGAAATCATTATCATCGGCGGGGGTCTCTTCATCGCTATCACGATCCTCAGTATCGAAGCTATACTGCAACTCCACCCCCCAGCCTTGCTGCTCAGGGCTGATATAGCGGATACCACTGCGCATTCGCCCATCGAGGTGGGGGTTGTGTGGTCCGCGCAGCACATTGCGCGTGTCACCCATTTGACCGCTAAACAGATCGGTGTCACCGCGCAGGTCTTTCAGGACTGTGTTCATGTAGCCGAGCTTGATCGTCCCCCACTCATCCTCAAGGCCGAGAAAGGCGCTGCGCGAGGCCCAATCCGCCCCTCTGCCACGATTAAAATCGATCCATTGCTCCACTTCGCCGAGCAGTTTCAGGCCGGTATCGAGAGTATGTTCGGCTTGAATGCCGATGCGGCTAGAGTTGCTAGCTAAATCAAAGGCTGAGTATTCGTCACCGCCGTGGTAGTAATCGACCGATACGTTAGCGCGACCGTAAACCTCTATATCGGGGGAGTCATCCTCAGACAGCACCGCTGAGGGATAGCTGAGTGAGGCAATTAGCAGCGCGGCAGGGCCCAACAGGCGGCCATCAACCGACCATGAGCGCTGCCGCTGCGGGCGTGTTGCCCGGCTCACAGTAGCAGGAACCTCGAAATAACCCCTCGCTGCCATCAGCTGCCCCACTGTGGAGGACGCCGTAAATCCATCCCTGGAGGCTTCATGGCGCCATCCCTGGCGCCAAGACCTCCACAGCGGGGCGGCTGATGGCAGCGAGGGGTTATTTCGAGGTGCCCTAGCGGCTTTGAGAAGCTTTAGAAAAGGTCGGCTACGATTATGGCTAGTTAATCTGTCCATTTTTGCGGCTATGCCGTAGAGAATTGAATCAACACGCATCTAAGTAATCTGCCATGGGCAATCAGTGGGGCTCCGGCGGCTGCGCAGAAAGACACCCTTGGGGGATCGGAGCGCCGTTGAGCAGGTGCTCGGCTAGGGCGTCGGCGAGATAGGGTGCCTGCAAGACAGCACGGCTGCCGAGGCCGTTTAGTAAGGCTAGCGGCTTACCGGGCAGGCGGCCGAGGATCGGTTTTTTCGATGGTGTCGCCGGGCGTAGCCCGGCGCGGTGATCGCTGACTCTAACCGCCGGGGGGCGGGCTAGCAGGCGAGGTAGTTGGGCGAGGAGGGTTTGACGTCCGGTGTTGCTGACGATTGCCGGGGTGTCGGTCTGGCCGTAAGTAGCACCGAGTTTGGCCTCACCATTGGGCAGGGGAGCCATCCAGCCGCCGGCGGCGTGGAATATGTATGGCGGCAGTGGCTCTTCGGGCGCTAGGGTCAGGACCTCGCCGGGTATTGTGGTTAGATCTAGTTCGGCTAGGAAGGGGTTGTGCCGGGCGTTCGGACCCTCGCAAAAGATCGCCGCGGTAAAGCTTTGCTCGCCCCAGCGCACTCGGTCGGTGTCGATCTCAAGTTCGGCAGGATCGAAGCGCTGCCGGTATAGTGAGCCCTGCTCCCGGAGTAATCGTGCGGTAGCATCAAGAAGGGTCGGGGCATCGAGATGGCCGCCATGGATCTCGAAGCTGCCCAGCGGATCAGTGAGGATCCCGTTACAGCCGCCAGGCTGATGGAAGTCCCCGAGCCATCTGGCATACGGCTCTTGTTGCTTGCGCTTGCGATAGCGGGGGATCTCATCGCGATGGCAGACGTTGTGCAGCAGCGTAAAACGGTGCAGGATCCGGCAGCCGAAACGGCGCTCTAGCTCTTGGTAACGCTGCCAAGAGAAGAGTACGCTCGGCGATCCTGCCGCTGGAAAGGTCAGCCTAGGGCCGGCTAGGGGGGTTGCCAAGCCGCCGGTGATGCGCGATGCCGCGTCGGCCTCGGCGCTGTCAACAACGCTGACTTGGCACCCGCGCTTAAGCAGGGCGAGTGCCGTCAAACTGCCGGCAAGCCCCTGGCCGACAATCAGGTAGTGGTAAGACTCCAACTGATGTTTCCCTTATGGTTGGGTATGATGGGAGCGCAGTTAGCCAATCAACCGCTATCAATAATCCCTATCGTGCAGATCTAGGCTGCCCAAATCCCCCGCTGTGGGGTTCTCATTATTGCCACCGGGGGCGTTTGAGAAGGTTGCTTCTGCTATGTCGCCTGACTCAGGCATGAAAACTGTAACCGTGTCACCTTCAACGGTTCCGTTAGGTAAGCGGTTTAGGGGTACAATCTCCATGCTCGCTTCGGGGCCGATAAGGATTCTGGCCAAGCCTTGGTCTATGGAATCAACGGTAGCCATCTGACCGGCTTGGTGATCATGGTCGCTAATCATGACCGAGAGCCTCTATTGCCAACATTGTTGCGGACGGTGTAAGACGTATCACCAATAATAGCCGCTTCGATGCGCAAACTAAAACACCAAAGTTGGTTAGTCTAGTTCAGAGTATGGCTGGTGAGGCGAAGAACCGCGGATAATTATTTTGTTATCAGTGTCATTGTGGTGAAGTTGTACACTGACTACCGACAACGGAGGATGATAAATGAGGATAGGAAAAGTATGCCGGGCGAGCTTGCTCGGGTGGGGATTGGGGCTGTTGCTAGCATCGAGCGCCGCTCTGGCTAACCCTCAGGAAGAGCTGGTACATGCCGCCATCGATGGTGGCCCGGATGATATTGCCGCTGCTGTTGAAAACGGCGCAGACGTTAATGAGCCCCACGAGGGTGGCTGGACCGCCTTAATGATAGCGGCCGAACTCAATGATGCCGATGTGGTTAAGAAGCTTATCGACGAGGGGGCAGACGTCTCGGTACAGCGCGAGGCTAGCGGTTTCTCGGCGCTGATGATTGCCGCCGAGCACAATGATGCCGAGGTTGTGCAAGCCCTGCTTGATGCCGGTGCCGATACTGAGATGCGGGATAATGAAGACTGGACAGCCTTAATGCTGGCGGCCGCATGGAATGACCCCGAGGTGGTTGAAGTACTGCTGGATGGCGGAGCTGATATTGACGCGCGCAGTGACGGTGGGGGCACCGCGCTCATTTTTGCGGCGCGCAATAATAATGCGGCGATGGTAGAGGCCCTTATTGAGGGCGGCGCCGATGTCAATGCCCGCAATGAGTGGGGATTTACCAGCCTGATGGCGGCATCTTACGCCAATGAGCCAGGGGTGGTTAGCTCGTTGATTGAGGCCGGCGCCGATCCGACCTTGACTGATCGGCACGATCAAACAGCCGCCGACTGGGGTAGGCGCAATTCCCGAGTTCACGATACACAAGTCTATTATGCCATGCGCGATGCCGAGGAAGAGGTTCAGGAGGAGTGAGCGCTGGGGCTGGAGTGCTGATTAGCGCTGCAGGTCAGTCAGCTGTTTTCCTCAGGCAGTCGCGGAGACGGTACTAACGCACAACCGGCAGATCCGACCAACGCGTCGTATAGGCAGGTGATAGGTTTTTCCGGCGCATCCGCCAGCCGGCGGGGCCGCGGCGCTGCACTCCGAAGGTAACGGCGCTCTGGCCGTGGCGGCGATTGATCGCATCGACCGTGTGCATAAGCTGTTCGGAGCGAGCGCGTGCGCTGTGATCGGTGAACAGATCAGCGGATGCCGCCGGGGACTGTAGCTCGGCGAGCATAATGCCTGCCTTGATGTAGGCATAGCCAGGCTGCCAAAGCTGCTCGGCAATGTGGAGAGCGGCGGTGAGCAAATCGCGGGTATCGGCAGTAGGTACCGGTAAACGGCTAGAAGCCGAGGGCGTGTGCTGAGGCTCAGCCGCCAGGTGCGGGTTGGTGCGCAGAAAGACCGTTAGCGCCCCGGCATACTGACCGGTCCCCCGCAGGCGCTCGGCAGCGCGTACCGCGTAATCAGCAACAGCCTCGCGCATGGCCGAGTACTCCCTGATCGGGGCGCCGAAGGTCCGCGAGCAGATGATCTGCTGTTGCGGCGCAGGCTCGCTGTCAAGGTCGTGGCAGGCCCTGCCGCGCAGCTCCTCTGCGGTGCGTGCTAGAGTTACTGGGAAGAGCTGACGTATGCGGCTGTCCCGGAGGAGGGCTAGGTCGGCGGCGCTCCTAACACCAAGGGCTTCTAGCCGCTCGGCGAAGCGACCCCCGACGCCCCATACCTCTTTAACCGGGATGTTTTTAAGGGCCTTGGTGCGCCTGTCAGGTTCACGCAGGCATGCGACACCATTATGCTGGGGGTCCTGTTTAGCAATGTAGTTGGCGAGCTTGGCTAGCGTCTTAGTTGGACCGATGCCGACGCTTACTGGCAGTCCGACATCACTTAAGACTCGAGCCTGGACCTGGCGACCGAACTCTAACGGATCGCTCAGCGCATCCAGACCGGTTAGATCGAGGAAGGCCTCGTCAATGGAGTAGACCTCGACGGCAGGGGCGAGCTCTTCCAGGGTGCGCATGACTCGCGCCGATAGATCGGCATAGAGGGCGTAGTTAGAGGAGAAGACCGCGGTACCGGCGGATTGTAGGGTGTCACGGACCCGAAAGTAAGGCTCGCCCATCGGTACACCGAGCGCCTTAACCTCCGCCGAACGGGCTACAATGCAGCCGTCGTTGTTGGAGAGAACCACCACCGGGCGCCTAGCCAGATCGGGGCGAAACAGCCTCTCGGCACTGGCATAGAAGTTGTTCACATCAACTAGGGCGTAGATAGGCATCAGCGCAAGGCATGGATGACGAAGGTGACTACACCGAAGATCTCGAGCATTTCCGGGTCGGGGATAGCGATCGGCGCGTAATCTTCGTTCTCGGCCACCAGGCGCAGATTCGGACGGAGCTCCAGCCGCTTTACCGTCAGCTCGCCTTGCCAGGCGGCGATGACAATATCGTTGTGCTTGGCCTCGATGGCCCGATCGACAACCAGCACATCGCCGGGGTGGATGCCCGCCCCGAGCATCGACTCGCCTGCAGCGCGGACAAAGTAGGTCGCCGCCGGGTGATCTATGCACAGCTCGTTTAGATCAAGCGCCCGATCGACATAGTCCTGCGCCGGTGATGGGAAACCGGCAGTAACTGACTCCAAGAACAGCGGGCAGCGTAGCTTTGTGGGTTCTTTAGCGCACGGTTGAGGATCTGTAACCAACATCGATGTTATAACTCCGTCATATCAGCTCTGGGGATCGATGAGCCGTTGTTCTCCTGCCCAGCGGAGCACTGCGAGCAGGTCCTGGCGTTGCACCGGTTTAGTCAGGAAGGTATCGGCGCCGAGCTGCTCGCACTCAATGCGCATATGCTCCCCGGCGTGGGCAGTGAGCATGGCTATACAAGTTCTATCTAGGTTGCGCTCCTTTTCTTGGTGGCGGATTTGCTCAAGGGTCTGCAGACCATCAAGGTAGGGCATTTGGACATCAAGGAGCAGCAAATCGAAGCTCTCTTGACGCCACTTTTGCAGCGCCTGCTGGCCATCCGTGACTAATATAACAGTGGCGCCGAGTTGCTCGAGGATGGTCTGCACCAGTAGGGCGTTGGTCGGCTCGTCTTCGGCGACCAGAACTGAAACTCCCTGGTGAAAACCCTCTTTAGCATAACCATCTTCTGGAGTGGCGTTTGCTGGTTGGCCATCTCGACTAGGAGGCGTATGCTGAGAGCTAGTTCCGGGTAATTGCTCAGAGGGGCTGCTCTCTTCTCGATTGCAGGGAGTATGCTTGGCAGCGCTCACGGGTGCCTCATGGCCGTAGCGTTGCTCCTGATCGCCCTGAGGAGTATCTGCGGTAGCCCGTAAGTCGGCGCTAAAGTAAAAAGTTGAGCCGCGCCCCAAGGTGCTCTCCAGCCATAAGTCACCCCCCATCAGCCGGCAGAGTTCGCGGCTTATAGTAAGGCCTAGGCCGGTGCCGAGGGTGCGTGACCCGGACTGGTCTAACTGTGTGAACGGCTCGAAGATCCGTGTCTGCTCCTGGGCCGATATACCGGGTCCTGAGTCAGTTACCGCGACCGTGACCAGATCGTTGCTGTCTACTCCGGCGTGGACCGAGATGCTGCCCTGATCGGTGAATTTAATGGCGTTAATAACCAGATTGTAGAGAACCTGAGCAAAGCGCACGTCGTCGCCATAGACGTATTCAGGCAGATCATCGTCTATCCTGACAACAAGCTCTAACCCCTTTTCCTCAGCGTGTAGAGTGAGCAGCTCAAGCTGTTCCTGGATAAATGAGCGCAGATTAAAGAGCTCTTCGCGCAGTTGCACATTGCCGCTCTCTAAGCGAGAGAGTTCGAGCAGGGTGTCAATTAGCCCGTGCAGCCTGAATCCAGCACGCCGGCTGAGACTGATGTAGTGGCGTTGGGTCTCGTCGAGACCAGAGGAGTCTTGGAGTAGTTCGGTAAAGCCGAGGATAGCGTTTAGCGGGGTGCGCAGATCGTGACTGACGGCGTTGAGAAAGTCGGTCTTTACCCGGTTGGCCTCCTCGAGCTTGAGCTGCAGGTTCTTTTGTTCGGTGATATCCCGGGCTGAACCGACAAAGCGAACAGCTGCAGCGTTATCCTCGTAAACGGGGAATTCGCGCTCTTCAATCCAGCGCACCTCGCCGTCGGGGCGGATTATCCGGTAGGTGCCTTTAAAGCCCTGTCCGGAATCGAGACACTTTTTGTGTTCGCAGAAGATCCGCTCCCTATCCTCGGGATGGATGGCAGCAAAGAACTCTCCCGGATCTTTATAGAGAGCTGTGGGGCTTCTGCCCCAGACCCTGGCGAATGAGTCATTAACGTAAATAAACTTCTCTTTGTTTCTAATCCATATCGTCTCATCGATGGTCGAGGCGATCTCGGTGAAGCGTTTCTCGGTACGTTGGAGCGACCTTTCCGCTGTATGGCGATCAGTTATATCCAGGTGATTGACTACGACCCCATAGATTTTACCTTGCTTGGCCAAAGGGGTGGCCTGCATAAGGAACCAGCGCTCTTGGTATGGCGAATGGCAGGGATATTCATGCACAAATAGCCTTATATCCCCGGCGAGAATGGCTACAATGCCCTGATATGCCTTGGTTGCGTCCGGATCGCCACTCTCCATGGCTCTTTTCAGAACATCAAGATAATCGCTACCAATTTCGAGGGTGTGGCCGCTGCCGCCGTTATTCAGGGCGAAGCTTCGCCAGGCCTCGTTGACCATAATTATCTTGCCGGAGGTGTCTATGACGGCAATATTCGAGCTGAGGGCATCGAGGCTGGCATTGGCCAGTTCCTCATTGCTTATGCTGATAGGGGCTTGCGGATAAGAGCCCCGAGAGCTTTTATTATCGGTCGCCATATTCGCATTCTCTCGCGGTAGTCCCTCGCCGTGTGGGATTGATTAATCAGGGGGAACCGCGAAAATCCGCCGGTGGGGCGGTTTTTCGGATCTGCCTTTTTAATAGGTTGTGTCGACATCGCCGACTACCTTTCTGGGGTAACGGGTTTGGTACTCTTCACCGAACAGGCGTTTGTGAACCCTGGTGTTCTGGTGAAGCTCCCAGTCTACTTTACCTATGCGACGATAGAACAGAGTGACGAATGATGAAGTTACCACAATAAAGGCTGAGTAGAGTATGGCAATCCACAGCATTTCGCTTTGAATCGGCTCAGAGAAGCTGAGCAGGATAATGGCAAAGGCGATCGGCCCATTCTGGATGCCAGTCTCAAGCGAGATTGAGCGTTTAAATCGTGGCGGCATACGAAATGCTGTAGCAGTGCCATAACCGAACAAAAATCCAACTAGGCCTATGCAGATAGAGGCTACGTATATCTCCCAGGGGGTAGCTAGGAAGTATTCGGTACGTAGCAGCAGAGCGGAGAAGAGCAGAAAGAGAATAACTATTATCGCCATAAATCCGGCGGTATCCTCGGCGGTTTTGGCCCAATCGGGAGAAAACCGGCGGAGAACCATGCCGGCGGCCACTGGGACTATTACCACTAGCAGTGAGCTGACTATATTGCTATACGGGATAACAAAATGCCCCTCTTCGCCGCCCTTGCGCATCTGCTCATCGAGTTGAGCCGCGAAACCGCTGGCGTAGAGCTCGAGGAGCAGCGGCATCATTATCAGTGCTAGTACCGTCGAGGCAGCGGTCATTGAGATGCTCAGCGCTACTGAGCCGCGGGCGAAATAGGTGAACATGTTAGAGGTACTGCCCCCGGGTAGGCAGCCGATAAGGATCAAGGCGATTGCCTTGGCCGGCGAGAGCTGAAGCAGGTGGGCGAGGCTGAAGGCTATCAGCGGCATGAGGCCGAATTGGGAGAGAAACCCGATGAGCATGCCGCGGGGGCGGTATAAGGCGTTGCGGAAATCTTGCGGAGTAAGCGCTGCGCCCATGCCGAACATGATGATCAGCACCATGATGGCGAGTAGGCCTTGTTGGGCGGGGTTGAGAAGCTGCTGCTCGATTTCCATATTACCCTACCGTTGTTCCTGTTTGCTAGCTTAGTCCACGGTCAAAAATTAGTCTATAGGGCGTCTTTAAAGACTCCCCGGTGCCATTAGCTGCCCTGTTGGGTGCTTCTAAAAACTTTCCCGGTGCCACCATCCGCCCCGGTGTGGAGGGCGCCGTGAACCCATCCCTGGAGGCTTCATGGCACCATCCTTGGCGCCATGACCTCCCCACCGGGACGGGTGGTGGCGCCGGGGAGGTTTTTATCAGTACCGGTAACCTAATCATGGCCGGCATATAGTGCATCTATTTCATCGGCATATTTTTCGGCAATAACATGGCGCTTTACCTTTAATAGCTGCGTCAGCTCGCGCCCTGTGCTAAAGCCATTACTAAGTAACCGGAATAGGCGGACCCGCTCGTGGGCACGAAAGCCCTGCTGAGCGTTGATCCGCGACTTTATCTCGCTATCTATCCATAGGCGTGCTTCGGGTAGTTCGGCGAGTTCACTAATCGACTCGACGGCGAGCCCGGCCTCGCGAAAGCCCTCTAGCGAGGGGACTATGAGGGCCGCCGGTGAGCGCCGATCCTGGCCAACCACTACGCACTGCTCGATTAGCGGCGATTGGGTCAGCTGTAGCTCGATCGGGGCAGGTTCGATGTTTTCACCATTGGCCAAAACAATGGTCTCTTTGCAGCGGCCAACTATCTTGAGGCACTCGCGATAGGTGACTAGGCCGATATCACCGGTGTGCAACCAGCCATCACGCAGCACCTCGGCGGTTGCCTCGGGGTTACGGTAGTAGCCCTTCATGACCTGCGGGCCACGTACGACAACCTCGCCCTTCAAGTCGCGACCGTAATCCTTGCGGGTTGGGTCAGGGTAGAGTGTCTTGCCGGTATCCAGGCAGACTATGCGCAGTTCAGTGCCCGGTATTGGGGGGCCGACGGTGCCGATGAGCAGACTATCGTAGGTGCGCACGGCGAGCACCGGCGATGTTTCGGTTAGTCCGTAACCCTCGAGGACGGGTATGCCGAGATAGTTAAAAAATTGATCTATGCCATCAGGCAAGGCGCCGCCACCGGATACCGAGCCCTTGAGGTTGCTGCCCACGGCCATGCGCACCTGCTCAAGGACTGCGGCGTTAAAGAAGCCGTACCACGGCAGGATTATAAACCAGCGCAGGGCGTGACCGATGCCTAGCAAGCCGTTGCTGAGCCAGCTGCGGCGGTGCATGTCGGTGCGCCGGCCGGTTAGAAAGAACACCGACTCCTTATAGTAGTGGCTGAGGAAATAGGCCGTGCGAAAGAGGGCACGGCGCATGGGGTGGCGTTGGCGCACCCCTTTGAGGATACGTTGGTGCAGGTTTTCCCAGAGCCGCGGCGCCGAACCGATAAAGGTCGGCTCAACATTGCGCAGGTCCTCTTGCAGGGTTTTTACCCCCGAGTAGTAGGTGCAGCAGCCGTTACTGATGGCAAACATCTCGAAGACCCGCTCGAAGACGTGCCAGATCGGTAGGATCGAGACCACACGGTCGGCGCAGCTGATCTGCACGGGGATGTTCTCGATCTGCGAGATCATGTTGGCGTGAGTGAGCATGACCCCTTTCGGGGCGCCGGTGGTACCGGAGGTGTAGATCAAGGTAAAGAGATCTTCGGGCTGAATGCGCTCGATGCGCGCCTCAACATTGCGGTCGCCGGCCTGCCTGAGCTCTCGGCCACGTTCGATTAGCTCATATATATGCGGCGAGTGCTGGCGTGCCCCGGCGCCGGGCTCAAGGAGTATGAGCTTGTTGAGATCGGGCAGCTGAGCGCTCAAGGCGACTACCCGGTCGTGCAATTCGGCGGTTTCGACGAAGGCAATGCGCACCCCGGCGTGACCGAATATGGCGACTATCTCATCGTCGGTTACATCGCTGCCGCGAGGGACGTTGGCGGCCCCGGCAAGCTGGGTGGCGCAGTCGGCGATGATCCACTCCAGGCGGTTATCGGCGAGGATGCCGATATGGTTTTGGTGCTCGACGCCGAGCTCGATGAGCGCCGTTGCTAGGGCCTGGCCCATCTCGTGGAGTTGGCGAAAGCTGGTCGGGATCCACTCGGTCGCCTTGCGCCGCGTAGCGAAGGCCGGCAGGTCGGCAAAGGTCTCCGCCGCCCTTTGGTAGAGCAGGGCGAGGTTGGGGGCGGTAATGCGTTGATAGTTAGAAGGGGCGGCCTTGAGACTGGGCAAGTTGATCATGCTCGCGCTGACTCCGGATTTGTGCCTGACTCAAAGCTCGGTTTTGTTGCTGCCGCGCTCCAGATGGCGCATGAGGAGGGTAGTGTACTCGGGATCCTGTGCCCACATGGGGGAGTTATGGCGGCTGCGCTGATTCTCCAGACGCGCGTAGAGTAGATCGAGCTTGCGCTGGGCATAATCACGGGTGGCGTGATCGGTTTCACTGATGCTATCGAGCAGATCTGCGACCTCGGCTATTTCGCGGCGGGTGTGCAGCTCTGGGGGCAGAAATCCGGCGTTACGCAACAGCTTATATCCCGAGCGCAGGTGTTCCGGGACTGAGCTCAGATCATCGAGTTCGAGGGGTTTGCCGGCACCGCTGAGGTTGTCTAGGTCGCCCCTTTCAACTGCTTCTGTTATGTGCTGTTCGGCAAGCCGATCGATAAGGTCCATGCTCTATCCAGTCGCTTGTTGGTTAACTAATGATCGCCGCTATAGTACATCAGCATCGTTGCGCCGCTACAATATCAGAGTTTTAATGATCTTGTTATCGAGGCGTGCGACAATACCCCTTTTTGGAGAGTCAGAAGATAGCTATGCCGCTCTGGGAGTTGGCTGTAATAGGCTTGGCCGTATTGGCAATCGCCTCGGTAGTCTTTTATACGGTAGTCACCGGCACGGCGCCGATGCCTAGTTCTGCAGCGGCACGCGATCAGATGGTGGCTATGCTCTCGGAGCCGCGCTCGGGCGATATAGTCGATGTCGGCTGCGGGACGGGAACCTTGTTATTCGCTCTCGCTGAACGTTTCCCCACCGCTCAGGTGACCGGCTATGAGCGCTCGCCGCTGCCTTACTGTATAGCTCGCCTGCGCTTATTTGCCGGCCAGTTGCGCGGTAAGTATCAGAATGTGACGCTCATCTGGGACGACTTTCGCCGCCGCTCCCTCGCCGGTTCCGGGGCAGTCTTTTGTTATCTCGATCGGCGTTCTATGCAGCAGTTAGGCGAGCAGCTTGCTGAGCAGTTGGCGTCGGGGGCGTTGGTCATTAGCAACGCCTTTGCGATCCCCAACTGGCGACCACTGCGCGTCTGTCGTATTGCAGGCAACAGCGCCCTGCCTATATATCTCTATCGGGTCCAGCCGCAGTAAGTAGGGTAGGTAGGGGGGGCTCGGCAGCTGCTGTTTAGAGCTGCCGAGGCTCCCGGTAGGCCTGCGCGTTGTTTGTAAAAGGCTAGGCAAAAGGGAACCTCTAAAACTTCGCCGGCGCCACCATCCGCCCCGGTGTGGAGGACGCCGTGAATCCATCCCTGGAGGCTTCATGGCGCCATCCCTGGCGCCAAGACCTCCACACCGGGGCGGATGGTGGCGCCAGCGAAGTTTTAGAGGTTCCCAAAAGGCTAGGCCGCTGGTCTAGAACCTCCAGTTGGCCGATGCGGCGAAGACCTGGACGTTGGATTCGTATTCGCCTTCGACTGGATCGTTAATAGCGTTTTGCTCTGCTAGATCTTCGGCCAAGGTGATTGCTGCATCATCGAGCCAGATATAGGTATAGGCGAAGTCGACGGTTAAGTTGCTAACGGCCTCGGGCTGCCAGGTGCCGCCAAGGGCCACCCAGGTGCGGTCCTCATCGGGGATGCGCGGGGTGCGGTAGCGGTCGCTGGTAGGGGTCTGATCGTAGGCGACACCGAGGCGGAAGTCCCACTGGTCACTGTGATCGTAGCGGGTGCCGAGGGAGAACATCCAGGTGTCGTCCCAGTCGTAGGTCTCCGGCTCGTTGTCAACATGATCGGGCAATATACTGGCATCCTTTTCTATGGCTAGCTCTTCGAAATCGCTCCACTGAGTCCAGGTTGCATCGGCGAGCAGTGTCCAGCGTTGGTGGAGCTGTTGGGCTATGCCCAGGTTAACCGAGGCTGGGATATCGAGATCGGCTTCGCCGTCGGTGCTGCCGTCGGTATGTGCCCCTCCTTCTTGATAATCCGCATCACCCTCTAGGGTGTGGCCCATGCCGTGGCGATAGGCGATGCCGAGCTGAGTGCCATGAGTGGGTGTGAAGTGGGCTCCAAGGTTAAAACCGTACGCCCAGGAGTCGCCTTCAACGGTCAATTTGCCGTCGCCGTCAGTCTCTAGGGTGGGGACGTGTTCATTATTGATTTCATTGGTCTTTTCAGGGACCATGCTCGAAAGACTAGCATCGGCATACTGCGCCGATAGGCCAACCCCGAGGGCGAGCTGCTCGTTGACTCGCCAGCCGAGCGTCGGGTTGATGTCAATGGTCATGAGATCGGTGTTGACGGCGTCGTAGCGTCCCACCCAGTCCTCCGGGTAGTCGGTCTCCATGCCGTAGGGGACGTTGATGCCGAGCCCGAAGCGCAGGCCTGGAATTATATCGGTGGCGGCGTAGAATACCGGTACGAAGGCATCTTCGCCGCCGCCGGCGGATTGTTGGCCGGGCATCTCGCCTTGTGATGGGTGCGCTTGGCTAAAATCCGGAACCTCCTCAGCCTCAAAATCAAAGGTCGGACTGATGTAACTCAGGACCACTTCCGCCTCGGGGTCGTGGCCGAGGTGGACGCCGAGAGTGGCCGGATTGAAATACATGTGGCTGATATCGTGGGCGTCTGCGCTGCGCCCGGCGAAGGCACTGCCGAGTAGCGAGGCGCTCTGTTCCTGGAGCTGGAACGCGGCCGCAGAGGCGCCGCCCGAGAAGGCGGTAAGGGTAAGCAGGCACGGGGCCGCGATAAACAGACGGCGGTTCAGATTTGGCATGTGCTCCTCCTAGCTGTAATCATCGCCAGCTTGTTGTCACTAGTTTTATGCTTCTAAGTAAAATGCTATATATATTGTATTGACCGCAGCCAATACTATAATGAGGGCTGCGTCTGCGCAAAGCGTAAGGTCTTTGGCTTGCGTTTGGTTTGTGAGCAAAGGTAACTGCCCATGGAGACAACCTGGCCCTTATGGCTGATAACAGCCGCCGCTTTAGCGACCATAGAGCTGGCTGCTTCGGATCGCGATCGGCGAGCTCGCGGGGTCTCCCTATCTATAGCAGCGGGGGCTGTTGTTGCGGCTCTGGTAAGCTTCGCCGGGCTCAGCCTAGCCGTAGAAGCAGTAGTGGCGGCGTTAGCCGCGGCCTTCGCTTACCTGCTCATGCCGCAGATATTGCCCCGCCTGGACGCGCGCCGGCAACAGCCGGTTAGTGGCGAGATCTTAAATGTGCGTATCGACGTCAATGGGCTGCCTTTCATCGAGCGTGAAGAAGGGGTACCGATACCGGCTGCCCTAGAAGATAGGGGCGAGCTGGAGATGGGCGCTGCGGTACGCCTGGTGCGGATAGAGGATGGCGTGGCGCTAGTGCGGATGGTCGGCCCAAGCAGCGGCAGGAAACCGCCGCCGCTGTCAGCCTGTAGGCTAAAGCGCTGATTGATCTGCCAAGGCAGCGAGGGGCGCAGGCAGTGCTGCTGGTCGCCACCTTAGCGGTATTTCCACAGCGATTGTGCGAATTATCTGGTAAGATGGCAACTGACAAAAATCATATTAAGCATGGATCTCTCTCGGAGAAGATAGATGGCTAACGAAAAATTCCGCCTCGTCACCCGCAGCGACTTTGACGGCTTGGTCTGCGGTGTTCTGCTCAAACACCTGGACATGATTGATACCGTGAATTTCGTCCATCCGAAGGATATGCAGGATGCCAAGATAGAGATCGGTAGCCGCGACATAACTACCAATCTACCTTACGTTGAGGGTGTCCACCTGGCCTTTGATCACCATCTATCTGAGACGATCCGCAATGAGGGACAGCGCGATAACCATATCATCGACCCCGATGCCCCTTCTGCGGCCCGCGTGGTCTGGAGACACTACGGGGGGCATGATGCCTTCCCAGCGAAATGGGACGAGATGCTAGCGGCGGTCGATAAGGGTGATGCCGCACAGTTTGATAAGGAAGAGGTGCTTAATCCCCGCGGTTGGGTGCTGCTTAACTTCCTCATGGATGCCCGCACCGGTTTGGGGAGATTCCGGAATTTCCGTATCTCCAATTACAACCTCATGATGCAGTTGATTGATTACTGCAAGGATCACAGCATAGATGAGATCCTCAAGCTGCCCGATGTGCAGGAGCGGGTTGACCTTTACTTTGAGCACGAAGCTAAGTTCAAGGAACAGCTAAAGCGCTGCTCGACCGTCCATGATAACTTGGTGGTTCTGGATCTGCGCAATGAAGAGACGATCTGGCCGGGGAATCGCTTCATGATCTATGCGCTCCACCCGCAGTGCAATATCTCGATCCATGTCATGTGGGGCTATCAGCAGCAAAACACGGTCTTCGCAGTTGGCAAGTCGATCTTTGATCGCAGTTCTCGCACCAATGTTGGCGAGTTGATGCTCGAATACGGCGGCGGCGGACACGAAGCGGCCGGGACTTGCCAAATCGATACCGACCGCGCCGATCAGGTCCTGCAAGAACTGATTGAGCGAATTACCAAAGATGGCTAAGGATGGCTGATGCAAAGCCGATGCGGTGTGTGATATATTAAGTCCATAAGCCGGGGTGGCGGAACTGGTAGACGCGCTCGACTCAAAATCGAGTGGGCTTCGCCCATGTGGGTTCGAGTCCCACCCCCGGCACCACTTCCTTATTATGGGAGGTCATCGGCACGCGCAGCTGCCTTTGGCTGGCGACTTCGTGGATCTTCCTGACCAGCGCATCTGCCCGGCTCGGATGCACCCCATTGTCGATCTCTTCTATGATCAGCAGCGCTCCCGCCGGCGCGGACAAAAGCGCTGCGCCTACGGCCAGCGCGCGCAGGGTGCCGTCGGATAGCAGCGGGGCATCAACAAAACGCTGCTGCTCGCCGAAGGTCTCTTCTAGTTTCACCATCACATCCTGACGGGGAGTCTCAATGAACTGGATGTCGGTGATTTCTTGCTCGGGTAAGGAGCGGATGATGCTCAGTAGTTCCTGTTTGCCTGCTGGGTCCTGACAGAGCCGATAGAGCACCGCGGAGAGATTACTACCGTCCTCTTTGGGATGCTTGTCGCCAGCATACTCGTAGTCACGCATTTGCGCCGGGCGCGGATCAAGAAAAACGATATCGCGTAGCGTCTCACGCAGGGTACGGGTCACCTCGGGGATGAGCTCCTGAGCCTCGCTGTGAGATTGCTGGAAGCGCCCGGACGTCCTGATTATTCGTTCAAATCACAAGCATTGAGCATAACTTGCTTGCTTGATTGAATGAGTTGTGTTGACAAGCAAATGTCAAGTGAAGGAACGACCCTGCTCGGTTTGAGCCTCAAGTATTGGCTTAGCGCGGCGGATATGGCGCTTCTTGAGTCTATCTCACAGGGACAGTCGCCTGAGAAGCAGGTTTGGCTGATCAATATGATTATCAATCGTCTTGGTATATTCCTAAATTGGTTGGAGGGGGGGGGTGATAATCGGCCGCATTTGCTTTTCGACTCTGCCTGTCGGAGCATGTCTCGCAATCGGCATGGCTGACTTTGCAGGTGTGCTGCACTAACTAACAGTGAGGCAATCATGACTCGAAAAGAGTTGCGTACAATCTCGTTGATAGGTGCTAGTGCCCTAGTTGTTGGATGCGCCGCGTTTGACGAACGGGACTTGCAAAGATGGGCGATGGATAGGGCTACAGATGAGGTGATCGATAGAGCCACTTCTCCGGCGGACGGTGAAGCTGATGAAGAGGAGCGGCAAGACAGGCAGGATAGAGGGTTGGAGGAGGGTGATAGGACGGTAGAAGCTGGCCAGTGTACGGAAGAGCAAATCGCGAAGATGATTCAGCGGGATATTTCTCGGGAGGTGATTGGCCACGTCTGTGCATCTGACACCGATGCTGTTGCGACTTCAGAAGAAGATGATAGTGAAGATGAAGAAAAGGATGTTGAATTAGAAGATGAGCGGCTTGCTGAGGTTAGCGATGAGGAAGACGTTGAGGAGGGGGTGAGCGCTGAGCCTGAAACGACTTCTGCTGAGACAGAAGAGGAGCCGTACGACGCTGATCGCGAGCCCCGGCGGACGTTTATCGGGGGAGGGTATTATCAGCTTGCGCAGCGTGTGCAAGTTCGTACTACCCAGACTGATCGGGAGCAATTCGACGGGCCTAGCATCGTTTTACGGCAAGCATTCCACGATTATTGGACGGGTGAGATCAGATACTATTCTATCAACCACGATGATCACTCCGAATGGGATGTTTCTGGGTTAGTTATCAACCTGTGGCTGAGCACAAACGCGTTTGAACCTGGCTGGAACTTTGGAGTTGGCGGCGGTTTTTATACGGAGGACTGGGAGCAGGAGAGCTTTGCTGGTTTTAATATTGGCCTTTTGATCGGTTATAGGTGGGAAAACTTTGGTTTTGATCTTGTAGCGGGAGGGCGAGATACTTCAGACCAAGATGACACTCTTTATGGAGACTCGGAGGTATCGCACTCAACAGGCTCACTGAATTTCCTCTACCAATTCTAGA
Source organism: Halorhodospira halochloris (assembly GCF_002356555.2). Taxonomy (NCBI): domain Bacteria; kingdom Pseudomonadati; phylum Pseudomonadota; class Gammaproteobacteria; order Chromatiales; family Ectothiorhodospiraceae; genus Halorhodospira; species Halorhodospira halochloris. The sequence goes on from NZ_AP017372.2 coordinate 1,255,639, forward strand.
TGTCCAGTTGTTTCGGTAGCGCTCGGCTCCGGCCTGTCAGTAGAAGCACTGGAAACTCAAACAGGTAAGTGCATCGCCGGCAGGTTCTAGCTTTGTGGGCACCGGGCGCGCGATATCGCGTTCGTGCAGCGCGACTGGTTATACCCTGCGACCTGCGGGTGGGCCCGAATTCCAGGGTCGAATGCAGAATATGGCGCCGGGGAAGCTTTACAGGTTCCCGCTTGCCTATGGGGTAGCTTAGTGGCAAAAATTATTTTAATTAGCCATTAACATGCGCCTGAGAATTGCCGCTCACGAGAAGCCGCTCCTCGAGAAAAGCCCAGTCGGTCAGGGACTCGCTGCTAATAACGGACAGACCATTCTCGCGGCTGACGTTTATCACTCGTGGGGGGTCGATATGTTCCTCCCGCTCAATGTCGTAGACAACACGAACGATCGGCTTGGCCGAGTTCTCTCGACTGACGTTCTCTACAACACCAAGCTGCCCGTTACTCAGTCTCACGATCGAACCAGGTGGATAGACCCCTATGCATTTGATAAAGCGCTTAAAGAGATTTTGGTCGAACTTCGCGCCTGCTTCGGCCATCATTTGCCTTAGCGCTTGCGTTGGAGTCATGCCGTCCTTATAGCAGCGCACCGCGGTCAGTGCGTCGTAAACGTCGACAATCGCGGCAAGGCGCGCCTCGAAGGGGATCTTCGATTCCGGCAGGGCGTCTGGATAACCTTTGCCGTCGACGCGTTCATGGTGCAAGCGGGCGACTTCAAGGGCCTTCTCAGGGATGCCCGGCGTATCTTTAAGGATTTGGTAGCCGTGGCTAGAGTGCTTTTTGATCTCTGTAAACTCTTCATCGGTCAGCGCTCCCGGCTTTTGTAAGATCTCGTTGGGCACCCGAACTTTGCCAATATCGTGCAAAAAACCTGCTATGCCAAGGGTTCGAACGTGGTATTCGCCTAAGCCGTAAAAGCTGGCGAAGATCATCATCAGAACCCCGCAATTTACGCTGTGCTCATAAGTGTAGCCATCTCGGGTGCGTAGTCTTCCTACTGACAGCATAGCTGCGGGGTTGTTGGCGACTGAAGTCAGTAGTTCATCTGCGGTAGACTGTAGACCCTTAAAGTTAGGGAACTCTTCCTGGTGGTAAACTCCCCTAAAGAGTTCCTGAACAGTCTCCCTTGCCTCAAGAGTCGTTTCCTGAGCCTGCTCTAGCGAAGGAACGACTTTCTTTGATTTCGGGCGTTTGCCTTGCTTGCTCCGGACAGCTTCTTCGCTATTTTTTTCTTCGACTTTATCCTGCTCAACCTTTTTGCTCTCATCAATCCAAACGTGATCTACCCCGAGCTGTCTTATCTTATTAATGCTAGGAGCATCGAGGTAGAAGCTGTTGGTAAGAAAAGGGTGCCGTAGCCAATCTAAGCCCAGATCATGCAGATACATCCCAGGCTTTAACTCGCCCACAGGTATCCTGCTTATCTCTTTGTCATCTTTGATCTTTTCTTTGCCTTCCGCGTCCATCACCCCTTCCCCATGGACTCCACAGCCTATGTCTTAAGTCGCTTGATAGCTCCGGCCGGAGCAACTTGATGGCCTGGGTAGCACGTAGTCAACCCGTGCAGTATCAAGGTAATAAGGTTACCAGGTCCAGTACATTTCGCCAGCTACGCTTAAAGTCGCGATTTTAGGTCGGTTGCCACCCTGGGCGTCGATATCGGTCGGGCGAAGAAGAATCCCTGTACGAAGTCGACGTCGGGGTAGAGGGCGGTCAGTGCCTGATGTTCAGTCTCGACTCCCTCGAGCACCACTAGGCTACCGGCCTCGTGGATCAGGGCAACGAGGTTATTGAGGATTCTCCGCTGTCCCTCGGCATGCTCCTCGACTGCGCGCTGGATTAGGGAGCGGTCGAGTTTAACCAGATCGGGCGTTTAGACCGGCTTGGACGTTCCCTTTTTTCTAGGCAGGGAGTAAAATGCGAAGTTTACCGATTTCAGGTAACCCTTTGAGAGTAAATATCCATGGTCGAAACAGAGGCTATCGCTAACCGACAATCCTCCAAGCCTATCCCCCCTGAGGAGAGGCTTATTGTCGCCCTAGATATCCCTAATACCAAGCAGGCCAAAGAGCTGGTGGAGCATCTCGGAGACAGCGTCAGCTTTTATAAGCTCGGCCTGGAGCTGTTCATGGCCGGGGGCTACTTCGAGCTGGTGGAGTGGCTGCGGGAGAGAGGGAAACGGGTCTTCGTCGATCTGAAGTTCTTCGACGTTCCTGAGACCGTTGCTTCGGCGGTTCGTCAGCTCCGCCAATATGGAGCAGACTTTGCCACTGTGCATGGCAATGACTCCATGCTGAAAGCGGCCGCAGGGGAAAAAAACGGAACAAAAATACTAGCGGTAACGGTTCTAACCAGCCTGGATCAGGGGGATATGGAAGATCTGGGGTTCGAGGCGGATATCAACAAGATTGTCCTGTCTAGGGCCCGGCGGGCCCTGGAGGTGGGTTGCGACGGGGTCATTTCTTCCGGCCTGGAAGCCCAGGATCTTCGCAAGTCCTTGGGTGAGAACTTCTTGATCATTACCCCCGGCATCCGACCGGGCAGTAACCAGCGCATCGACGACCAGAAACGCACCGTGGACGTGGAGGATGCCTTCCACAAAGGGGCCGACTACATCGTGGTGGGCCGACCCATCCGCGATGCCGATGACCCCAAGGCCGCGGCGGAGGACGTCCAGGCTCGCATTCGGTCCCTGTTTGCCGCTGACGGGGGTTCAGCCCGGTCCGTTATTACTCCAAGCGCTGTAAATTACAGAGGGGGCTAGCTGTCAGTTGGGCGCCAGAGCAAGTCGCAGCAAAGTACGTAAGGGCTGCTTTCGGCGGGTGGTGTTTCGGCGATCGACAGCGTGACACAGATGTGGTTGCCGGTGCTGGATCGGTAAGGGCGTGAGACCTTCAGGCGTCGGAGTTCCATGCAGGCATCCCGGTAATAGTGGCGGCGCAGCCAGTTGCCGCCCTGGGTGTCGATGAGCGGGCGGTAGCGCTGGTCAGGGACTTGAGCAAAGAGTCTATCCCTGGCGGTGGCGGTCGCCGGATCGGCGGAGTAGCCACACCTTTTGGGCAGCACGTGCTCGTCGACCTGCTCACCGCGACCGTTGAGGACGTAACAGCGCTGAACATAAGGCATCTTGAGGAGATCCGCGCAGCTGTCGTGAAGTCCGGTGCCTGCCTCAAGGCGGGCAGCGGCGCGTAAGAATGCCTGGCCGTAAGGGCGCAGGAAAGAGCGTTCCTGGGTAAGCTCCTCGAGGGCGTGTTCAGTGAACTTTTCTGTGATCTGGCGCAGTGGCTCCAGGCCGAGATCCGGGGGTGACTGCGGTCCAACTAGGGTCGGTCGGGCGAAGAAGAATCCCTGTACGAAGTCGACGTCGGCGTCGAGGGCGGTCAGCGCCTGATGCTCGGTCTCGACTCCCTCGAGCACCACTAGGCTACCGGCCTCATGGATCAGGGCAACGAGGTTGTTGAGGATTCTCCGCTGTCCCTCGGCATGCTCCTCGACGGCGCGCTGGATCAGGGAGCGGTCGAGTTTAACCAGATCGGGCGTCAGTTCCAGGAGCCGCTCGAAGTTGGAATAGCCTGTACCGAAATCATCCAGAGCCACCAGGCATCCGAACTCCCGAAACCAGCTGACTGCATCGGCTAGGCGCTGGTTGTCTCCGGGGGTCTCGAGCATCTCAATAGAGATGTTGATATAATTGGCCCATGAGTTATAGAGAAGCGGACAAAAAAACGGCCAAAGTAGCGGCGGCTAACTGGCTCCAGGGAAACTTTAGAAGCGACCAAATTAAAATTAGCATGCTTACCAATGAATGGCGCAGCAATGGCTCACACAATCGCCAACGGTCGTGGCCCCTGTGGTGGCGGAAACACGTCATTAAGCTCGGCACGCTGTTCTTCGCTAAAGGATATTTCTAGAGCGCCCCGGTTCTCGGCTACTCGCTGCGGTGAGCGCGTTTTAGGTATCACCATGATGTCACCCTGATCAAGCAGCCAGGCTAGGGCTGCTTGGGCCGCTGTCATCCCATAGCGCTCTGCGAACTGCTCTAGGCGCCGGTTTTTTAGGAGATTACCTTGGCCGAGAGGGCAATAGGCCATTACTGGTATGCCGCTACCTCTTAGTAACGGTAGGGTATCCCACTCGATGCCGCGCTCGTTGAGGTGATAGAGGAGCTGATTGGTAGCGCAGCCTTCGCCCCCTGGCACCTTATGGAGCTCCCGCATATCGTCGGCATCTAGGTTGCTGACGCCCCAATAGCGGATCTTGCCACCGCGTTGCAGGTCCTGGAAGCCGGCCACGGTTTCCGCGAGCGGCTCTCCCCCTCGCCAGTGCAGCAGATAGAGGTCGAGATGATCGGTGCCTAGGCGCCTCAGGCTACGCTCGCAGGCGCTAATAACGCCTTTTCGGCTAGCGTTCCACGGAAACACCTTGCTAACCAAAAAGACCTCCTCGCGCCGTCCGGCAATGGCGTCAGCCACAACACGCTCGGCCCCGCCGTCCCCGTACATCTCGGCGGTATCGATGAGGCTGAGTCCTTCATCCAATCCCGCCTTGAGCGCTGCCACCTCATCTTTGCGCTCGGCGCTGCGCTCGCCCATATGCCAGGTACCTTGACCGAGGGCTGGTACCTTTTCACCGCTGGGTAGGATTACGCTCTGTTCCATGGGCACCCTCGTAACTCTTATATAGTGCTAGCTGGGGAAGTTATCGACGGTATTTTTCAGCAATCGCCAGCAATCACTAGGCCAAATTGCTTATCCCATCAAGCACGCCGCTTCGCCCCGTCGCCCCCGCCACGCGGTGGCGGGGGCGTCCAGACCCACTAGATCGCACCCTTCGGTGCACGCACCTTAACGTAGCGCCCGGGTGCCGGCTCGATTCCTTCCGGCGGGGTGCGCGCAGTAACGCTATCGCCGGCGTATTTAGATACCCATGAGCGCCAATCCGGCCACCACGAGCCCGAGTGCTCTTTAGCCGAATCGAGCCAGCGCTGCGGATCAGCCAACAGGCGATTGTGGGTTCGATAGCCATACTTACCGGAGTTCTCAGGGTTGATTACCCCGGCTACGTGGCCGGAGCCGCCGAGTACAAAGCGAACCGGACCGCCAAGTAAGCGGGCACTACGGTACGTGCTTTGCCAAGGGGCAATATGGTCGGCTGCGGTGGAGAGGAAGTAGGCCGGGGTCTTAATCTTGCCAAGATCAATCGGGCGCCCGGCGATCTCGAGGGCAGCGGGCTCGCGCAGGCGGTTTTCGAGATAGAGATTGCGCAAGTACCACGACTGCATGCGCGCCGGCATGCAGGTGTTATCGCTATTCCAATAGAGTAAATCGAATGGGACCGGTTCGCGGCCGAGCAGGTAGTTGTTGATTACGTAGCCCCAGATCAGATCGTTTGCCTGGAGTAGATTAAAGGCCTGACCGAGCATCGCGCCCTGCAGGTAGCCCTTATTAGCCATATATTGCTCGAGCTGAGCGATTTGCTCCTCGTCGATAAAGACAGAAAGCTCACCGACCTCCGAGAAGTCGAGCATAGTGGTCAGGAAGGTAGCACTAGAGATACGATCCTCTTCACCGCCGGCAGCTAGCCAGGCTAATGTCGTCGCCAGCAGGGTGCCGCCTATACAGTAGCCGAGGGCATTGACCTGCTGCGAGCCGGTTATTGAGTTGATAACCTCAAGTGCGGTTAGCGGTCCCTCGGTGAGGTAGTCGTCGAAAGTGGTCTCGGCAAGCTCGGCCCCAGGGTTGACCCAGGAGATAACGAACACCGTATGGCCTTGAGCTACTGCCCAGCGTATCCACGATTTTTTTTCGTTGAGATCAAGGATATAGTACTTGTTTATCCAGGGCGGGACGATTAGCAGGGGGCGCTCGTGGACGGTTTCGGTCGTCGGGCTGTACTGGATAAGTTGCATGAGACGGTTTTCATAGACCACCCGGCCCGGGGTAGCAGCAATATCTTGACCGACCGTAAATGCCTCGGGGTCAACATGGCGCAGGCGCAATTGGCCGTCACCGTCGGCGAGGTCCTCGAGGATATTTGCTAGGCCATTGAGGAGGCTTTCGCCACCGGTTTCGATAGCCTTTTCTGCCACTGCCGGGTTGGATAAGGCGAAGTTGGTCGGTGATAGAGCATCAATGTACTGACGCATATAAAACTCGACCATCTTCTTCGATTGGGGGTCAAGATCATCGGCCTGTTGGACTGTCTCAAGCAGGCGATTGGCATTAAGCAGGTAGCTGCGGCGGATAAAATCGTAGACCGTATTTTCGAACCATGCCTCGTGCTGAAAGCGCCGATCGGGTTTGCCGCCGTCGGCTGTTTCAGCCGAGGTGTTCGGTGACAGGCTCTCTTGCCAGAGCTTGAAGCCGTCACTGATAAGTTCGGACTGGAGCTTTATCAGCTCCTGCGGGTTCTCCAGCAGAGAAGTGCCGAAGCGCTGAAAGGCGCGGCTTATCAGCATGGGGTCGGGGAACATGAAAAAGTCGCCGGTTAACTGGCGACGCGCGATACCGGCGGCTAAGCGACTGCTTGCAACGCCGATGCGTTGCCAGTGTTCAGTCATGCGCAGGGCATAGTCGCTGTCCGACGACTTGCTCTTATTGTCGCTCGTACTCATATTTTTTAATCCTTGTTGGCTCCAGGCTTCCAACCCCCATTTTGTCCGCCGAGTCTAGCAAAACCGTGGTGCTGCCCAAAATCACACGTAACGGAACCTCTAAAACTCCCCGGTGAGCTTAGCTGCCCCAGTGGAGGAGGTCTTATAGCTGAATGTTGCGATTCCCCCAGGGGAACCTCTAAAACTTCGCCGGCGCCACCATCTGCCCCGGTGTGGAGGACGCCGTGAATCCATCCCTGGAGGCTTCATGGCGCCATCCCTGGCGCCAAGACCTCCACACCGGGGCAGATGGTGGCGCCGGCGAAGTTTTAGAGGCACCCCCAGGTAAGTATTGCCAGGCGGGTGAAAACATGTTCTGATTTAGATACAACAATTCAAAATGCTATTTACAGGGCAGAGAAAGGTGACTAACCCGCCCTTTAACCTTCAGCATGACAGCGGTGAGGGACCATTACTAGTCGGGGTAGCCGCCTCAGCCGGGGGGCTGGAAGCGCTACGCGAGCTATTATGCCACTTGCCGGAGGAGAGTGACCTAGCCCTTATCGTAGCTCAGCACCTCTCCCCCCATCACCGCAGCATCTTGCCTGAGTTGCTGGCTACTGAGGCGAAGCTATCAGTATGTGCCGCTGAGGACGGCGCTCAGATTGTCTCAGGCACTGTCTATGTGACCCCTTCTAATAATGACGTGACCGTGGAAGCAGGGCGCATTCGGTTATCGCCGCCGCCCGATCGGATTATGCCGAAACCCTCGGCTGATCGTCTCTTTCGCTCGTTGGCGGAGGATTGCGCTGAATCGTGTGCTGGGGTCGTGCTTTCCGGGACCGGCAGTGATGGAGCAGCCGGAGCGAGGGCGATCAAGGCCGCCGGTGGCGTTATCTTCGTCCAGGAGCCGAAAACCGCGCTCTATGATGGTATGCCCCGGGCTGCGCTAGATACTGGCTGTGCCGATGCTGTACCGTCATTGGCCGGTATAGCCGAGCGGCTATGCTGGTTGGCAGCAGGCGAGTTGCAGGTTGAGGAGGCCATTAGCGGCGGTGATGCCCTAGAGAGGATTATCCAGCTGGTATATCGCGGTAGGCGTATGGATCTTAGCGCCTATCGCGAGCCGACCTTGCAGCGGCGCTTACATCGGCGCTTGGTGGCGACCGGCAGTGCCGACTTGGAGGCTTACGAGCGGCTCCTGCTCGAAGATGATAGCGAGATGGATCGGCTCTGCCGCGAGCTGCTTATATCGGTGACTGAGTTTTTCCGTGACCGGGAGGCATTTCAGTCACTGCATCGGATTATCGAATCTATGGTGCAGCACCGCGCTTGTGGTAACGAATTGCGTGTCTGGGTGCCGGGCTGCGCTACCGGGGAGGAGGCCTACTCGATCGGGATTCTGCTCTTTGAGGTTCTAGGTGAGCAGTGTTCGAATTACTCGGTACAGATTTTTGCCACCGATCTTGATGAAGAGGCCCTCACCGAGGCTCGCCTCGGGGCCTATCCGGCCGGGGCCGTACAGGATTTGCCCCCGGATATAGTCAATAAGTACTTTGCCCGTGAATCAGGTCAGGTTAGGGTAGTCAAGATGCTGCGCGAGGCCATGGTCTTTGCCCGCCAGGATCTGCTCAACGACCCGCCGTTTACCCGCCTTGATCTGATCAGCTGCCGCAACGTATTGATTTATTTACGTCCTGAAACTCAGCAGCGGCTTCTCGAGATATTCCACTACGCTCTACGGCAATCCGGCCGGCTCTTTCTCGGTCGAGCTGAGGGGATCAGTGGACGTGATTATCTCTATACCCCGCTTGATGCTGCGCAGCGGCTCTATCAGCGGCGCAACGATGTTCAGGCAGTGCAGCCGAACTTCGGCGGTCGGTCGCGCCGGTCGCAGAGCAATATAACTGATTCTCGCTCTGCTGGGCGCAGCAAGCAGCAGGGGCTGGTTGACAGGGCTACGGAATTGACTATGCAGGCCTATGCCCCGCCGAGCGTCCTTGTCGATGCCTCGGGAATGGTGCTGCGTAGCGATCGCGCTGCTGAGTACATGCGATTGCCCGATGGTGAAATCAGCCTCGGGGCGCAATCGTTGGTACGTGAGGAGCTGCGCTCTGATTTCATCACTCTGCTAGCTCGCAGCCATCGCGAGAGCTGTGTGCAGGAGGGTAGTCCGATCTCGGTTGCTGGCATGGAGCAGCAGGTGCGGCTGCGGGTAGTTCCGGTAACTGGGGCTGCCGCAGGGGATGCAGTGCACTATCTGGTCTTTTTCGAGCCTGTTGCCGCTGCCCTTGAGCACGAGTTTGATCTGGAAGAAGCAGACGATGCCGCACAGCGGGTTATCCAAGCTCTGCAAGCTGAGTTGACTGCTACTCGAGAACACTTGAACGTGATGACTGAAGAGCTTGAGCGAGCCAATCAAGAGCTGCAGTCGACTAACGAAGAGTTGCAGTCGTCGAATGAGGAGTTGCAATCGACCAACGAGGAGTTGGAGACCAGTAACGAGGAGCTACAATCGACCAACGAGGAGTTGACTACCGTCAACGAAGAGCTAAACCGCCGCAGTGAAGAGCTCTCGGCTGCCTATGATGACCTTAATAACATTATGGATAGTCTAGGCGATCCGCTGTTGGTGCTCGACGAGCAGCATTGTGTTAAGAGCCTGAACAGCGCGGCGCGCAATTTCTTCGGGATTGAGGGCGAACGGATCGGAATGCCGATTGCGGCAATAAGTAGTTCTTTAGATGTAGAGGACTTGGTGCCGCGGGTACAGCAGGTCCTCGAGCAGGGCAAACCTGAGGAAGAGCAGATTACCACCGCTGGTGAAGGGTTCCTTTTGCGCCTTCACCCTTATCGCGATCATCACGGGGTGATCCGTGGTTGTGTTCTGTTTATGGTTAATCAAACCGGAGTCATCCGTGCTGAACAAGGACTACGCGAGAGCCAGGCGCGTTTGGTTGGGGTGCTGCGTCACGCTCCGTTGTTGGCTGCTTTTACCGCCGAGGATGGCCGGTTTCGTTTTGTAAATCCTGCCTTTGAGCGCTTTTTCCGGCTTGATCCTGGAGATGCGCTGGGTTCTTATCCGCATGAGGTTTTGCCGGAAGAAGCTGCAGAGGAATTGGTCTCTGGTGACCGTGAAGTGCGCGAGACGCTGGGCTCATCTGTCGTCGAGCGCAGCTTGGTAATCGATGGGCGTGAGCGGCGCCTATGGATATATCGTATCCCTATCCTCGCAGAACCAGATAGTGGCCAACTTGATGCCGTATGCACTCTCGCCTTGGAGGTCACAGAGTGGTGGCAAGCGGTCGCGCAGACGCGGTTGCAGGCGCAGGCACTGGATTCTGCTGCCGAAGGTATGGTGTTAACCGATGCCACCGCCGATGATCAACCTATAGTCTATTGTAATCGCGCTTTTACCGACTTGACTGGTTACACAGCCGAAGAGGTATACGGCGAAAATTGCCGCATTCTCCAGGGCCAGGATACCGACGAGGAGGCCAGGGCAGTAATGCGCAATGCACTGCAGCGTCAGCAAGCTGTTGAGGTCACCCTGACCAACTATCGCAAAGATGGTACTCCATTCCTTAACCATTTGCGGGTTGCCCCGATACGTGATGAGCACGGTGAGGTAACCCACTATTTAGGTATTCAGACCGATGTAACCGCAGCCGAGCAAGCGCGCCAGGAGCTGTTGCAGGCCAAGGCCGAGGCCGAGGCAGCAAGCCGGGCCAAGACCGAGTTTCTCTCTTCAATGAGTCACGAGCTGCGTACGCCTCTAAACGCCATTCTCGGTTTTACGCAGTTACTACGCGGCGATGCTGAGCCCGATGCCGAGACTCGCCAGCGTTACTATCAGCATGTGCTGCATGCGGGATGGTTTTTACGAGACCTAGTCAATGAAGTTCTCGATTTAGCCCATATCGAGGCCGGACAGCTGGTTGTCAATCCTGATCGGCAGGAGCTCACAGCGCTCGTCGAGCAGTGTACGGCATTCGTTTGGGGTGAGGCGCAAGAAAATGAGATCACGATTGAGGCACAGATAGGTGGCCAGGTATGGGTCGAAGCTGACCCCGTGCGAACCCGGCAGATATTAGTCAACTTGCTCTCTAACGCCGTGAAGTATAACCGCAGGGGAGGCTGTGTAACTCTTACCCTCGGTTATGAAGATGATGATTGGGTAACGGTCGATGTTACAGATACTGGTTACGGTATTGATGAGGTAGGCAAGTCGCTGCTTTTCAAGCCGTTCGAGAGGTTAGGGCAGGAGCGCAGCACCATTGAGGGGAGCGGCATCGGTTTGGTTGTCTCACAACACCTAGCCCATTTGATGGGTGGGCAGCTTAGACTCCATAGCAGTACTCTCGGGCAGGGCAGCACTTTTCGGCTCTATTTACCGCGGACCGAGGCACCTTCTCAGATAGGTGGTGATCACGTTGCTCGGATGACTCCTTCAGCAGGTGGAGGGGAAGGTGCAGATCAACGCCAGCTCAAAGTGCTCTATGTTGAGGATAACGAGCTGAACAAGATACTGGTTCGCGGCTTAATTCAGCGCTATGGGCATGTTGAGTTGATTGAAGCGGCTACGGGTGCTGAAGGCATTGCAGCTGCTGAGCGGGAAGAGCTGGATCTGATCCTGCTCGATCTTCACCTGCCTGATATGACCGGCTTTGACATAATGGCGGCACTGCGTGAGTCTAATCTTGCGGCTAACACAATGGTTGTTGCTGTAAGTGCTGATGCTTTGCCTGAGCAGCAACAGCGGGCTCATGAAGAGGGCTTTAGCGAGTATTTGGTAAAGCCTTTCCGGTTAGAGGATCTGGAGCGTCTTCTGGTAGCTGTGGGCTAGTGCTAACCGTTTGCGCGGGTTTTGGGTATTTGACGCAGGACGGTGGAGAACTGAACGACTTCTCCTGAGGCATCACGGTGGCCAATGATCACCTGGGATGTTGGGACCTCTTCGCCAGATTCGTTAAGCAGCGCGGTTTCGCCGTGCCAGATACCTTCACTGAGCGCAGTCGGTACGCCCTCATTGAGGATGAGATCGGCCGCCCACTGCGGGTGGAAGCGAAGGATAGAGTCCTCTACCGATTCCGGCAGCTCGGGGCTGTTTTGATCTGCATTATTATTATAAATACCTGCGCCTAAGCCGACGAGCTCTATGCCTGCTGTGTTGACATATATCATCTTGCCTTCGTAGTCATGCAGAGCGACAACATCTGAAGTGTTATCGAGGATATCGATGAGCTGTTTCTGGTAATTCTCTTCTTTACGCTGCTCGGTGACATCCTCAACGGTGGCTATTATGCGCAGCGGTTTTCCTAAGTCGTCTGTCTCGAAGTGACCTCTTTCTAAGACTATGCGCACATCGCCATTAGCAGGGAGTATGCGGTACTCACTTGCCCAGGGTTGCTGGTCGCGTAATGCCTGCTCAAACTCAGCCTCTACAGCTTGCTGATCATCGGGATGGATAACGGCCAAAAAGCCCTTTTGGGAGGGGTCAAATGCCGCTTTCTCAACGCCTATGCTGCGGTAGACCTCGGTTGAGCTGAAGGTATAGCCGGTTCGTAAGTCCCACACCCAGCTGCCGAGTCCGATTTTCGCCAAGCGCTGGGGTTCAGATAGCTCAAGTTCGCATTTTTTGGAGCTGTGGTTATCTTCGTGTAACGGAGTGTCGTTTTCTCTGTGAGGTGCAGTATTCGATTGCCTGCGGCGCTCCATTACATCTCTTAGCACTAAGATCACGCCTATCACTGCAGACTTGTCATCTCGCAGTGGTGAGGCGTCGATACTCACCGCAAACGGCTCGGCATTATTTTTCTTCAGCCGCACCGGCTCATAGCAACGGATGTCCTCTTGGGTAGCTGCTACTAGGGCCAAACGATCAGCAACGGTAAACCTTTGCGGTAGCTGCGAGTAATAATCTACAACGGTGTCGAATGAGCGGCCCAGTAGCTGCTCTGCATCAGGGTAACCGAGTAGCTCGCAGGCCTCTGAATTCAAATAGGTAAAGTAGCCGGCAACATCAAGCGCACAGACACCGGCCGGGCAGCGGTCGAGCATGTTGTTATAAAACTCTTTAGCTTCCACCTTCTAAATCAATCCTTGGTGATACTTTTCACAGTGCCCATGAAAAGTTTGGGATTGCCGGTTTGGCTAAATTCGACGACCTTGCCGAGCGATTCTATCCACTGCCACCCCCCATCGGGTCTCTGGCCCCTGACTTGCAAGGTGTATGAGTCTTGTTGGGGGTTAGCAAAAACCGATTTTACAGCATCTTCTAGCGCTTGGCGGTCGTCGGGATGGACCCGAGAAATGAACTCGGAATAATCCATCAAAATACCTTCTTGCGCATCGTAACCGAGCAGACGCAAAGTTTCGGCATCCCAGTAAACGCTCTGCGTCTCAACGTCCCACTCCCATATGCCAAAACGGGCTACGGACTGGGCTGGTCGATAGCGGTGCTCGCTGCGGGCTAGGGCCAATTCTGTCTCTTTATGCTTGGTGATATCAACTAAATAACCGGAGTGGTAGTCGCTACCAGTCTGGCGCCGTTCGATAACGGTGAAATCGTAAACCCAGCGGTAGCTGCCATCGGCGTGCAAGAGTCTGTAGGGTTTATGCTCAAAATACTCTGAGCCGATCGAGCGGTGGTACTCAACCTCTTGTGAAACCCGTTCAAAATCATCAGGGTGAACCAACTGGGGATAAATCACCGCGCCACCGATTAAATCTTGTGGCTTATAGCCAAGCACACTGAAGACGTTTGGTGAAACATATGTAATCGGCCAGCCTGGCACCATTTGCCATTGGAAGATCACTGTGGGGCCGCCGATAAAGAGTCGACGCTCAAGCTGCAGAGCTTCCTTTTGCAGGATAAGTTCCTGCTTGATCGCATGTCGCGAACTGCGATCCTGAAAGGCGACAATCAAATTGTCCACCTGGCCCTGTTCGTCAAAGATCGGCGCGGCGTTAATGCAAACCGGTAGAATGGTTCCGTCGGCTCGCCAGAGAAACTCATCTTGATCTTCTATCGGGTGGTGGCTCTCTAAAGCGTTGATGATTGCACAACCTGGCACTTCGTTAGGGGTGCCGTTTGAGCTAGAATAGTTGGCAGGTCGATGGGTGAGTTCGTAAACACCTTTACCTATTACCTCGTGCTCAGAGTCGAAACCGAGCATTGTGAGGCCGGCCTTGTTCATAAAGGTTACCTGGCCAGAGTGGTCGACCCCTAGCACGCCCTCCGCTAAGACTTGCAGGATCTGCCAATGGCTACTATTGCTTAACTGCGTCATTCCGCCCCTCTAATGCCCTGTTGGGCTTATCCTCTGTAAGTGTAGTATTGCCAGTTACTTTCTACCAAAACGCGCCGCAGTGCTCCGCCTAAAGCCGCGCAGCGGCTTAGGGGGTGGTGAAGCGGCGCATGGCGCGCAGCGCCATTACTCTGGGGCTTCCTGTTGTTCGATGTACTGCTTCAAGACCGACAGCGGCGCACCACCGACGGTAATGATGCAGTAGCTGCGGCTCCAGAATACCGGTTTGCGCCAGTAATACTGTTGAAGATGCTCCCCGAACTCCTTGCGGATGAGCCGGGAGGTCACCGTCTTTAGATTGTTGACGAAGGCGGAGGGGGCGGTGCGCGGTGTCAACTCCAAGAGCAGGTGCATATGGTCGGGCTCGCCGTTGAGCTCCAGCACCTCGCCTTCCCACTTTTCGGTCGTCGCCCGAGCGATTGCCTCTAAGCGGGAGAGCATCGGTTGGGTGATGCACGGGCGCCGATACTTGGTAACCACAACCAAGTGGTATTGAAGTCGGAAGGTGCAGTGATATAGTCTCTTTAGTGGTTGCGATTCCATAACAACCAAGTATACTGGGAAGATGATCCAACGCAAAGCCACCTATCGACTTTACCCAACAGCTGAGCAGCTTGCCGCCTTGGAGCATCAGCTGTGGGTTCACTGCCTGCTGTGGAACGAGGCGCTCGCCGAGCGGCGCTGGGCTTGGAGCGAGCGGCAGGAGTCGTTGGGGTTCTCGGCACAGTGCAAGCGGCTGACCGAGTGGCGTAGCCAATCGAAACTTCTGAGTGGACTCAATGCCCAGTCTGAGCAGGTCACCCTCAAACGGTTGGATCTGGCGTTTCAGCACTTCTTTCGCCGGGTGAAGCAGGGCGAGACGCCGGGCTTCCCCCGCTTCAAGTCCCTGCACCGGTTCAAGGGCTGGGGGTACAAGACCCACGGCGACGGCTGGCGGCTGTTGACCAACGAGCAGATGCAGCACGGCACCCTGCGTCTCTCCGGCGTTGGTGCGGTCGCCGTTCGGGGCAGACCCCGCACCCCTGGCACACCCAAGACTTGCGAGATCATCAAACGCGGTGATCGCTGGTATGCCAGCATTACGCTGAACTGCGAGCCGGTGCGAGAGTGTGGCGAGAAGATGGGCGGGCTCGACTGGGGCTTGGAGACCTTCGCCACTGTGGCGACCGCGCAAGGTGCCGAGACCATCGATAACCCCCGCCACCTTGCCGGCACCTTGGATGCCATCCGTGGCGTACAGCGCGAGATCTCCCGCAAGGAGGAATCGGCCAAGAAAGCGTCAGGTAGGAGCCGGGGGTTCCCCATCTCCAACCGGTTGCACAAGGCTTACAATAAGTTGCGCCGGCTGCACCGTAAGGTGGCCAATCAGCGCCACGATTTTCTCCATCAGGTCTCTGCCCGACTGATCAAAGAGTTCAGCGCTCTGGGCCTGGAGGCGCTGAGCATTCGGAACATGACCGCCAAAGGCGGTCAGCATAAGAGGGGCTTGAACCGCGGTATTCTTGATGCCGCTGGCGGGGCCTTCCATCAATTGCTCGGGTACAAAGCGGAAGAGGCTGGTGCTTGGGCGGTGGAGGCCCCGACGCGGCAGATCAAGCCCTCACAGACCTGTCACGCCTGCGGGCAGCAGGAGAAGAAACCGCTCAGTCAACGCTGGCACAGCTGCCCTTGCGGAACGTCCTGTTCACGGGACGAGAACGCGGCTCGGGTGCTGTTGGCTTGGCTGGAGCGGAGTTTATCCGGTCGGGAACCGGCCGATGCGTGGAGGGAGGTCAGACCGGGTCATCCTTTGGATGAATCGGCACTCCCGTCGAAGCGCGAAACTCACGCCATAGCGTAAGCTTGGCGGGAGTAGTTCATAAATCGCGCCGCAGTGCCGCGCCTATAGGTAAACTCTAAAATCTTCGCCGGCGCCACCATCCGCCCCGGTGTGGGGGTCTTGGCGCCAGGGATGGCGCCATGAAGCCTCCAGGGATGGATTCACGGCGTCCTCAACACCGGGGCGGATGGTGGCGCCGGAGAAGTTTTAGAGGCACCCTATAGCAGCGCAGCGGCTTAGGCGCTGTTTTGGAGGCGACCTGATTGGTGGGAACAGATGCACAGTAGGGGTGGGCTGCACTTGAGAAGACTACTTGGATCGAGTGCTAAGCCTATAGGAAGACCAACTGCCGATTGGTGTCGGTTTAGCGCTAGCTTGGCCCTTTGTTCACTGCTCGGGATCGTGATGTTTGCCGCCCCTGCAAAGGGTACTGCCGCTGCAGCTACCGGTGAGAACAATGCTGAGAATCGGCTGCTGACGGAAGATGATTTTGAGATCGGCGGGGCCTTGCGATTTAACTACGCCGCGCAGCGCTCTGATGGTGATCAACGCGATCGCGGTGGCGATGCCTCTTTGGACCTGTTCCGCCTTAATATCGAGGGAGAGCAGCAGGGCATTGAGTTCTCCGCTGAATACCGCTGGTATACCAATCAGGATGTGCTCCACCACGGCTGGGCTGGGTTCGGGGCCGGGGAGCATGGCCAGGTCAGAGTCGGGGTAAGCCAAGTTCCGTTCGGGATTTTACCCTATGCAGCGCACAACTATTGGTTCGGCATACCCTTTTATGTCGGCTTGGGCGATGCCTACAAATTGGGCGCACAGTATATTCGTGAGAATGGGCCGTGGGATCTGCGTTTGGCCTTCTATAAGAATCCGGTGGAGAACGATCCGGGTAATTTAGAGCGCTATGGCTTTGATCTAGTTAATCATGCTGGATGTGCAGATAATGATGATAATGCAGCTAGCGATAACGGTAGTGGTGATAATGATAATGGTAGCGGGGAATCGCAAGACTGTACTCGCGAGAGCAATCAAGCCAATCTGCGCCTAGCCTATACCCTTGATGAGGGTGGGAGCTGTCCGGTTGAGCTTGGCCTCTCCGGTCAGTGGGGCATGGTCCCCAACTCTGAGACGGGTGAAGATGGCAGCCGCTGGGCCGGCGCCGCGCACCTGGATATGCGCTGCGGGCGCTGGGGAGTGCAGTTACAAGCCGGGCGTCAAGTTATAGATGTTGACTTGGACTCAACCGATGGCGATGGCGAGGAAGATACCGTCACCTTCGGCGGCATGGACGGCAAATATCAGGTAGCAAGCAAAGCCAACCTCGGTGTGCTCAATATCGCTTACAACTTCCCCGTGCCGTGGGAGAACATCGACTCGCTAACCTGCTACAATGATTTTAGCATCTACCATAAGGATGAATCGGATTATTCAAACTCCAAGATAAACACCACCGGCTGCGCCATAGGGCGCGGTCCGCTGTTTATCTACGCTGACGTGATACGAGGCAAAAACGCGCCTTTTTTGGGGGATTCGGGCGCAGAGACCCTCGGCGAGGGTGGTGCCGGTTGGGATACCTATTACAACCTTAATCTAGGTTACTATTTTTAAGATGAAAGCTATGGCTAGTCGCGGTAGTAAAATCCTTATCGCCTTCATGCTTGCTGGATCGGCAGGATTAGCCGCCGGTGCTGCAGCCGCTAAGGATCTGACCGTGGTCAGTTGGGGCGGTAACTACACCCGCAGTCAAATGCTCGGTTTTATCCTCTCATACCAGGATGAACTGGAGCGCGATGTTGATGTTATAGATTTTGATGGCGGGCTGTACGAAATCCGTCGTCAAGTAGATTCGTACAACGTCAGATGGGATGTGGTTGACCTTGAGCAGCTCGATGTCATTCGCGGTTGCCGCGCGGGTTTGCTCGAGCCGATAGATGATCTGGAGCTTGCCGACTCTCCCGACGGCGTGGCCGCTGAGGACGATTTTATCGACGGCGCGTTTAGCGAATGTGGGGTGGGCTCGGTGGTCTGGTACACCGTCATCGGCTTCAACGCCGATGATTTCGGCGCGCAGCCGCCTTCAACCATGGAGGACTTCTTCGATCTCAATGAGTATCCCGGCAAGCGCGGTATGCGGCGCACCCCTATGGGTAATCTAGAGTGGGCGCTGATAGCCGATGGTGTCGATCCGGATGAGGTCTATGCGCAGCTGGAGACCGAACAAGGGCTGGATCGTGCCTTCAATGTGCTAAATCGCATAAAACCCAATATAATTTGGTGGCGCGATGGTCAGCAGCCAATAGAGCTGTTACGCCAGGGGCGGGTGCGGATGAGCACGGTTTACAGCGGGCGTGTTTGGGGCGCCAATGAGCAGCACGACGCAGACCTAGAAGTTATCTGGTCACATGCACAGCGTAGCATGCAGCAGTGGGCAATTACCCGCCACGGTCAAAATCAGGATAAAGCTCGGGAGTTTATCCAGTACGCAACGCAGACCGGTAGCATTGTTGGCCAGGTCGAGCATATCCCGTATCGACCGGCACGGCGCTCGGCTGAGTCCTATGTGCCTGAGCGAATGCAGGATTATCTGCCCAAGACCGAAGAGGATCAAGTCCAGGAGTTTGTTGTCGATGCGCAGTGGTGGGCGGATAACTTCGAAGAAATAAATGCCCGCTTTGAGCGCTGGATTGATAGGCCTGTTCGGGTGCCGAGGGGGCTGCGCCGGTAGTTATTCTATTTAATCATGCGCGCTATCGACTAAGGTCGGGCAAGAGCCCGGGGAGCGTCCGAGATGAGAAGGGGAACGTACTTCTTTTTGGCACCAACTTTGGCGTTGGTACTGTTTAGTGGTGGCGAGATCGGCAAGCGCGATAACAGCAGCATAACGCAAGGCAACCTCTCTGCGGGGTCTGTGCTTGCTAGCCTAGCCCCAAGTTTTAATGCAGCAGAGGCCCGGCGGGGGATATTTCGCCCCCGGGGAGGCTCGCCGAGGGGGCCGCGGCGAGATCAACAGCCGCAGCGCGGCCAGGATCAGCAGCGGGATATGGCGCCCAGAGGAGCAGCAGCCGCCGCAGCGGCACCGATGATAACCAGCCCGGGGCTATTGCTAGGTGGTCTTGGTGGCCTGGCTGCAGGGTATATGCTCTTCAGTCAGGCGCATGGTCAACCCCCGGTAAATATCGAGCAGATGATCGTCCACGGTTATCTCGATCCTCGGGATATTCCTGGTCGGCCTAGCCACTGGCTAGTCGAGGAGGGTGAACTGGTGCGCAAGAACATAACCGCCGAAGCCCTACCTGAGCATAGCGAACTTGCCGAATACATCCAGCCCATGGATAAAAGAGAAGATGGCGAGATGCTATACGAACTGCGTATTGCCTTCGAGGATCTCGCCCGGCTAAAGGAAGAGGGCGAACTGGAGAGAGATTAGCCTCGGTTCGACAGCTCAGCCGCTCTCATCGGGAATCTTGACGGCCAATGCGACCTTGAGCTGCCGAGCATCGCTATCGCTGCTTATCTCTACTACCCGGATGTGGCTCAGCACACTGTCGGGCAGATAGCGAGCCCAGTCCTGATCCTTGATGCGCTTGCCAATGTCCACTAGCACCCGTGAGCCTACTACTTCAAACTCCTCGCGCTTACCTAGCGCCTTGAGGGCAAAGGGGTATGCCAGAGAGGGGGAGGTGCGTTCCAGCTTAAGGTCTATCGACTGGGGCGGGGCGCCAGCAGCCGGGGCCCTTGCAGAGAAAGTGGCGGAGAAGGGAATCCACCAAGGACCGATTTTCTTGCGGCCAGTGAAGATTAGCTGAGAGTTTGCCGCTATGCTCAGAGCCAAGTCGCTAACTGACGGTTCGTCGATCTGGCTAACTACCGCGGCTAGTGCAGACTCAGGAATGGGGATAGAGATCCTGCCCCGCTGCAGATCTTGGATAATGTTCTTGCCCCGGTTGGTCAGCCAGTTGGGAAAGAATAGGCCCATAGGGTTTGCTACCTCAGCTTAATTTAATTGGAATTTTACCACATATTGATATCCTTGCCGGCAAGTGATTCTTCAGGAAGAGAGAGTGCACAAGAGCGATTTCCACTACCAGTTACCCGAGCGACTGATTGCTGAGCGTCCCGCTCAACGTCGCACCGATAGTCGCATGCTGGTGCTTGAGCGCAGCAGCGGCGAGATTGCTGATAGGCAGTTCACCGACTTGCTGAACTACCTGAGACCGGGCGATCTGCTCGTGCTTAACGATACCCGGGTTATCCCGGCGCGTTTGGCGGCGCGTAAGAGTAGTGGCGGCGCGGTAGAGGTGCTGCTTGAGCGCATAGTTGATCCTGACAATGGTGAGATTCTTTGCCATCTGCGCGCCAACCGAGCCCCCAAGCCTGGTGCTGTCATCATCCTGCCTGAAGGGGTTGAGGCGGATGTTGAGGGCCGGGCAGGGCGGCTGTTTCGCCTCAAGCTCAGAAACGTTGACCGGGATCTGATCGACTACCTGGAGAGGGTAGGCCGAGTGCCGCTACCGCCATACATACGCCGACAGGATGATGCTTGCGACCGGGAGCGCTACCAGACTGTCTTTGCCGCCCGTCCCGGTGCTGTAGCCGCGCCTACAGCTGGCTTGCACTTCGATGAGAGGATGCTCGAAGAGCTACGCGCGTTGGGGGTGGAGATCACTCAGGTTACTCTGCATGTCGGCGCCGGTACGTTCACGCCGGTTGATAGTGAGGATCTAACCGCGCACCAGATGCATGCAGAGTATTTGGATGTCTCCGCGCAGGCAGTTAGTGCTATCGATGCTGCACGTGAGCGCGGCGGCCGGGTGGTTGCGGTCGGTACCACTGTGGTGAGGGCGCTGGAGAGCGCCGCAGCGCAAGGTCAGCTGCGGCCTTATAGTGGGGAGACGGACCTGTTCATAACCCCAGGTTTTCGGTTTCGGGTTGTCGATGTCATGCTGACCAACTTCCACTTACCAGAGTCGTCCCTATTGATGCTTGTATCTGCCTTTGGTGGCTATGAGCAAGTTATGGCCGCATATCGCCATGCTGTGGAGCAAGAGTACCGGTTCTTCAGTTATGGCGATGCCATGCTGTTACTTTAAGACGCCTCTAAAGACCTCCCTTTAAGCCCTAGAGCTGCCTAGGTTTGGAGGTCTTGGTGCCAGGGATCCATTCACTCAGTGCGTTAGTGGATCGTTGCACCTCGTACACCGGTATATTGCCTTGCCCTGCTGGATCCGGTTATGCCGCGTTGTACTGACGTATACATCGCCGCAGCTACAGCGGTAACGCCAGCGCCGTTGCACCCCAGGTAGCCCGGTGATATCCAGATCGTGAGTCCGCTTAGGGGTAAAGCCTACTGCCTCCATGACGCTGCGCCAGGCTGGATCGTGACCGCAGGTTCCGTGCAAGGCGTAGGCGGCAAGGTGACAGAGTTCATGGACTACGGTGTTGGGTAGGATTATGGCAAAGCCGTCGTCGCGCTCGAGCATAGGCCGGTTAAATGCCACTAACCAGTGGCGCACATCGGCAATACCAGCGCGTGAGCCGCGCTCAAACCATTCGGTGCGCGGTAGGGGGGAGTGCTGCAGGCGTGGATAGAGTGCATTCAACTCTTGCCACCACTCGGTTGTCGCTTGCTCTACCTGCTGCTGGCGCAGTTCAAGATCGGCTCGCGGTTGTGTATCCTGTGCCACTGCTGCTCCACCATTAAAGCCTTATAGCTGAGAGTATAATCAATAATCTCTTTGTTTAAGTTGCCCAAGGGTACCTCTAAAGTCGCCCCGGAGCCGGATGGTCGCCCTGGTGTGGAGGGCATGGCGCCAGGGATTGCGCCATGAAGCCTCCAGGGATGGATTCACGGCGTTCTGCAAACCAGGGCGACCAACCGGCTCCCAGGGGAAGCTTTAGAGGTGTCTTGAGTTTGTGCTATTTAACAGCAATATCCGCCTCATTGTGGAGGTCACGGCGCTAAGCATAATGCCCGAATACACCCCTGAACAACTGCAGGTCATCCACCACCCCCGTGGCCACGCCAAGGTCAGTGCTGCGGCCGGCTCCGGCAAGACCGCCACGTTAATCGCCCGAGTTATTGAGCTGCTGCGCCGCGGGGCGGATGCCCGAAGGCTGCGGGTATTGATGTTTAATCGCTCGGCTCGTGAGGACTTTCAGCAGCGCTTGAGTGCAGCTTTGCACCAGCACGGTATAGCCACTACGGTCTCGGTGCAGACCTTTCATAGTGCCGGTTACCGGCTCTTGCAGCGACTTGAGCAAGAAGAGATAGTGCCGCGCCGGCGTCTCCTTACCGAGCAGTGGCGCATACGCGCCTTGGCCCGGGCTGCCCTTGAGAACGCGCTTGGCCAGAGCACGTCGCTAGCGACCCTTGAAGATGAAGATATCGACACCTTTCTCGGTTTTATCGATGTCGTTAAGGCCGATATCCGCCCGGTCAGTGAGGTCTACGCCGATGCCGCCAACCTGCTAGGCGAAGCTCTGCCCGAGCACTACGTAGCGGCCTACCAGGCGTTCGAGGAGCAGTGCAGCGAGCAGCGGGTGCGCACCCTGAACGACCTAGTCCACCGTCCGGTGCAGGAATTGATTGCCGATCAGGGGCTGGCTGAGCGCTTTCGCAACCAACTCGATCACCTCATAATAGATGAATATCAGGACGTTAATGAGGCGCAGCAGCAGTTGATCCGCTGTGTTGCTGGGGAGCGGGCTGAGGTTATGGTAGTCGGCGACCCTGATCAATGCGTCTATCAGTGGCGCGGGGCGCGCCCGGAGTATATTGTGCGTCGATTCGGGGAAGATTTCAGCGGGGCGAGCGAATACCTGTTGCCCCATACCTTTCGGTTTGGTCATGCGGTAGCCCTGCTCGGCAATCACAGTGTCGCCCATAATCGTCAGCGCGACGGTAAGCTCTGTCTAGCAGCCCCAGGCACCCCGCAGACTGAGGTTGAACGCCGCCGCGATGATGATCCGCAGCTCTATCGCAGTATCATCGCTGAGCACCTGAACTCGGGGGGCAAGCTCGCTGATATTGCGGTGTTAGTGCGCTTATACAGCCTCGGTGCTGCGGCCGAGCTGGAGTTGCTCGAGGCCGGCGTGCCGTTCACTCTGGAAGGGCGCGAGAGCTTATTTCAGCGCCGCGAGGTGCGTGCCTTGCTCGGCTATTTGCGCTATGCCGCCGGCAGGCTTGGCGAGCGGCTCAGCGACGGCAGTGCACCTGCCGAGCTACTCGGCGAGATGTTGATGTTGCCGCTGGCCGGGCTGCGCCGTAGCGAGGCTCGCGATGTAGCCCGTGGATTCAGCCCTAGTGGCTTACCGCTAGGGCGCTATCTCAACACCATCGCAGCCGAGTTGCCGGCCTGGAAGGCCCGCCGGCTGCGCCAACGCAGCTCCTTTCTTAGTGATCTTAGCCATTTTCACCTCACTGATCCGGCGGTAGATGTCCTCGATGAGGTCTTGGATGGGTTAAATATCTACGCAGCCATCGCGCAATCGGGTGGCAGCGCCGAGGTGGCGAGTGATCGGGCCATGATCTGTGCTGCTCTGCGCCGTTTTGCCATTGAGGGCGGGTGGGAGCTTGGCGACTTCCTGGAGCGTTGTGATGAGCTGATCGCTAAGGCGCTGGAATGGCAGCGTCAACCCCCCGCCGATGCCGTCTGTATAACATCCATCCATCGCGCTAAGGGCTTACAGTGGCCTATCGTAGTGGTACCTGGGTTAACCGAAGGTAGTTTTCCTTATTTAGCCAATGGAGCCAATGCTGCCACTTTGGAGGCCGAGCGGCGGCTGTTTTATGTCGCCATTACCCGAGCGCAACAGCGTCTCTACCTTGTCCATCCACATGATCGCCATCTTGAGAAAGTTATAGCTTCTCAGGGAAAGCGCCGTTTTGATTTAAGCAAGTCCAAAGCCTCACGCTTTCTCGCCGAGGCCTGCCCCCAAGCCTCAGTTAACGCCGCGGTGGCGATTGCCCAGGGACGGCCTCCGCCTGCAGGCTCGATGACCAAGATCGTCAAGAGCTATGCCGATCAGCTAGCAAATGAGATAGATCATGCCGCAAATCAATAGCGATGATCCTGTAATGCGTCTTTCAGCGCGGCTGAAGCAGCGCTATAGCAAGCGCATCACCGGTGAGCTTAGTCTGCCTGCTAAACCGGCTAACTACGCCGAGCTGCCTGGTGAGCTAGATCAACGCTTGGTTAACGCGCTGCGCGCGCGAGGTGTTGAGCGCCTGTATAGCCATCAGCACCAGGCCTGGGAGGCCATCCGCGCTGGGCAGAACTGTGTAGTGGTAACCCCGACCGCATCTGGTAAGACCCTGTGCTATAACCTGCCGGTGCTGCACGAGTTGTTGAGTGGCTCGTCTAAAGCGCTCTATCTGTTTCCGACTAAAGCCCTGGCACAGGATCAACTAGCCGAGTTAACCGAGCTAAATCAGCAGGGCGAACTAGGTGTGCGGGCCTTTACCTTTGATGGCGATACCCCGGGTGATGCGCGCAAGGCGGTGCGCACCAAGGGCGATATCGTAATCTCCAATCCAGATATGCTCCACCAGGGAGTGCTTCCCCACCATACCAAGTGGGCGCAGTTCTTCGAGCAACTCGCCTATGTGGTAATTGATGAGGTACATACCTACCGCGGCGTCTTCGGTTCGCATATGGCCAATTTACTGCGCCGCCTTAGGCGCATATGCCGGTTTTATGCGGTTGATCCGGTATTCATTTTTACTTCGGCGACCATCGCCAATCCCCGCCAATTAACCGAGACCCTGGTTGAGGATGATGTTACGCCGATTACTGAGAGCGGGGCTCCGCGCGGGGCCAAGCAGCTGCTGCTGTGGAACCCTCCGGTCATAGATCACGATTTAGGCATCCGCGCCTCGGCGCGCTCGCAGACCACCCTTATCGCTAGATTTGCCCTGCGCGCCGGCATGAAGAGCATCCTTTTTGCGCGCAGCAGGCTTATGGTTGAGGTGTTGACTAAATACCTTAAGGATATCTTTGATAGCGATCCGCGCCGACCGAGTAGGGTTGCGGCATATCGGGGCGGCTATTTGCCAACTGAACGCCGGCAAACGGAGAGCTCACTGCGCAGTGGCGATATCGATTGCGTAGTAGCGACCTCGGCGCTCGAGCTCGGGGTCGATATCGGCAGTCTGGATGTCGCCATCCTTAATGGTTACCCCGGGACTATTGCCGGGACCTGGCAACGTCTCGGTCGGGCTGGGCGGCGTGAGCGCACCGCTCTGGGGGTTGTGGTGGCGAGCAGCGAGCCGCTGGATCAGTATATGATCCGTAATCCGCAGTTCTTTCTCGGTGCCTCACCTGAGCACGCCCGGATTGCCCCTGATCAGCTACTGATACTCCTTGATCATGTGCGCTGTGCCTCTTTTGAGCTGCCTTTTCGGCAGGGCGAAAAGTTTGGCGGTGAGGATTTGGAGCAGATTCTGGATTACCTGGTTGAACAGGGGTTGTTGCACCGGGAGGGGGAGAGGTGGCATTGGATTGCGGACAGCTATCCGGCAAATGATGTAAGCCTGCGTTCGGTAGCCGATGGTAACTTCGTGGTCATAGATATCAGCGCAGGCGCTCAGCGCGTGATTGCCGAGGTCGATTACACCACGGCACCGGTAACTATTTATGAAGGGGCAATATATCTAATCCAGGCCCGTCCTTATCAGGTAGAGCGCCTTGACTGGGAGGGGCGCAAGGCCTATGTGCGCGAAACCCGGGCAGATTATTATACCGATGCTATCGACTATACCCGCTTGAAGATCCTCGAGCGCTTTGAGGGCGCGGCGCAGGGCCGGGGCGAGGCTGCTCGGGGCGAGGTGCACCTGGTCCGCAGGGTTGCCGGCTATAAGAAGATCCGCTACTACACGCATGAAAACGTCGGCTACGGTGATATCGAGCTGCCCGATCAAGAGATGCATACCAGTGCTGCTTGGTGGACGATAAATCCGCAGGATCTGGAACGCGCCTTCAGCTCCCGCCACCACGCCCTCGATGGCTTTCTCGGTGCTGCGTATGCTTTGCATCACGTTGCCGCGCTGCGCTTGATGGCCGAGCCGGGGGATCTAGGGCGCGCGGTCGGCGATGGTGACGCTGAATGGTTTGCGGTTACCGGCCCGCGCGGTAGGGGGCAAATCCGCGATAGTGAAGGGCGGCAGCATGATCCGGAACAGGCCGGACGATTTAAGCCGGCGGTCTTCCTTTACGATAATTACCCGGGTGGCGTCGGACTGTCAGCGCCGCTTTTCGATATGTGCGGATCGGTTGTGCGCGATGCCCGCGAGTTGATAGCTGGCTGTCCGTGTAGCTTTGGCTGCCCGGCTTGTGTCGGGCCAATCCTGGGCAGTGAGCAGGAGCGGGGCGAGTCGCCTAAGGTCTCAGCTGTGCGGGTGCTGGAGTTGCTGAGCGGAGGTTCTGGCTAGCTGGCGTGCAGATCATTCAGGGCGGCCCATAGGGCTGCTAGGGCGGTTATGTCAGCGGCGTTATGTTCGAGTACATCCTTTAGCCGCCGACCGTCGCCGCGTTGTAAATAGTCAAGCCAAGCTGCTGGTGCTTCTGCTCCGGGCAAATCATCGAGTCGGTAATGTCCGAGTAAGCGCTTCTCAGCCGTAACCAGACGGCAGTTAGGCCAGCTGTGGCGAAATTTACGGCGGGTAGGGTGGAGCAGATCGAGATTAACAAGGTCATCGACCTCCAGAGCTATGCCATTTAATCTAGCCCTGCTCTTGAGTAGGGGTATGTCGAATGACTTGCCGTTGTAAGTCACCACCCCCTGGGCATTGGTAAGAGAGCGGGTTAGTTGCTCGAGTTGGCTTGGTTCGGCGCCAAAACCGCTGAGTAACCACTGCTTAATCGTCAAGCTATCGGCGTTGATCTGCCCGGCCCCAATCAAGAAGGCTATGGTACCGGTTCCCCCGGCTAGCCCGGTAGTCTCAACATCGAGAAAAACCGCCTCTGATGGATGCAGCTGCGCCCCTTCCGGCAGGTTATCCAGCCCGCTGCCAAGTGCTGCTAGCGGCTGTCTGCCATAGCTGCTGTGCAAGCCGACCTTAACTTCAACCTCTATTAGACCGTGCTCAAGGAGTTGCCCGCCGACTAGCTCGGCCAAGGCCTGGCTATCCGGAGTTTGTCGCTGGGTGGGGTTGAAACGTTTATCTGACCGCACTCTGCTGCGCTCGAGCCGTGAGCGCAGACACGCTTGTTTTTCTTGCGCAGAGGGGGAGGGTGTATTGGCCGCTATAGTGGTTGCAGAGCTATTATCAGCATCCCGATGCGATTCGATATTGCCGGTCTGGGCACGCAGCTTGTCTAGGCGTTTGGCTAGGTTCATGGTGATGCCACTATCAATAGTCTCTTCAAGGCGATTAGCTGTCCAGTCTGCTGCCCACTGCCGCATCAACAGGCCTGATAACGGCCTTAACCCCTTCCAGGCGAACGATCTGAACTGCGCTGCCGTCTTCTATCTGAGCTTGGCTCTGCGTTTCAGGGGTGGCGGCATACTCCTCGCCCATTGCCGCCACCCGTAGATTTCCCCGGGCATCGTAATAGGCCTTGAACGCTGTGTTATGAAGCATCTGTGACTGGGTAGTGCTCGGCGGCCCGCCGCCAGGTCCGTAGCGGCGATATATCCAAACCGCTAACGGCAGGGAGAGGATGCCGATGACAGTGGCCACTACGAATTGCCAGAGCAGGGGTGCGCCCATTAGCGCCATGGCCATACCGGCCAGGGCCATTACCGAGAACAGAAAGAGGACTCCGCTGGCGGCCCCGGCTAGCAGCAATTCGATGCCAAAAAGGACTACAGCAACAGCTAGCCATACCGTCCAGGCACCCTCTGGGTCGCTCATCAACTCCATCATGGCTACTCCGCGAGAACGGTCTATTACATGGGGCGCATGATCAGCCCAACAATTACAAGTGCCACTAGCAGTGACAGGATGCCGGCTATGACCGGGTGGCGGCGTATTCCTCCCGGCTCGGCCAGGTCACGAACGGTATCGCGGATACGATCCATCATAGGAGTAACGCTCCTCGGTTGCTTTTTTGGTTAGTCTAGCTACCTCAGCGGATGGTAGTATTATTACTAATTAAAACATAAGAAACCACAGGATGGACTCTTAACAGTCATGCATGATGCCATAGCGATGTACCCCATAGGGGTCATTCACACCCCGCATAAACAACGTCAGGGTGCTCCCATTCAGCCCTCTGGGGCTGCCGAAGTCGCCGGTCGGGTTGAGGTGTTTGAGGAGTTTGCCGCCGGATTGCGCGATCTGGACGGCTTTTCGCACATAACTCTGGTTTTCGTGTTCGATCGCAGTGATGACTTTGAGCTTGAGATAGTACCGTTTCTCGACTCTGAGTATCGCGGTGTGTTCGCTACCCGCGCCCCCCGCAGGCCTAATCCGATTGGCATCTCTACAGTGCGATTAACCAGCATCGAGGACAATATCATCAACTTCCAAGGTCCGGACATGCTAGATGGTACGCCGCTTTTGGATATCAAGCCGTGCACCCCGGAACTCTCGCCTCAGGAGCCGGTCCATCGTGGCTGGCTGGAAGGCAATGAGCGGGCGATGGCTGCCCGCAAAGCCGATGATAGGTTTGGTAGTACTTGACGGCGCTAATCGGGGATAATCAAGCAGCCCTTATTTTAGCTGTTGCGCCTCTTTAAGCGGACTTGATTTGCGTCTTTACCGCATCTATTGAGCAGCAATCTTGCGACCGCGAAACCGGCTATCAGACCTATACCGGCGCTAATGGCAGTCAGCCAGGACGGCAGGCCGAATGCCAGATCAGCGCCAAGCGCTGCGGCGACCATGAAGGCAAGGGGGAGCAAATAGACCAGCATAGCGCCGGTCAGCAGATCACCCGAGCCGATCTCAAGCGTCACCGTCTCGCCCACTTCAGCGCCCGCGGTGTTCTCTACCCACAATCCCGGGTTGCCGCGGGTGCGCTCGAGCACGCTGACACCGCAGGCCATGCGGGCACTGCAAGCACCACAAGCTGCCGGCCGATCGGCCTCGATACGGGCCTGTCCGCCGTGGACTTCGGCTACTACTGCTTCGCGCTGCAGGCACTCGCTCATGACTGATTCTGCTCCTCCCGATCGCGCCGGGGAACGCTCTCTGGGTCAGCGGTTATGGGGCGGTAGAGTTCCACCCGGTCACCCTCTTCAAGCTCTCGATCTGGTTTTACCGGCTTGCCGAAGATGCCGAGCTTGAGTTGTTGCGGATCGGCCGCCGGGAACCTTTGTTGTACCCCCGAATGGGTGACGGCATCAAGGGCAGTGCTGCCTGCCGGCAGGCTAAATTCGCGCCAGAAGTGCTCGCCGTGCTCAACGTAGGCCACCGAGACGCGCATTGTAGACTGCTCATGCATGATTGCCTCCAGCCAGTCGCCGGTCAATCAGCCGTTTACCGGCCATGATAAAGCCTAGGGCTATAAACCCCCCAGGGGGTAAGATCATTATTAGAAACCCGGCGTAATCATCAATTAGGGTCATTTCCAGGAAAGTGAAGGCTTCGCCGAGCATCAGTGAGGCGTCAGCGAACAGCGTTCCCGAGCCGAGAATCTCACGCACGCCGCCGAGTACTATGAGGGTCAGGGTGAAACCGATACCCATCATTAGCCCATCAAAAGTAGCCTCACTGGTAGGTCGCTTTGAGGCAAACACCTCGGCCCGGCCGAGAATGGCGCAGTTGGTAACAATGAGCGGGATGAACAGGCCTAAGGCTTGGTAGAGCTCATTTAGGTGGGCCTCCATGACCAGGTCGACTATGGTCACCAAGGTGGCGATGAGCAGGATAAAGACCGGTATGCGGACTGGATCGGTAATCATCCCGCGCAAAGCCGAGACCAGTAAGCCGGTCATAACCATCACGAATAGTGTCGCGAGGCCAAGTCCGAGGCCGTTGGTGGCGGTCGATGTAACTGCTAACAGCGGACAGAGGGCAAGCAGCTGAGCAAAGACAACGTTGTTATCCCACAGCCCGTCACGGGCGATGCGCCGCCATGTGCCCATGCGTGGGCTGCTATCTGCTGTTGCATCCTGCTGCGCTGCGCTGCTGACTGATTCTGCGAATGGTTCGCCGGTGGAGTCGGCAATATTATTGGTGGTCATGGCTATCCCACTATTCATCGGTCGCGTCGGTGGCTGAGACCTGCTGCGGGGCAAGTAACTCATCGCGGTGTTCGGCGAATATGGTCAAGGCATCGTGGACCGCCTCTACCACAGCCCGGGCGCTTATGGTGGCGCCGGTTATTTGATCGAAATCACCGCCATCCTTCGCTACTGCCCAGTCTTCAGGGGGTGGATCAGCAAGTGAGCGCTGCTCGAACTGATCGATCCAGTCAGAGCGCCGCGCCTCGATATCATCACCCAAACCGGGAGTTTCACGATGTTCGGTGACCCGCGCAGCAACTACCTGGCCATCTCTATCGATGCCAACTATTACACCGATTTGCCCGGCGTAACCCTGTGCGCTGCTCTCCATAGCGATGGCCGCTATCTGCTCATCACCGTCGCTTAGCTGCCAGGCCCTCGCCGTGCCGCGCTGATCACCAAGTTCCAATTCCAGCTCACGCTCTAGCGGTGCCGCGTCGTGATCAGTCGGTGGCAGGACTGCCATAATCTGCTCGGCAAGGCGTTGTTGTTGAGCGGCCTTTATCTGTTCGCGAGTCTGCTCATCGCTGATTACCAAGGCGGTGCTACAGACCAGTGCCACCGTGCCGAGAAGAGTGACATGGTAAGCTGTGCGCTGCTGATAACTCGGTCGCTGCGGTGTGCTCATGGCCTCTGCTCCTTGCCATTCAAGGGATTACCGAGGCGGTCGCGGCCGTAGATGCGCGGACGTAGGTAGTGATCGATGATCGGCGTAAAGCAGTTCATTAGCAGTACAGCGAATGCGCTCGCCTCTGGATAGCCGCCATAGGTTCGCACTAGCCAAATGATCGCCGCACAGCCGGCGGCAAAGATGGCTCTTCCGAAGGGAGTAGCCGGGGATGTGCTTGGGTCGGTGGCGATGAAAAAGGCGGCGAGTAGGGTTGAGCCGGCGAGTATATGGACGCTTGCAGAGGCGTAACGATCTGGGTCGAGCACATGGAAGCCGGTGCTTAAAACGGCCAGGGTGACGAGCATTACTATAGGTATATCCCAGGCAATGATCCGCCGGGCTAGCAGATAGATGCCTCCTGCTAGCAGGAGTAGCGCCGAGCTTTCCGCTAGGCTGCCCGGGGCGTAACCGAGCAAGGCCAGCCAGGGGTCGAAGACATCCGGTAAAGCCGCCTCGATTGTTCTGCCTTCAGCGAGGGCGGTACGGGTAGCATCGAGAGTGGTGGCGCTGGTGACCGCATCCCAGTCGACAGCGCCGAGAAAGGTGATCTGCAATCCTTCCAGAAAACCTGGCGATGCACCGGAGGTAAGCGGCGCCGGCTCAACCCAGCGGGTCATCTCTACCGGGAAGGCGATAAGTAGGGCGACGCGGGCGACCATGGCCGGGTTGAAGAGGTTTTGCCCGGTGCCGCCGAATACCCCTTTAGCAACTATAATCGCCACCAGGCCACCGGTCACGGCTATCCACCACGGTGCCCAGGGCGGCAGGCTCATGGCGAGGATTAAGCCGGTGACTAGGGCGGAGCCATCACGCACCCCGCCGGTAGGGCGCCCGGCAAGGCGTAGGCAGAGCAGTTCGGCGAGGATAACCGTAACGAGAGTAATGGCCACTAGGTTAAAGGCGGGCCAGCCGTAGAGCCATATGCCGAAGAGGGTTGCTGGGGCAGCGGCAAGCATGACTTGCCGCATAATGCTCTCCAGGGTTAAGGGTGCCCGGGTATGAGGGGCGGCAAGGGGCTCACTCACGACTCGGTCTCCTGTTCTAGTTGCTCGCGGGGCTGTGTTTCAGGCTGCTGCTGCGCCGGCGCTGCGCGATGTTTTGCTGTCTGCTGTTCAACCTCCTCTTCCTTCTCTTTTGGCTTTTGCTGTTCCTGTTCTTGCTGTTTTTGGGCGGCACGGCGTTTGCGCCGTTCGGCGGCCGCCTTTTTCTTCGCCTCGGCCTCGCGGCGTTGCCGCTCGGCGCGGTTCTCAGCGAGGCGCTTTTGGAGTTCGGCGCGCTGGCGTGAAGCTGCGTTATCGGCGTGGCGACCACGGGCGTAGTGAAAGAGCTGCACTAACGGGCGGGCTGATGGGCAGACATAGGCGCAGGAGCCACAGGTGAGGCAGTCGAGCAGGCCGTTATCGATAGCGCCATCAAGATCTTCAGAGGCGGCGCGGTTGGCGATCTCAAACGGCATTAATCCCATCGGGCAAGAGTCAACACAGCGCCCGCAGCGGATGCACGGCAATCCGTCCGGTTCACGGATCTCGGCAGCGGTCAGAGCAATTACCCCAGTGGTCCCTTTAGCTAGCGCTGCTGATGTCGGCACCTCTTGGCCCATCATCGGGCCGCCGGCGAGGATGCGCGCCGGCTCGCACTTAAGCCCGCCGGCTAGCTCGATCAAGTGGGCAAGCGGGGTGCCAATGGGGGCTTCGAAGTTGCCGGGCTCTTTGACAGCGCCGCCGCCGACGGTCACCGGGCGCCTTATCAGCGGCTCGCCCTGGCGAATGGCGCGATGGACAGCGTAGGCAGTGCCAACATTATGTACTACTACACCGATATCCGCGGCTCGCTTGCCTGCCGGTACTTCGCGTCCGGTGAGGGTGTAGATGAGGTGTTTTTCCGAGCCTTGTGGCCAGAGGCTGGGTACCGGAATAACTTCAGCGTAGCCGAGAGACTCAGCGGCTCGCTGCATGGCGTGGATGGCCTCGGGCTTATTATCTTCGATACCGATGGCTGTGCGTTGGGCGCCGAGGGCATGCGCCATAAGCCGGGCACCGTCGATTATCCCCGCGGCCCGCTCGCGCATCAGCCGATCATCACCGGTAAGGTAAGGTTCGCATTCGCCACCGTTGATTATCAGCGTCTGCACCGAGCTATCTGGGGTTAGTTTGACCGCGGCCGGAAAGGCGGCGCCACCCATACCGACAATCCCCGCTGCCGCGACCCGTTCGGCAATCAGCTCACTGTCGATCTGCTCAGCAGCGGCAGTCAGCGGCGGTGGCAAGTTTGGATCCCACTCCCTGTTGCCATCTGGCTCGATGACAACGGTTTTGACCGGCAGGCCCGAGGGGTGCGGGGCGGGGTGCTCGGTTATATCGATAACAGTCCCTGAGCATGGGGCGTGCACGGCAGCCGATATGCCGGCATCGGGCTGACCGATCAGTTGCCCTTGCAAGACCTTGTCGCCAGGCTCGACCAACGCTAGCGCCGGGGCCCCGATATGCTGTGCCAAGGAGACGAACAGCCTAGCTGGGGGGCGAATCGGCACTAGCGGGCAATCAGCTGTGGGGTGTTTGCGCGAATCCGTCCTCACTCCCCCGCGAATCAGCTTTGGTCTGCTAAGCAGCATGATCTATCACCTCCTGCGGGCGCGGCCAGCGCCAATTGGCTAGGGTGATCGTCTCGGGCACCATCTGCAGGGTTTGAGTAGGACAGGTCTCGATACACGCCACGCACCCGGAGCAGGCTTCCGGCAAGACGCCGTGGATCTGATTCGGGGCGCCGATGATGGCGTCGGTAGGGCAGACCTTAAGGCATTTCAAGCAGCCGATGCACAGATCCTCATCGACCACCTTGGCGACCATGCGTGGTCCCTCTTGTTTTTGGCCGTAACTGAGTGGCCGACCGGTGATACGGGCTAGCTCCTCAGCTACTGCCCGGCCTCCTGGTGGGCAGAAGTCGACCGGCAGTTCACCGTCAGCTACGGCGACTGCACCCGTGGCACAACCGGGATATCCGCACTGACCGCAGTTGGTGCCGGGTAGGGCGCTTTCAATCTCAGCGGCTATCTCGTCGGGTTCACCCTTTAAGTAGTGGTGGGCAATGGCGAGCACCCAGCCGAGGGCTATAGCCATCAGAGTCAGAACCAGCATTGCTGCGTACATGGCTTAGGCTCCTGGAAGTCCGGTTAGTCCCATGAACGCCAGCGCCATTAGGCCGGCGACTATAAAAGCTATTGGTGCCCCCTGGAATGCTGCAGGCACGGCGGCGCAGGCCAAGCGCTGGCGCAGCCCGGTGAAAAGTATCAGCACTAAAGTAAAGCCGAGTGCTGCACCGAAACCGAACATCACACTCTCGATAAAGTTATGGCCTTCTTGAATGTTGAGCAGGGCTACTCCAAGCACCGCGCAGTTGGTGGTTATCAGCGGTAGAAAGACCCCGAGTATCTGGTGCAGGGTGGGGCTTAGGCGGCCAACAGCCATCTCGGTGAACTGCACGGTGCCGGCAATAATCAGGATGAAACTGAGGATGCGCAGGAACTCAAGATCGAGCGGGATAAGGATAGCTGTCTCGATAATCCAGCCCGCGGCTGCGGCCAAAGTCAGCACGAATGTAGTCGCCAGCCCCATCCCTAAGGCGGTATCGAGGCGGTTGGATACCCCCATGAACGGGCACAGGCCTAGAAACAGGGTCAGTACTACATTGTTGACCAGGGCGACACCAATCAGCAGTAGCAAATAGTCAGCCATTGGGAATCCGTTTGAATAGGCTTTTGCTGATGTGATGCATTAAATGTGCCAGTTGGCTGGGGGCGCTTGGGCTCATCCCCCCGAGCCACTTGGCTGTCCCGGCGTGGAGGACGCCGTGAATCCATCCCTGGAGGCTTCATGGCGCCATCCTTGGCGCCAAGACCTCCACGCCGGGACAGAGCCAAGTGGCTCGGGAAGGAGGGGTTCCAGAGGTGCCCTTATAGATGGAGCCGTGAGTGCTTATCAGGTATCGCTACGGGGGGGGTTGGCGTGATTATCCCCACAACTGGGCGTGCGGTGGTAAGATTAATAATAGGGCACCAAATTAGTGCGCTTCACTTCATTGGAAAACGTCCCTGGCGCGTAGACTGTGGAACAAGTCACCGGGGGTAGTGCAATTCTCTCTGATGACGGATGGCGAGGATACGAACCTCACTCCATGCGGGGACATAACGGTAAAGCGCAACATAGCCGGTCTTGCCGTAGGAGATAACAAGTTCGCGGATCTCTCCAGCAACTTGCCGTCCCAACAGTGGATGGTGGCTCAGCATGTCGACGGCGGTGGTAATTGCGGTAACGGCTCTGTCAGCAGCACCCTGATCCTGCTCAAGCAGAAAGAGCATTGCGCGCTCAAGGTTGTCGAGGGCATTGGGCGAATAGACTACCTTCGCCAAGGATCAGGCCTGTCACTCTTATCACCAGCAGCCAGCTGCCTCAGCCAGCGGTGCACGTCTTCGATCTGATAAACCTCGCCGCCCTCGTCGATGGCTTGGTCGGCCTTTGCTGCCTCCTGTATGAAGTTATGGAGGCTCTCTTCACGTGATACCTCGCGCTCCAGCGCCTCGACCATGACGCTGTGGGCGCTGCGTTGGGTTAGCTCGGCTACACGTTGAATGCGTGACCTGAGTTCCGGGTCAATCTTAACGGAAGTGGTTGTATTGTCCATTACCTTGCTCCCGACAGGCTATAGCCAAATAGTAATACCCACGTTGGGCCCTGACAAGCGCTTCGAAGAGGCATAGACACAACAGAAAATAATATATG
Organism: Halorhodospira halochloris; assembly: GCF_002356555.2. NCBI lineage: Bacteria > Pseudomonadati > Pseudomonadota > Gammaproteobacteria > Chromatiales > Ectothiorhodospiraceae > Halorhodospira > Halorhodospira halochloris. The sequence goes on from NZ_AP017372.2 coordinate 1,291,027, forward strand.
AGCCGTTTAGCAGCCCCGGTGTGGAGGTCTTGGCGCCAGGGATGGCGCCATGAAGCCTCCAGGGATGGATTCACGGCGTCCTCCACATCGGGGCTGCCAAATGGCTCAGGGGCGAGCCTGTTGCTAAGCGAGGCGCCAAAGGTTACTCGATCGGTTTTTCACGGATAGTAAATCACCATGTTGCGTCCCGAGCGCTTGGCCTTGTAAAGGGCGTTATCGACCCGCTTAAGGGCGGAGTTGGGGGTGTCGTTATCGAAGATTTGAGTGGCGCCGAGGCTGATGGTGATATGACCTACTCCAGTGAAGGGGTGTTCGGCTACGTCTAGCCGCAGTCTCTCGGCAAGGCTTTGAGTGCCTGTGGCGTCGGTCTCGGGAAGGATGATGACGAACTCCTCACCGCCCCAGCGCGCGAGTACATCGGGGTCGCGAAGATTTTCAGTCACCCGCACAGTCAGCTCGATAAGTACCCTGTCGCCGGCGTCGTGGCCGTATGTGTCATTGAGAACCTTAAAGTGGTCGATGTCGAACATGATCAAGCCGATCTCATTGCCGTAGCGATTATGCCTGGAAATGGCCTGATCAAGCTCGGTGTCAAAGCGTTGGCGGTTGAATATACCGGTTAGATGGTCAGTAGTGGCCTCATACGCTAAGGCCTTTTCTAGGCGCTTTTGTTCGGTCACATCGCGCAAGATAGTCGATATGTGGCTAAGTCTGCCAGATTCGTTGTAATGGGCAATGAGCACTTGCGAAACTGGAGTCTCATTATTTTGTTGATCACGGATAGCCGTTTCACCCTGCCAATAACCATCGCGAAGAGCAGTCGGCAGGGCCTGGCCGGTGATTTTTTTTAGAGCCCAGTCTGGGTATGCCTGGGCAAGGGGAGGTGCGACCTGCAACTGCTCTCGTGGAGATTGGCTGCCATCTGGGTCACACTGGCGGTTTTGCCCCTCGAGGGAGAGTTGGGATTGGTCGTCGTGTATATCAAAATACCTTTTGCCGGAGGCGTTTAGATACAGGGTCTCGCCCTCGGGGGTATTCATCGCGACTATATCTGGGGTGCTATCGAGGATGGTGACCAAACGGCGCAGGTTATCTTCTAGGTCAAGCTGCTCTTCAGGGGTTGCGTCGAGCTTCTGAAAAGAGACTACCGCTCCGGTGAGCTGGTTGCCGCTTTGGGATTCTTTGCTTTCACTAGCATTGGCGTGGATTTGATTTCGCCCATAGGTTAGTCGAGTAGCGCTAATTTCTACCCAGTGGGGAGAGTTGTTGAGGCGGTGCAGCAAATATCTCCCCGTCCACGACTGCCGCTTGCCGCTTATAATCTCTTGCACGCGCTCTTCTAAGCCATCCGTGGCATCGCTGCGGGTCAATTCACCCAAGGTTTTACCGATAAGTTCAGCAGCTTCCCTGCCAAGCATTTCAGCGAGTCTAGCATTAACTTGCTGTATTTGGCCGTTAGTGTCGATCTCAGCCAAGGCAACTGGGGCTTGCTCGAAAATAGCTTGATATTCTTTCATTATTCTTGGCTTTATTTCCCTGCCCCCAGTAAAGCATTCGGCTTTAAGGGTTTTTCTAAAATCACTCGCGCTAGGCGTAATCCATAACCGCAGGCTTTGGATGTGCCATTACAGCTAGTTTACTAGTATTTAGGAAAGTATTGCTAGCTAGCTCTCATGCGGGGACGGCGTAATTCCTTCCTTGGAGAGCGTCTCTAGGGGACCTCTAGCAACCTTTAAACCGCCCATTGAGCCTGGCCGCCCCGGTGTGGAGGTCTTGGCGCCAGGGATGGCGCCATGAAGCCTCCAGGGAAGGATTCACGGCGTCCTCCACACCGGGGCGGCCAGGCTCAATGGGCGGTTTAAAGGTTGCTAGGAGGCTTTGCAGCCGCATCTTCTTTCGGCGGTCATTGGTTCCCCTTGATGTTTAGCAGGATGGCACCGTACTGAAGTTGCTGGTTTTCTAGCAAAGCGTTTCCTCAAACGACATGCGGCACGCATCTTGCAAATTGCATCTCAATAGATAAATACGCACCTCGTCGTTATAGCTAAGCCGGCCTCAGCAAGGTTACGGCCCAATCACTGAGGTAAAAGGGGATAACATGAAAGACTCCACCCCCCACCAGAATGCCGCATCAGCACGCTCAGCCTGTAGCGGGCCGCGCGATGGGACAGGAAAACTGCCGGTAGGGGTGCGCGAGAAGATTCGCAATCACCCTTGCTATTCTGAGGACGCCCACCACCACTTTGCCCGTATGCATGTCCCGGTAGCCCCGGCTTGCAACATCCAGTGCAATTACTGCAACCGTAAGTACGACTGTTCTAATGAGTCGCGCCCCGGTGTTGTATCGCGGGTGCTCAAACCGGAACAGGCGGTGCGCAAGGTGGCCGCGGTGAGTCAGCGAATACCGGAGTTAGCGGTTGTCGGTATTGCCGGTCCAGGCGACCCACTGGCCAATGCGCGGCGGACTTTGCACACCTGTGAGTTATTGCGCGAGAGCTTCCCAGAGTTGCGCTTGTGTTTATCGACCAACGGTCTGGCCTTGCCTGAGTATGTTGATCAGCTGTGCAGCTTAGGTGTTGAGCACGTAACGGTAACCATCAATGCGATCGACCCGGCGGTAGGCGCCCGGATTCACCCGTGGGTCTTCTATGAGCATCGCCGCTATACCGCCGAGCAGGGTGCCGAAATACTACTCAACCAACAGCTTATGGGTATCGAGCAGCTGGCAGCCAAGGATGTATTAGTAAAGGTTAATTCGGTGCTCATCCCGGGAATTAACGATGATCATCTGCCCGCGGTGAGTAGTGCAGTGCGCCAGCGTGGTGCGTTCTTGCACAACGTTATGCCACTGATCTCCGAGCCAGAGCACGGCACCGCTTTCGGCCTTAGTGGTCAGCCCGCCCCGAGCACTGCCGAGTTGCAGGCCGTGCAGGCGAAGTGCGCCGGGGATATGCCGCAGATGCGCCACTGTCGACAGTGCCGGGCGGATGCGGTGGGTTTTCTCGGCGCTGAACAAAGCGCCAATCTTACCGCCGAGCAACTACCTGAAGAAGGGGCGGCGGAAGACCCATACAGCAACCCACCGGCAGACATATATACCCTCTTGGCCCGGCAACAAAGCCGCCGTCAGGCGTTTGCTGAGGCGGATGCGGAGATTGAGGATGAGGGCTGAGTTATGGCTTTAAATAGGCTTTGTGGCGCAGAAGATGGTCCGGTGAGATCCCGAGAGGGCGATGTAGATCGCACCAGCACAACTGCAGCTGTAGAAGTAGTTATCGACGATACCACCTTGCGCGATGGTGAGCAGTCGGCCGGGGTCGCCTTTAGCCGGGATGAGAAGCTGGCCATCGCTACTGCGCTTGATCAGCTTGGTGTCCTTGAGTTGGAGGTCGGAATCCCGGCGATGGGCGAGGAGGAGCAGGACGATATACGCGCCCTGGTTGGTGCCGGTTTGGCTGCCCGGCTATTGGTCTGGTGCCGGATGCGCGGTGAGGATATTGCCGCATGTGCCGATCTTGGTGTCTGGGGGGTTGATCTCTCCATCCCGGTCTCCGATCAGCAGATCGAGCATAAGCTCGGCACTTCGCGCGGCTGGGTCTTGGCGCAGATTGAGCAGCGGGTGGCCGAGGCGCGAGCGCTGGGGCTTGAGGTTTGCGTTGGCGGGGAGGATGCGACCCGGGCCGACCCCGATTTTCTCCTCGAGGTGGCCGGCTGTGCCGAGGCGGCTGGCGCGCGCAGACTGCGCATCGCCGATACCGTGGGGATCGGCGAGCCGTTTGCGATACGCGAGCTGTTTGCCAACCTGCGCGCGGTTAGCCGGCTGGAGTTGGAGATGCATGCCCACGACGATTTCGGCCTGGCTACCGCAAATACCTTGGCCGCGGTGATGGGTGGAGCCAGCCACGTTAATACTACTGTCTGCGGGCTTGGTGAGCGCGCCGGTAATGCTGCCTTGGAGGAGGTGGCTTGCGCACTTTATAGGCTGCTGGGAAGGCCCTCGAGCATTGATCTGCACGGTTTGACTGGGGTGGCGGCTTTGGTCGAGTCGGCATCAGGCAGGCCGGTGCCGTGGGGTAAGAGCATCATCGGAGCGGGGGCCTTTAGCCACGAGGCGGGTATCCATGTCGATGGCCTGCTCAAGGATGAGCGTAACTATCAGGGCATAAACCCCGATGATCTGGGTCGTCAGCATGAACTCGTGCTGGGTAAGCACTCTGGCACCAGTGGTGTGATAAGTGCGTGTCGGGCGGTGGGCTTGGAGGTTACCCGCGATCAGGCGCGGGCTATGCTGCCGCAGATCAGAAGCTGGAGTGTTGAGCACAAAAGAGCCCCCTCAGAGCATGAACTGCAGGGGTTAGTTGCACGGGTGATGGGGGTATTTCGATGAGCTGGCAGGTGGTTTTAGAGCGGGCGCTGGCGGCGCTGGAGGATAACGCAGGCACTGTGCAGGGTACCCAGGGTGGTCCCGATGACCACGATGATGGCATTGATGATATTGCAGAACTCAGTGCCGAGGCCTTCTTCGAGGCCTTAGGGGTGGAGTATCGAGCCGACCTGGTAAGAGTCTATCGGCTGCACATCCTGCAGCGCTTTCATGACTATTTGCGCAATCAACAGGTGCCAGCGGATCAGCAAGAGGCCCTCAAACTGGCGGGCGCGATGCTCAGCCAGGCCCACGATGATTTCCTCAACTCAGATCCGCGTACCGAGGCAGTGCTGAGGGTTTATCAGCAACAAACAATTGATCTGAATACGACAACTATCCCGATATCAGCTATACGACGGGGGAGGGGCCATGCAAAGACAGCGCTTTGAGCTAGGTGCAGCGGTGCGAGTAGTCCGCAACGTGCGTGATGATGGCACGTATCCAGGGGCGCAGCGTGGCGAACTGCTGGTTCGCCGGGGCAGTGTCGGCTATGTCCGCGAGGTAGGCACATTCCTCCAGGACCAAATCATCTACAGCGTCGATTTTCCCAGTGTCGGTAAGATCGTCGGCTGCCGCGAGGAGGAGTTGATTGACCCGCTCCAGCCTTGGGTCGAGTGTTCTTTCGAGGCGCGTGAACAGGTTACTCCGAAGCGGCGACTGGCAATTGATGGCGCGGTGGTGGCTGAGCCGGGGATGGTCGGAGAGATCCTCCAGGTGCTGCGCGATCACCCCCAGGCTCCGGCCTATCACGTGCGTTTCCCAGGGCGCACACTGCTCGTCCCGGAGCGTAGCCTGGAGTCAGTGGAGGCGCGGGAGGGAGAGGCTGTATGAGCGCGGCGAATTACCGCCTGATGCGCTCTGCGCTGGGGCTTTTTGATTGCGCCCCAGCACAGCTCGGCGCTGAGCAGTTGGAGCAGGCCCGCGAGCAGGCGGCCAAGGAACAGGCAATCGAGGAGCTTATCCTGCGAACAGCCGAAGCTAGCGCCGTGCAGATTGATGATAGCGATGTTGAGCAGGCTGTTGAGCAGATTGTGCAGCGTTTTGCAGATGCCAGGGAGTTCGAGCAGGCATTGGCAGATAACGGACTGGATCGTGGTGCACTGGCTAGTGCAATAGCACAGGAGTTGCGCGTTAATGGGGCACTGGAAAGGGTCGCTGAGCAGGTCCCGCCGGTGAGTGAAGAGGAAATAGAGCAGTTCTATCGGCGCCATCCGAAAAAGTTCTGGCGTGACGAAGTCCGCACAGTGCGCCATATATTGATAACCATCAACGATGACTTTGCCGAGAATAGGCGCGCGAGCGCTTATCAGCGAACCTCTTCGCTGGCTGATCAATTAAGCCAATCATCTCAGGCGGTTACCGAGCATTTTGCGCAACTAGCCGAGCGCTACTCTGAGTGCCCCAGTGCGATGCACGGCGGCCTGATCGGTTCGCTGCCCCGTGGGCATTTATATCCAGAGCTCGACTCCGTGCTGTTTCGTATGGAGGAAGGCCAGGTTAAGGGAGTAGTTGAATCGCCCATGGGCTATCACGTACTCCTCTGCGAGCAAATCACGCCGCCCGGCTTGGTGCCTCTTGAGCAGGTGCGCGAGAAGATCGCCGAGACGATCCAAGGCCAGCGCTCCGAGCAGGCTAAACGCCAGTGGATCAAGGCCTTGCAAAAATGCGGTTGCTAAAAGCCATTCGCTCACCGCAAGGGTTCTCTTCTAAGTCGACCCCTAACTCTTCCCTTAAGGGGCTCTCTAAAACTCCCTCCGGAGCCGCTTAACTACCTCGGTGTGAAGGTCTTGGCGCCAAGGATGGCGCCATGAAGCCTCCGGGGATGGATTCACAGCGTCTTCCACACCGAGGCAGCTGAGTGACTCCGAAGGAAGTTTTAAAGGTTCCTTAAATATTTGGCACACACATTGCATTACAAAAGTTGAAGGTCACTTTGTGACTCTAACCAGAAACCCATAACGGAGGTTATTCAAATGCGCCAAGCAGCTATCTACGGTAAAGGCGGTATAGGTAAGTCAACCACTACTCAGAATCTTGTCGCCGCACTTGCGGAGATGGGCAAGAAGGTGATGATTGTCGGCTGTGATCCGAAGGCCGACTCGACCCGCCTGATGCTCCACGCGAAGGCCCAAAATACGGTCATGCACCTTGCTGCAGAGGCCGGCAGTGTTGAGGACCTGGAGCTCGAGGATGTTATGCAGGTCGGTTTTGGCGATGTCCGCTGTGTTGAGTCGGGCGGTCCAGAGCCCGGCGTAGGCTGTGCCGGTCGCGGGGTTATCACCGCCATCAACTTCCTCGAAGAAGAGGGCGCCTACGAAGAGGACATCGACTACGTCTTCTACGACGTGCTCGGTGACGTCGTCTGCGGCGGGTTCGCGATGCCGATCCGCGAGAACAAGGCACAGGAGATCTATATCGTTGTCTCCGGCGAGATGATGGCCATGTATGCAGCCAATAACATCGCTAAGGGCATCGTCAAGTACTCCAGCTCAGGCGGTGTGCGCCTCGCCGGTCTGATCTGTAACTCACGCAATACCGATCGTGAAGATGAGTTGATTGATGCCCTTGCTAAGGGGCTCGGCACTCAGATGATTGGCTTTATCGCGCGCGATAATGTCGTACAGCACGCCGAGATAAGGCGCATGACCGTCATCGAATACAACCCAACCTGTAAGCAGGCTGATGTCTATCGCGAATTAGCCAAGAACATCGACGAAAACAAAAACTTTGTCGTGCCGACCCCAATGGAGATGGATGATCTAGAGAACCTGCTTATGGAGTTCGGGATCATTGAGGATGTCGATGAGAGCATCGTCGGACAGAAGGCGGATGAAGGCGCATCGGCTTAATGGGCGGCGGGAAATGCAGCTGAATTACGCGTCTTACACAAAGGGGAGCAACCACCCATGTCGAGCATGAATCGCCAAGAGTCAGAGGCCCTCATTGAAGAGGTCCTTGAGGTCTATCCCGAGCAGGCACGCAGTGATCGGGCTAAGCACCTGACCGCCAATGATCCGAATCTGGATGATGCCAGCAAGTGCATGACCTCTAATCGTAAATCTGTCCCCGGGGTGATGACCCAGCGTGGCTGTGCCTATGCTGGCTCGCGCGGGGTAGTGTGGGGGCCGGTCAAGGACATGGTGCATCTATCGCACGGTCCGGTCGGCTGCGGTCAGTACTCGCGCGGCGGACGGCGCCATTACTACAGCGGGGTGACCGGGGCGGATAGCTTTACCACTATCAACTTCACCTCCGATTTCCAGGAGAAAGACATCGTCTTTGGCGGTGATCATAAGCTGAAGAAGATCATCGACGAGATCGAGATGCTCTTCCCCCTTAACAAGGGCACTACGGTGCAGTCCGAGTGCCCGATCGGACTGATCGGTGACGATATAGGGTCAGTCGCCCGGGAGGCCGGTAAGCGGATTGACAAAGCCGTATTACCGGTCAGCTGTGAGGGCTTTCGCGGGGTATCGCAGTCACTCGGCCACCATATCGCCAATGACGTTATCCGTGATCACGTGCTCACTAAGCGTTACGACGAGCGCCCTGAACCGGGGCCCTACGATGTCGCCATCATCGGTGATTACAACATCGGTGGTGACTTGTGGTCATCACGGATCCTGCTCGAGGAGATGGGCCTGAACGTCCTCGCGCAGTGGTCAGGTGATGGCACGCTGGCCGAGATGGAGGAGACCCCGCGGGTGCAGCTCAATCTGCTGCACTGCTACCGCTCGATGAACTATATCAGCGAGTTCATGGAGGAGAAGTTCGGTATCCCATATATGGAGTACAACTTCTTCGGGCCGACCAAGATCGATCAGAGCATCCGCGATATCGCCGCACGGTTTGACGAAACCATTCAGGCCAACGCCGAGAAGGTTATAGCCAAGTATCGGCCATATATGGATCAGGTGGTTGAGAAATTCCGGCCGCGACTTGAGGGCAAGAAGGTCATGCTCTACGTCGGCGGGCTGCGTCCGCGCCACGTTATCGGCGCCTATGAGGACCTGGGGATGGAAGTGGTCGGTGCCGGTTATGAGTTCGCCCATAACGACGACTACGACCGTACCTTCAAGGAGCTCGGCGATGGTGCACTGATCTATGACGATGCGAGTGCCTACGAGCTTGAGGAGTTTGCCAAGCGCCTCAAGCCCGATCTGATCGGTGGCGGGGTCAAGGAGAAGTACGTCTTCCAGAAGATGGGCATCCCGCTGCGCCAGATGCACTCCTGGGATTACTCCGGCCCATATCACGGCTATGACGGCTTTGCCATCTTTGCCCGGGATATGGATATGGCCCTGAACAACCCGTGCTGGGGTGCGTTAACCCCGCCCTGGAAACGCACCTAAGCAGGAGGTATAGCAATGAATAATGATGCTGAAGCAATCAAGCCGTGTTATCCGCTGTTTCAGGACGATGAATATCAGCAGATGCTGTCGCGCAAGCGGGAGGGGCGCGAAGAGGGCTACTCCGCCGATAAGGTCCATGAGGTCTTCATGTGGACTACTTCCGAGGAGTATAAGGAGCTCAACTTCTCGCGCGAGGCACTGACCATCGACCCGGCCAAGGCCTGTCAGCCGCTCGGGGCGGTGCTCTGTGGGCTGGGTTTTGAAGGCTCACTGCCTTACGTCCACGGCTCGCAGGGGTGCGTGGCCTATTTTCGGACCTACTTCAACCGTCACTTCAAGGAGCCGATTGCCTGCGTCTCCGATTCGATGACCGAGGATGCCGCGGTCTTCGGCGGCCATCCGAACATGAATCAGGGCCTGCAGAATGCCTACACCATCTATCAGCCGAAGATGCTGGCGGTGTCGACAACCTGTATGGCAGAGGTTATCGGTGATGATCTTAATGCCTTCATAACCAACGCTAAGAACGAGGGTTATCTGCCGCAAGAGGTGCCGACCCCGTTTGCTCACACCCCGAGCTTTGTCGGCAGCCACGTCAACGGCTGGGACAATATGTTTGAGGGAATAATCCGCTACTTCACCATCAACGAGATGGAGTCTAAAGAGGTCGGCAGCAAAGCCAAGATCAATCTGGTGCCCGGCTTCGAGACCTATCTGGGCAGCTATCGCTGGCTGCATCGGGCGATGGGTGAGATGGGGGTCGATTACAGCCTGCTCTGTGATCCCACCGAGGTCCTCGATACCCCTGCTGATGGCGAGTATCGCATGTACGCCGGCGGGACCAGCATCGATGAGGTCAAGGATGCGCCGAACGCTCTCGATACCCTGCTGCTCCAACCCTGGGGACTGACGAAGACGAAGAAGTTTATCAAGCAGACCTGGGGGCAGCCGTGTAGCGATATCTCGGTGCCAATCGGCCTGGAGGGGACCGATCAGTTCCTGATGAAGGTCTCGGAGCTGACCGGTAAGCCGATCCCAGAGTCGTTGGAGAAGGAGCGGGGGCGACTGGTCGATATCATGACCGACTCGCACGCCTGGCTGCACGGCAAGCGCTTTGCCCTGTGGGGGGATCAGGACTTTGTTATGGGGGTCACTAAGCTGCTTACCGAGATCGGTGCTGAGCCTACCCATATCCTCTGTAACGGTGCTAATAAGCGCTGGGGTAAGGCGATGCGCAAGATGCTCGATGAAACGCCGTTCGGTGAGAAGGCCGAGGTCCATGTCGGTAAGGACCTTTGGCATATGCGCTCGCTGGTCTTCACCGATCGCCCGGATTTCATGATCGGCAATACCTACGGCAAGTATATCCAGCGTGATACGGCCTATCTGGGTAAGGATTTCGAGGTGCCGTTGATCCGTCTCGGTTTCCCCATCTTCGATCGCCACCATCTGCACCGTAACTGCATATGGGGCTATGAGGGGGCTATGTACATCATCACCACGCTGGTCAATGAGGTGCTAGCGCGCCTCGATGAGGAGACGCAGAAGCTGGGAGAGACCGACTATAACTTCGACCTGATCCGGTAGTTATAAGCTGGCCCCGGTGGGTAAGTGACCGGGGTGCCGCTGCCTGGCCTTGTGGGTTGGCCTTGTGGGTGCCTGACCTTAAGTCGGTGGTTTGAACTCAAGCCGGTGGCTTTGATTAGGCAGGCGCCCGTTAAGCCAAGTCCCGCAAGGGCGAGCAAAAACGGTGTGGTTACAGGCGGCGGCAACCTTGCTCTTACCCACCTTGATGCGAAGGAGTAGAGACAATGGCAATGTTTATCGATGCGGATGTTTGTACATCTTGTGGAGACTGCGAGCCGGAGTGCCCGGAGGGGGCGATCCGCAAGACTAAGATGGGAACCTACGAGATTGTGGCTGATCGCTGCACCGAGTGTGAGGATCAATTCGATATGCCGCGCTGTGAAGAGGTCTGTGAGGCCGATGGGGCTATTCAGCCGATCGATTAAAGGGGCGCAGAGGCCTGCAGGCTCTGGTGATTACCCAACCATGTTCTGAGGAGCCCGATTATGAGTAACGAACTACTAACTCGAGCCTTGGCGCTAAGGATCGGCTTAGCGGCACGGCAGATACCTGAAATCGAGGTGCATCAGCTCATTGCATTACTCAATCGGGTCTGTGGTGCGCCGCTGGATGAGGAGAAACTTGCCGCCGTTAGTGCCGCCGAGCTGCGCCGGGGAGCTCGCGTGATGCATTACGACGGTCTTTATGAGGCAGCAGATGCGGCCTTGGAACGTGCTTGTAGTGCCCTGCGGGGTGATTCCCAAAGTGAGCAGGGTGACGGCGAGCAATTTGCGGGGTTGCCGGAGCCGGTCGAGGAGCTGGCGGATGTTATGGCGATTCGAGTTGCCTGCGCCTCCAATTCAGCGGCGAATCTCGATGGCCACTACGGCTCTTGTGCCCGCTTCTTGGTCTTCCAGGTTCTGCCCGGCGAGGCGCGGTTGATCGATGTGCGTTCGACAGCTGAGGTTGCCAGCGGTGTTGCTCGAACCGAAAAGAGTGCGGCCCGCGCTGCGCTCATCAATGACTGCCATATTCTCTACTGCTGCTCGATTGGCCCGCCGGCGGCGGCCAAGGTAGTCAGGGCCGGATTGATGCCGGTTAAGCGTGCCGATGGTGGCAGCGCGCCGGAGCTTATGGCGGATTTGGCTGACATGCTCACCAGCAATCCCCCGCCGTGGCTGGCTAAGCTGCTGGGCCATGAACAGCAATCGCGGGTTCGCTATGCCGATTTTGCCGGCACCAGTTAGCAACACAACAGCGGCTGGGTTGCTCAGCCGCTGTGGAACTCAACCTTGATACCACAAAAATTCTTGTTTACTAGTGCGGAGGAAGATTTGTATGGCTAGAGCTAAATTGACATTTCAGGATATCAACTTAACCGTTAACGCCCCGGTTGGCTCGCGAGTAGTAGAGCTATCCGATAAGGTCGGTTCGGGCATAGCTTACGGCTGCCGCGAAGGCGATTGCGGAACTTGCTTGATGACAGTAGTTGAGGGGATGGAGAACCTCAGTGAGCCCTCGTCGGTAGAGAAGAAGCTGCTTAAGGAGAATGTCGCCGGTAAGAATGACAGAGTCGCCTGTCAGGCCCAAATACTCGGTGATGTGACGGTAAAACCAGCCTGATCTCAGCTATCTTGTAAAGGCCTTGGTTCCAGGAATGGTGCCAAGGCCTTTATCATCCGATCCCTGCCCAAATCGACTGCGCATGGATAGTACTCTGCTGGGCAGCAACCTCTGGCTACCTGCAACCGCTTACAAACGATCTGAGACCTGTCAGGACGAAAGGCTCAACCTCATTGTCGATGTCCAGATCGACCCCGCCACTGCCGCCGACAACAGCTACCTCCAAGAGGCGGTCACGAACAGCGAACAGACCCGGGGCAGTAGGTGGCGCAGGGGAAGCTCTGAAACCTTCTCCTGAGCTACTGTGGCTGCCCCGAAGTGGAGGACGCCGTGAATCCATCCCTGGAGGCTTCATGGCGCCACCCCTGGCGCCAAGACCTCCACTCCGGGGCAGCCACAGTAGCTCTAGGAAAGGTTACAGAGCTACTAACTAGGCTCTGCTTCCGGATGCTTGAATACAGAGCGATAAGGCTTGAGGGCAGGATGGTGCTCACGGTGCTCAAGGAGGGCATTGGCCAAATCAAAGAGCAGATCGCGACTGCCCCGATAGCCGACCCGCGAGCGGGTATGCAGGCCAAGACGCTCCCAGATCGGATACCCGTGCTGAACTATCGGGATACCCAAGCGCTCAGCAGTGGCCGCCGCATGGCCGCTGCCGACGATAATCTCGGCCCCATTCTCGCGGGACGCCAGCTCTAGATCTTCTAAATCGCCAATCTTGACAGTGCTCGCGGCGATACCCTCGAGTCCTCTAGCGTTATCATCCGGAGCCACCAGGCTGACAATCTCCATGCCGACCGAACTTACCAGATTACTTAACCCGGCGAGCAGATCCGCCTCACCGGCCATGCCTATCCGGCTTTGACCAAGGACTAGGTGGGTGTCGAGAAGGGCGTCCTGGAATTGCTGGCGCTGCCGCTGGATTTTGCGTGGGACGGCGCGCCCGCTAATCTCGCGCAGGGCCATTATCAAACGGTCGGTTTGCTGCATGCCCATAATGTGATCGAAGCGAATATCGGGCACCCCTGTGCGGTTGGTGAGCAGATCCGCTGCGGCATACAAGGACGAACCGATCACAATGGTTGCTGCAGCGTTGCCGCACTCATCGAGTGACTCTACCGCGGTACCAGCAGTGGTCAACGGGTCAAACTCACACGCTTCTAGGTGACCGTCGAGCGATGCGCTTAAATCGGGTATGGCTACCGGCTCTAGGCCAAAGGCACTAATCAACTCCAGCAGCTCTTCCACATCACCGGGGGTCAGCGAGCTGGAGAGGAGTAAATTAACCCGCCGTGAAGATTTGCCTGGGCGGGTTCTGGCGAAGGCTGTATTGGGCAGAGTGGCATCGAGGATAGCGGTTAGCGTGGCGGCATAACCACTCTCCAAGCTGCCGGTAAAATCGGCTGTGTTAACCGGCACTATGGTAGTGGTGGCGGCTAGTTCGGGGTTATTGCGGCGAAAGTCCTTGACTAGGCGCTCGATATCAGTCCCGGCCGTTTCGGTAAGGCCGGTGGTGAGCACGGTAATCAGGCTCGGTGAGTTTTTGGTGCAGATCGTGTGCAGCGCCTGCTCAATGTTCTCATCAGCCCCCATGATGGCGCTGGTTTTATCCACCGCGCTGCTTTGCAACGGGATAGGTTCATTGAAGTGGCGGACAAAATAGACCTTGCCGAAGGCGGTGCACCCTTGTGAACCATGTAGAAGTGGCATGGCGCGGCAAAAGCCGAGGGTGGCGAGGCTGCCGCCGAGGGGTTGACTGGCCTTAAGGGGGTTAACGGTCAGCGCTTTAGTACGGTGTTCTATGCTGGGCATCGTTTAGGCCTCTTCATGTTTAGCTGTGGTAACGCCCTGCCGAGGCATATCCCAGGGCGCCGGCTCACGAACTTGCGGCCATATCGGGCTGTCTATGGTCAGGCAAAGCTGCCGGGCTAGCTCAATCATCCCTTCATAACCGGCATAGGCGTGGGGGCGCTCCTGGTTGATATCGAGAAAGGGGATGCGCGCCTTAAGGGCGGTGTACATATTCCGGCCTCCGGCTATGAGGACATCGGCCTGCTGCTCTTTGAATGTGTCGATGAGCAATTGCGGTCCACCACTGTCGAGCATCCGGGTCTGTTCGCCCATCAGCTGACGTATCCGCTCCTTGTCAGCATCAGTCGATTTGCGCGTGCCGGTAGCCACTACCTGCATGCCTAGATCCTGCAGCGCTGAGACTATCGACCAGCTCTTTACTCCGCCGGTATAGAGCAAAGCCCGTTTGCCTTTAAGTCGCTCGCGCCAAGGCTCAAGGGCCTCACTGACCCGTGCCTCCTCACGCGCGATAAGCTCTTCGGTGCGCTGCGCTAGATCTGGATCGTCGAGCAGATGGGCGAAGTTGCGCAGCGCCGCTGAGGTATCGGCTACGCCGTAAAAACTGCCTTCAAAGTAGTTGGTGCCGTAATCCTGCTTGAGCCGTTCAGCGACATTCATCATCGCCTTTGAGCAAACCACCATGTTTGCTTGACTACGATGCAAGGTCTGAATCTCGTGAAAGCGTGAATCCCCCGAGATATTGGCAAGCAAGCGCAGCCCTAGCTCATCGAAAAGGGGGGTTACGTGCCATAGCTCGCCGGCGATGTTGAACTCACCGATCATGCCGATATCGTGTACCTTTATGCCGGGGCGCTGGGCTGATGGTGCGACCGGTTCCGGTTCACGGGTGCCGATGACGTGATCGATGAGGGTAGCGCCGGCGATACGATTGCCGTAGTTCTTAGCGCCATAAAAGCCGGCGCAATCAACCGGCACAACCGGCAGCCCATAGTCACGTTCGGCATCACGGCAGACGGTATCTATATCCTGTCCGCTCAAGGCAGGTACGCAGGTGGTGTAGACGAAGACCGCAGCCGGTTTATAATGGTGCACGGCGTGGCTGATTGCCTCATACAGGCGCGGCTCACCGTGGCCCATAATAAGGCTTTGCTCATCGATATCCGTGGTCATGCCGATACGCCAGAGCGTCGGCCCGGTAGAGCGGGTGCCGCGGTTATCCCAGGAACTACCGGCACAGGCAATAGGGCCGTGGACGATATGGGCGGCGTCTGCTATTGGGAGCAGCGCTATCTGTGCACCATCGAAGGCGCACCCGCCGGCTGTTGCACCAGGTTGGGGCTTCGGGCAGGCGCCCTTTTTGCACCCAGACTTGGGATCGCTGCGGGGTTTGGCTGATGAGTCGGGCGATGTGCTCTCCCGCTTAGTGAGGCTGTCATCGGTGGCTGCTTCCTCGGTTGGCATGACTATCTTACCTTTTGAGCTTGTTGCATGTCCGGGGCTGGTTGTGCCCCATGGTTTTAATGATTTCTGCAAGTAGCGTGCCGCACGGTTTGGCTCGCCTCGGCAGAGTCTTAGCGACGTTGAAGCCCCCGGGTGGGGGGATTCTCAAACATCCCCTGAGTCAATTGGTTGCCCCGGTGTGGAGGACGCCGTGAATCCACCCCTGGAGGCTTCATGGCGCCATCCCTGGCGCCAAGACCTCCACACCGGGGAAATCCAATTGGCTCAGGGGATGTTTGAGAGGTGCCCCCTGGTGCTTCAACAGCCACATCCTTACAGCCGAAACCCCTTATGTATGCTAGTTGGCAATACTGCCTGAAAGGCTGCTAGAGGCTTGTGAGCGCTTTAGGTTTGTTCAGGAATTCCGATAACTAGAGAAGGGCGCGAATATTTGGTCGACCAAGGGCAGGGATCGCAGGGTCCGCCTCTACTTGGCCTATCTTTACGGCTCGGGTGGATTTGGGCTGGGTGACTTAACAGAGGCATTAGAAGCTTTCCCCGGGTGCTGCAAGCACATGATCAATCATGATGGATTAAGGGATCTAATGAGTAGCAACCGTAGCTGCTTTTTGGGACGATTTTTTATTAGAGTCGTTCTGCTTTGTGCGGTGTTGATTACGACTCTTGCCTATGCCGGATTGGTTACGGCGGGGAATAGGAGTATCTCCGTAACCCACGAAAACGATATGTTCACCGGGCGGGATCATTACTACACTGCTGGTAGTAGTATTACATGGTACGGTCAGCGGCGCCGACATATAGGCATTGCCGATCAGATCGCTGCCGCTTTGCCGGCATTCCCGCTCGCTGGTACCCGGCGGTTGGCGATGTCTGTGGGACATAAGATGTATACGGCTGAAGATATAGAGGAGGATAACCCTCCTGAAGATGATCGGCCTTACGCTGGCTGGGCATATTTGAGTTCGAGTCTTATTGTCGAGTCTGGGTGGCGGCAGAGCATAGCCGACGTAAGTGTTGGTGTTGTTGGGCCGACGGCACAGGGTCATGAGGTGCAACGTGCCGTTCACGATCAGATCGATGCATCTCCCGAGCCCCAGGGTTGGGATTATCAGCTACATGATGAAGTGGGTGTGGTGGGCCGCTACACCGATCGCTATCGGGCCCGGTTGGTGTTTGGTTCTGGTAGAGGAGTGAACTGGGGTTTGGATATTATACCGGGCTGGACGCTGTGGGCCGGGAATGTCTATACCGCCGCTGAGGCTGAGCTAATAGTACGCTTCGGGGCGAACCTACCAGACGATTACGGCGGCCCGATATTCCATCCGGTCACCAACCCGGAGAGCTTCTTTCGGCCCAATCGCGGCGGTTGGTACGTCTACGCCCGCGGGGTGAGAAGGCTCGTTGCGCATAATATCTTTCTCGACGGTAATACTGTCAGGGATAGCCGCGAGACTGAGAAAGAGCGCTATGTGAATCAGTTATATGCCGGTATTGCCTTCCACGGGCCTAGAATGAGGGTCAGTGCCACATATTCTATGCCGGAGCACGAATTTGTTGCGCAGCAGGAGAACGACCCATACTGGGCAATGCAAGCTAGCTGGGCGTTTTAGGGCATATGGGTATGGACGATTATTGTCCGACAGTGCGGGTTTCGACCGGCTTAGAGGGTCTGGATGAGGTCCTTGATAGCCTGCGCATCGGTGATAACGTGGTCTGGCGCGTCGAGGATCTGGCCGATTACCGGCGCTTCATCCGCCCCTTTGTCGACGCTGCTAAGCAACAGGGGCGCTCGATTATCTACCTGCGCTACGGCCAGCACGAACCTTTCTTGACTGATGAGCCCAACGTCAGGGTAGTGGATATTGATGCGTTGGGCGGCTTCGAGGGATTTACCCGCGAGGTCTATCAGCTCATCAGCGATCACGGCAGTGGCGCCTTCTACGTCTGCGATTGTCTCTCTGATCTGCTAGAGGCGTGGGCAACCGATTATATGGTCGGCAATTTTTTCCGTGTCGTTTGTCCATATCTGTTTGAGTTGGACACAGTTGCCTATTTTGCCCTGCTACCGCAACGCCACTCGCACACGACACTCGCGCGGATTCGTGCCACCACCCAGGTGATGATTGACGTGCGCTGCTCAGCCGAGGAGCTGCATGTGCAGCCGGTAAAGGTGTGGCAGCGATATTCACCAACCATGTTTCTGCCCCACCGTTGGCTTGATGATCAGTTTGTGCCGGTTATTGATAGTCACGATGCCACCCGGCTGCAGGCTGAGCTTGAGCGGCGCCATCAAAGCCAGCGCCAGCGCCGCTTGCTCGATTACTGGGATCGACTATTCCTAGAGGCTACCGAGGTTATCGCTTCGCGTGCTCAGCCTCACCGGCAGGATCCGCGTCTGGGCGAGCGTTACGAGCAGGTCAAAGAGCGCATCCTCAATGTTCTGGTCAGCCGCGATGCGCGCATTCGCGACTTGGCAAGCCGGTACTTGGAGCTGGAAGATTTGCTCGCAGTAAGGGCCAGGATGGTAAGTAGCGGGACAATTGGTGGCAAGGCTGTCGGCATGTTGCTGGCGCGCAAGATTCTGCAGTATGAAGGCGCGCAGCAGATAGGCACGCGTCTGGAGCCGCACGACTCTCACTATCTGGGCTCGGATGCTTACTACGCCTATATAGTCCATAACGGCTGGTGGCCGATACTTATGCGTCAGCGCTGTGCTGGCGAGTACTACAGTGCTGGCAGAGAGCTTCACCAAGCTATGCTCAGTGGTGAGATGCCGCCGGAGATCCGCACTGAGCTGGAACGGCTACTCGATCACTACGGTCAGTACCCGATATTGGTGCGCTCGAGCAGCTTGCATGAAGACGGCTTTGATAACGCCTTTGCGGGTAAGTATGAGAGCATCTTTTGCGTCAATCAGGGCAGCCCGGAGCAGCGCTTGGAGCAGCTTGAGGAGGCGATAAGGCGCATCTACGCCTCTACCATGAGCGAGGACGCCCTAGTCTATAGGATGCAACGCGGCCTGGCTGATCAGGAAGAACCGATGGCGCTACTGCTGCAGCGGGTCAACGGTCGCTATCATGGCAAGTATTACTTCCCGGATGCTGCTGCGGTAGGGATCTCGCGCAATATCTTCGTTTGGGATAGCGATATGGATCCGAGCGCCGGTATGCTGCGCTTGGTGATGGGATTGGGTACGCGGGCGGTGGATAGAATAGGCGGCGATCACGCCTGCGTTGTAGGCCTCGATCAGCCGTCTAAACGGCCATTTCGAGACCGTGATGATCTCTACCGTTTCTCGCAGCACCAAGTTGATGTTCTGGATGTTGCGGCCAATGAGCTAGCCACCCTCAGCCTGCGCGATTTGACTAAGTCTGATGATGACCTGCCGTTAAGTAGGTTAGCCGAGTTCGACCGCCGAGCCAGCGCCCAGGCAAAGTCAATGGGCGATACCAGCGCGGTGTGGCGGTTGACATTCACGCCACTGTTGCGTGATAAGGGCTTTGTCGATCTGGCTCGATCGATACTGCGCACGCTGGAGGAGGCCTACGAGCATCCGGTCGACATTGAATTGACCATCCATTTCGATGCCGATGGCAATAGTTTCGTAAACCTGGTCCAGTGCCGGCCTTTGCCTACCTTGGGCAGCGCAATCCCGCGGCCAATGCCGGCTGAACTGCCTCCGGCGCAGCTATTTTTTGCCACCCAAGGCCACTTTATGGGCGGTAATATAGATTTGAATATTGAGCGTGTAGTACACGTCGATGGGCATAAATATAGCCAGCTAAGTACCTCGCAAAAATATCAGGTTGCCCGCATTGTAGGCGCAATAAACCGCTCTTTAGTGACTGGCTTTGATGATCGAAACAGGTCTGCGCCGAGATCTATTAGCGTAGAAGCAGAAGCGGGTGCAGGCGTGGATCCGGAAGCGAGGCTGTTATTGATCGGCCCGGGGCGCTGGGGCACAAGCTCACCAGAGCTCGGTGTGCCGGTTCGCTTTGCCGATATCAACAACGTCGCCGCTCTTGTCGAGGTGGCTGAACTAGGCGGCGATCTGATCCCCGATCTCTCCTACGGCTCGCACTTTTTCCAAGACCTGGTCGAGTCGGGGATTGCCTATATAGCACTTTTCCCAGCCGATAGCGATACAACCTATAATCCGCACTGGCTAGAAGAGGGGGCTGCTGCGTGTCGGCAGGAACTGCCCCTCGATGCCTCGGCGCATGAGCCGGTTGACCCAGAAGTGGCCGCGGCCATTGACTACTACGTAATCACCGACAAGACCCTGCGCCTGGTCAGCGATGTCGTCGCCCAACGCATGCTCTGTTATTTGGAAGAGCCTTCCAGTATATAGCCTACAAAGGTTAAGGAAAGTATTGCCAGCTATCTTTCATATAGGATCTTTGCCGCAGTAGTGCGATCGTAAAGCCTCCAGAGGGTGCTTCTAAAAAATCCCCTGAGCAAATTGGATTGCCCCGGTGTGGAGGTCTTGGCGCCAGGGATGGCGCCATGAAGCCTCCAGGGATGGATTCACGGCGTCCTCCACACCGGGGTAGCCAATTGGCTTATGGGGATTTTTTAGATGTTGCTCAGGGAGGGATTGGCGGAATCCCCCGTATAGACGCTAGCCGGCAATACTTTCCTTAAGCTCAGCAAGTTGTATTAGAATCTCGCCTTGGTTCAGTAAATATCAAATTGCGGAGTAGAGGATTAATGGCTATCAAGCTCGATGAAAGGCTGGAGAAGATCTATCAAGAGGTTATCAAGCGTAACCCGGGCGAGAGCGAGTTCCATCAAGCTGTCCATGAGGTCCTTGAGACTCTCGGTCCGGTTATTGGCAAGCACCCGGAGCTGGCCGAGTATAAGATCATACAGCGTATCTGTGAGCCTGAGCGGCAAATCATCTTCCGCGTGCCGTGGCAGGATGACTCAGGACAGATCCATATCAACAGGGCCTTTCGAGTCGAGTTTAATAGCGCTTTGGGGCCGTATAAGGGGGGGATGCGCTTTCACCCTTCGGTATATCTGGGAATTATCAAGTTCCTCGGTTTCGAGCAGGTCTTTAAGAATGGCCTGACCGGCTTGCCTATCGGCGGCGGCAAGGGGGGTAGTGATTTCGACCCGAAGGGGCGCTCTGACGATGAGATCATGCGCTTTTGTCAGAGCCTGATGACCGAGCTCTATCGCCACCTGGGGGAGTATACCGATATACCGGCCGGGGATATCGGGGTAGGCGAGCGTGAACTAGGCTATCTGTTTGGCCAATATAAGCGAATAACCAATCGCTACGAGTCGGGAATCCTGACCGGCAAGGGCATAAATTGGGGTGGTAGCTGCGCGCGCAAGGAGGCCACCGGCTATGGTACGGTCTACTTCCTCAATGAGATGCTCCAGGCCCGCGGCTTGGGGTTGGATGGCAAAAAGCTAGTTATCTCCGGGTCCGGCAATGTTGCCATCTATGCCATGCAGAAGGCGACTGAACTAGGGGCTAAGGTTATAGCCTGTTCCGACTCGGGCGGGTTTGTGGTTGATGAAAAGGGCCTGGAGCTTGACCGAATCCGGCGCATCAAGGAGATCGAGCGCCAGCGGATAAGCGTATACGCCGATGAGGTCAGCTCGGCCCGCTATGTCCAGGAAAAAAGTATCTGGTCGATTCCCTGCGATGTCGCCCTGCCTTGTGCGACTCAGAACGAGTTGGATGGCCACGACGCCAAAGAGCTCGTAGAAAACGGCTGTATCGCCGTTGCTGAAGGGGCGAATATGCCCACCACCCCGGAGGGAGTACGGCTATTTCAGCAAGCCGGGATCGCATATGGGCCGGGCAAGGCTGCCAACGCCGGCGGGGTCGCGACGAGCGCCTTGGAGATGCAGCAAAACGCCAGCCGCGATTCGTGGACGTTTGATTATACCGAGGAGCGGTTGCGGGAGATAATGGTCGACATCCATCGTAATTGCTATGAGACAGCCGAAGAGTACGGTATGCCGGGCGATTACGTCTCGGGCGCGAACATCAACGGCTTCCTGCGGGTGAGTGACTCGATGCTGGCTATGGGGCTAATCTGAATCAATGGCCCGGACGGGGAGGGCGGCCGATCCTCCCCCCAGCATCGTGATCAGAGACCCCGGCCTGTTCCTCGTATGCAGGGGGCAGGCTCATTAGATCGGCAGCCTCTTCGAGCACCGGCACGTCGTTCCCATCCATATAGCCTACGCCGCGCTGCTGTGAGGCGAGCTGACGGTTGCGCATCATGGTGTATTTGGGGCTAGTCACAGCCCTGGCGTCATCGCGGTTCTCAACGATGCGCGGGCGGATGAAGACCATGAGGTTTTGCTTTTGCTGATCCGCCTGCTCATAGCGAAACAGCCGCCCAAGAAAAGGGATGCTGCTCAGTCCGGGCACCCTTTGGGTGCCAGCGCTTACTTGATCGTCTATTAGGCCGCCAAGGACAATGATCTGACCATCGTCGACCATTGCAGTTGTGGTTATGGAACGCATGCTGGTAACCAGGTCCTCGGCACCATCGGGAGGGTCTTCGACACCGGAGATTTCCTTCTCTATTTCCAGTTTCAAGGCGTCACCCTCATTTATCTGGGGTACTATACGTAATTGAATGCCGACGTCTTCGCGTTGGATAGAGGAGAAAGCCTGCCCCGACTCCTCAATGGCGCGACCGGTTACAAAGGGGACATTCTGGCCGACCACAATCTCGGCCTCCTCGTTGTCCATGGTCATTATAGAGGGGGTTGAGAGGATGTTAGTGTCGGAGTGGCTAGCAAGTACACGCAACATGGCGCCTAGATTGCCGCCGCGGTCGGCTGCCCCAGCTGTAATACCAGATACGCCCGGCGGCGTTCCTTCTTCAACTGCTCGAGCGATGTTGCTCAGCGAGCCCTCACCGGCGGCCCCAAAATTGATCACCCCAACACCACGCTCGCCAAGCGCTCCCCACTGCACACCGAGTTCGCGTTCCCGATCGGCGGACACCTCGGCAATGATCGCCTCGACATGGACCTGAGCGCGCCGAACATCGAGTCTGTTGACCACGCTACGCAACGACTCTACCGCGTCCGGCGGCCCATCAATGACCAGAGAGTTGGTGCTCTCGTGGGCATGGATGCTGATATCGGCCATCTCCTCAGCACCGTCCATCATCCCTTCTGCTAGCCCCTCTAGGACTGGGACGATCTCTTCGGCATCGGCGTAGCGCAGATAGGAAACCGCGGTGCCTTCCTCTTCGGATAGTTGCTCATCGAGTTCCTCGATAAGCTTGAGTACGGCACTGCGCCGAGTCGGGTCTCCAGCCACCAAAACGCTGTTGCTGCGCTCATCGGCAGTCAGGACGAGGCGCCGGCCAGCCCGCTCCTCGGGCTCTATATCAGTAACCATCTCGACCATCTCACTGGCCGAGGCGTTATCTAGCCTGATCACCTCGGTGGTGCCGCTGGTATCGCGGTCGACTTGAGCGAGTATCCGCTTGATACGCTCAATATTTCCTGCCGATTCAGAGATTATAAGGGTGTTGGTCTCTTGGTAGGCGGCCAATTCGGCCTCATCAGAGATTAGCGGGCGCAGCAGAGGGACTAGCTCGCCAGCCTCGGAGTGCTCCACCTCAATAACCCGAGTCACAAAATCGTATTCACCGTGTGCGGTCTCGCCCTCGTCTACCGGCACCTGGTCACGTTTGGCGATATTTTTGGGGACTATACGTATTGCCCCATCTACTGGAATGGCCGCGAATCCGTGAATCTGCAGCGCAGACAGAAAGACCTGGTAAAGCTGTTGATCATCTACCGGATGGTGAGAGATTATGGTTATCTCGCCGCTAACCCGTGGATCAACAATGAAGTTGCGACCGGTGCGTTCGGCGACCATCGCCACTACGGACTCGATATCAGCATCTTCAAAGTTGAGCGTAACTCCACCGTCGCCCTCAGCCCAGGGGTCCCCGTCTGTCTTATCGGCTTGCAGGTTAGTTGTATAGATTAGAGCTAGAACAGATAACAGCACATACGCTGCGTAAATAACCCGGGGGTAGGTGGTATTGTGGTGATTTTGGTTGTTATTCAGGCTAAACATAAACTATTATCTGCTTTGAGGGTGAATACCGGGGAAATGATTACTTGCTTGCAGACACGGGGAAATGGCCTGTTGCTATTAAACGACATCCAATAGGCTTCGCCAACTTTAGACACATGGTGCGCGCGTTGGTTCCCGGAGTCACAGGCGTTACTGCTGCAGCTTGACAAGCAGGATTAAATAAGCATCTTAACTTGTTGATTAAGATGCCTAAAAACGGTCAAGATAGGGGGGTCTATGGTGGCAAACAGGGGGGAAAGTTCTCGCATACAGATCGATGTGTGCTATTTACGCCCCGGCCTATACGTGACCGATCTTGGCGTACACTGGGCCAAACATCCCTTCTTAAAAAACCAGTTTGAGCTGGATGCCCAATCTATCCTAAAAATCCGTGGGATGGAGCTTAAAAAGGTAGAAATTGACCTGGATAGAAGCTCGCCAGATGCAGTGCGCGACCTGTATGGGCCGGCTTGGGTAGCCGAGGAGGACGATTCGGACAACGCTGAGAGCGAGTCGGAGCCAGCGCATGAAGATACCTCCCTGACTGGAGCCAAAGGACTGGGTGGTAGTGCTAAGGCCCGTCCCGGCAAGGTTACCCGTGAAGCAAGGCGCTTTGTACGCGGCATGCTGGAAGGTGCTCGCGCCGGCAAGTCCATCGACATGAAGGATGTCAACTCAGTAACCGAGGAGATTTACTCATCTCTGTGCACCAATAAAAACGCAATGCTTGCCCTAGGGCGGGTTCGCTCGCTCGATGGCTACACATATCAGCATAGTGTGAATGTCGGTGTGCTGATGATGGCCTTTGGCCGTTACCTTGAGATGGATCATAAGCAGGTACAGCTGCTCGGCGCCGCCGGCTTGCTCCACGACATCGGCAAGGCCTTCGTGCCAGAGCATATACTGCTCAAACCGGATCGCCTGTCGAATGAAGAGTACAAGACCATCAAGGCCCACCCATCCAAAGGGGCACAGCTGTTGCGCGGACAGCAGGGGATACATCCGTTAATTGTCGAGGTAGCTGAGAAGCACCATGAGCGTGTCGATGGGACGGGGTATCCTTTCCGCCTGGAGGAGAAACAGCTGCGCCGCGAAGTCATGATGGCCGCTATAGTGGATGTCTACGACGCCGTAACCGCAGTGCGCGCCTATCATCGGGGCAAGCCGCCGGCTGGTGGCTTAAAGGTTATAATAGATGGCAAGGGTACCCACTTTAATGCCGAGCTAGCTTATGATTTCGTTCGCTGCATAGGCGTCTATCCGGTAGGCAGCCTGGTGCGCACCAATGCCGATCAACTCGGCATTGTCCTGGAGTGCACCGCGCATGAGCCATCACGCCCGATGCTCCGCGTGGTCTACGATATCAAACGGGACAAGAAGCTGACCTCGCCATATATCCTTGATCTTGGTGAAAGTGCCAGCAAGCTACAGGTTGTAGGCTACGAGGATCCAGAGAAATGGTCGATAAAACCGGAGAAATACCTCGGATATTAACCCTGCATTAGGGAACCTCTAAAAACCTCCCCGGCGCCATTATCTGCCCCGGTGTGGAGGTCTTGTCGCCAAGGACGGCGCCATGAAGCCTCCAGGGATGGATTCACGGCGTCCTCCACACCGGGGCAGATAATGGCGCCGGGGAGGTTTTTAGAGGTTCCCATTAGTTTCCGCAGAGTCAGCGGTGAAGTTTTACCCTTTTGCCTAATCTAGGTGCTCCTCGCCAAGTTGGTGGCGGCCTGCCCAGTCACGGGCAAATTGCCATGCGACCCTACCACTGCGCGAGCCACGATCCAGAGCATAAGCTAATGCCGCTCGGCGGACACGTTCGCCTGCCGGATCGCGATGGCCTAGATGCTCCAGCCAGGCGCGGCAAATCTGCAGATAGCGCTCCTGATCGAAAGGGTGGAAGGAGAGGCGAATGCCGAAGCGTTCAGCGAGCGATATCCGTTCCTCGACGCTATCCCCTGGGTGGATCTCATTATCGTAGACGCGCGCCTGCTGGTTATCCTGCATCTGCTCCGGGACTAGGTGGCGACGGTTAGAGGTGACGTACAATAGGGTGTTATCAGCGCTGGAGGTCAGTGAGCCATCGAGGACGGCCTTAAGGGCCCGGTACTGCTGATCGTTGGCATTGAAGGAAAGATCGTCACAGAAGATCACAAACCGCTCCGGGCGCTCGGCGGTAAGCTCAAGGATATCGGGCAGATCGCCTAAGTGCTCAGGCTCGACTTCGATAACCCGCAGGCCGTGCTCGGCGTAGGAGCTGTGCAGCGCCTTAATCAAGGATGATTTGCCGGTGCCCCGGGCGCCCCAGAGCAGGGCATTGTTGGCAGGCAGGCCGGCCAAATGCTGCCGGGTGTTGCGCTCAAGTGTCTGTTTTTGCTGCTCGATGCCGTGTAAATTGGCTATATCTATGCGGTGGGGACGACGGATCGGCTCCAGTTTACAGTGGCCAAATCTGCTTGCGCAGCGCCACCGGAAAGCGGTTGCGGTAGACCAGTCGGGTTCGGCGTTGGGGGTGTCGATAATCTGCTCGAGCCGTTCAATCAGCCCCTCAACACGCTCAAGAACTCTTGTAGGCTTAGTCATAATTTTTTCTATGCTTTATTATATATCGGCAGGAGCTGGTAAAGAGAGTACCAAGAGGGGGTTATTGTGGCAGATGAGAGAGCTGGAAATCGAGGTGTCGCTGCGGTGCTGGGTTTTGTGGCCATCGGCATCGTCATCGGGTTAATAGTGGCTGCAGGCAGCGCTACTATGGTCGAGGTGACTAATAAAACCGAGTACTGCGTCTCCTGCCACATCTATGATGATCTCTATGAGGATTACAAGCAGACTGCGCACTATAGCAACACAACAGGATTCAAGGCTGGCTGTGTCGATTGCCACCTGCCGTTCGATAACTGGTGGAATATGGTCACCACCAAGGCCGACCACGGCATAGGTGCTATGTGGAAATATTACATAGGTGGGGTTAATACCCCGGAGGACCTCGCCGAACGCCGCGAGGAGCTTGCTGATAGTGTCTTTGAGTGGTTTCAGGAGACCAATAGCAAAACCTGTAAAAGTTGCCATTCACCGCAGCGTTGGAACCTCGACGAGCAGAGCTCCCGCGCGCAGCAGGCCCATGATGGGTTGGATGAGGATGACGGTTGCATTGGCTGTCATCGACAAGACGCGGCCCATCCGCCCACAGATTAAGCTGTGCTAAAGTGGGGCACCAAACAACTCCAAATACAACACGACAAGGAAAGGCAATAGCCCGTTATGAGCATGATCCGTACCCGTTTTGCCCCGAGCCCGACCGGTTATCTGCACATCGGCGGTGCCCGCACCGCTCTGTACTCCTGGCTGCACACTCGCCGCCATGGCGGTCGCTTTGTGCTGCGTATCGAGGATACCGACCGCGAGCGCTCTACCCCCGAGGCGGTTAACGCCATACTCGAGGGGATGTCATGGCTTGGGCTGGATTATGACGAGGGTCCTTTCTATCAGACCGAGCGCTTTGAGCGTTACCACGAGCACTTGCAGCACCTTCTCGAGAGCGGCCAGGCCTACTACTGCTACTGCACCCGGGAGCGCCTTGAGCGGGTGCGTGCCGAGCAGCAGGAGCGTAAGGAGAAGCCGCGTTATGATGGCCGCTGTCGTGACCTGAGTGGGCCGCCATCAGATGAGGTAAGTGACGAGCCGGTGGTGCGCTTTCGCACGCCGCTGGAAGGCCATGTAGTGATCAACGATGGTATTCGCGGTAAGGTCAAGTTCGATAACTCCGAGCTTGATGATCTTATCATCGCCCGCTCCGATGGCTCGCCCACTTATAACTTCACTGTCGTTATCGATGATCTGGAGATGGGGGTGACCGATGTAATTCGTGGTGATGATCATCTCAATAACACCCCGCGCCAGGTCCATCTTTATCATGCACTCGGGGTCGAAGCGCCGCGCTTTGCCCACGTGCCGATGATCCTCGGTGAGGACGGTAAGCGGCTGTCCAAGCGCCACGGTTCGGTTAGTGTGCTGCAGTATCGTGACGAGGGCTACCTGCCCGAGGCGTTGCTCAACTACTTGGTGCGGCTAGGCTGGTCGCACGGCGATCAGGAAGTTTTCAGCGTCGATGAGCTGATCCAGCTGTTCGATATCAACGACGTTAACCACTCCGCTTCGACCTTCAATCCGTCTAAGCTGCTGTGGCTTAACCAGCAGCACATAATGGGCTCTGATCCGGCTCACATCGCCCGGCATGTGGCTCCGTTTCTCAGCGAGAGGGGAGCAGATCCGGTCTCTGGACCGCCGTTGGAAGAAGTAGTACGCGCCCAGCAGGAGCGGGCCAAGACTTTGGTCGAGATGGCGGATAACAGTCTGTTTTTCTACAAGAGCCCCGACTCTTATGACGAGAAGGCAGCGAAGAAGAACCTGACCGCTGACACTGCAGCTATTCTAGAGCATTGTGCTCACTGTTTTGCCGGTCTGCCCAGTTGGGATAGGGAGAGCATCCACGGGGTTGTCAATGAGTCGGCACAGACCTTCGAGGTAAAGATGGGTAAGGTGGCGCAGCCGTTGCGGGTGGCTGTCACTGGTACAACGGTATCACCGCCAATTGACGTTACCCTGGAACTGCTCGGCCGCGATGAGGTTGTCTCCCGAGTCAATGCGGCGGTTGAGTGGGTGCGTGCTAAGGCCGCCTGAATTTGAATCGAGAAGGTTGGGGATTTTGGAAATTTCTAGCGGTGTCCCGAAAAACTTCCCCGGCGCCATTAGCTGCCCCGGTGTGGAGGACGCCGTGAATCCATCCCCGGAGGCTTCATGGCGCCATCCCTGGCGCCAAGACCTCCACACCGGGGCAGCTAATGGCGCCGGGGAAGTTTTTCCGGTCGCCGCTCCAGTGGCTGTTCAAGATCCCTGCAGGAGTTAGGTCCTTCACCCCCCTTGACGGGGGCAGGGGCATTTACTAGACTACGCAATCTCAAAAGGGGCCATAGCTCAGCCGGGAGAGCGCCTGCATGGCATGCAGGAGGTCGGCGGTTCGATCCCGCCTGGCTCCACCAAATTGTAAAAAGGGCTGCATATTGTCGCAGCCCTTTTTTCGTTTAGGCCTCAAGCAACTCTTCTTCCGCTTTACTCATTCTAGTCCTCTGGGCCTGCCGGTCTTCGTCTTTACGCCCCGCCACATGGGATGATCCACTAGCGAACAGCACCTAAGAAAGGCTGATTCGGATAGGCATTTTGGTGGTAATGCCCCAAAACCAACGGGCAACGGTGGGCAGTTTTTATTGGTAATTTTTGCCTCTTACCTCTTGCAACCCATAACGACTTTGGCAGAATTAACTTGTGTCAAGCAGTCGAATATCTCTTCTACCAAATCCGTTGCGCACCTGTTTAGTAGCTCATATGGGCACTGCATGCTTGTGCGGGGCATTTAGGGACGCCTTGGAGGGGCGTGCAGCACCGGCTAGGGGGAGGGCACTACTATGAGGCTTCCTGAATTTGTTTTCAATGCGCAATAACGATCTGACTACACCTGCCAACATTACCCAAAGCAAAGGAGGCTAGCAGTGCATAAAGGTCCTCGCCACCTGCTTGAGTGTCACTTGGCAAAATATCCTTGTCGACGAGGTGTTTTTAGGCTTGGGCCTGTGCGGTTTAGCCTAGCGTTTCTGGTACTCCTTTGTTGCTCGGGCTTTGCTGCAGCCGAAAATGAGACTCACTGGCAGGATGCGGTTACGCAGATTGAGCAGTTTATAGATCAGGGCGATTATGATGCAGCCATCGAGGTAGGACAGGATAATGAACAGCACACGGGCATACCTGAATTCGATCTGGCTGTCGGAAGGGCCCATTTGTTTGCTGGTGAAGGTGAGCGGGCAGCACGCGCCTTTGAACGAGTCATAATAGTTCAACCTGGCCACGACCGGGCGCGCCTGGAACTAGGCCGAGCACTTTATGTCATCGAAGACTACGAGACCTCCAGGGATCACTTTACTCAGGTTATTGAGCGTGAGCCACCAGACCAGGTGCAATCCCAGGCCCAACGGTTTGTTGACGCCATAGATCGGGCCATGGCTGCAGCTCGTCCGGCAACAGATGCCTGGGTATCGTTGCGCGGCGGCCACGATAATAACGTTTACAGCACTAGTGGCGAGGACTTTTTGTTAAGTGTCGAAGGGCTCGAAGCGTTTGGTATTGATCAGCTGGAAGTCGAAGAGGAGGTAGAATCTGACCAATTTTTGGAGGGGGCTGTGGGGGGCTTTTACCACACCCCTTGGGTGGCTGACCGGCAGTGGCGCTTTTCCGGGCAGGCTCAGCACCGTGACTATGAGCGTTTCAGTGAAGTTGATCAAAGTGTGGTGCAGGCAGAGGCAACACGGGTTGTGCGCACATCCGAGATGGAACAATTCCATCTCGGCGCTGAGTTGCAGCAGGTTTACATCGATGGTGATTATCAGCGCACCCGGGCACGGTTAACCCCGGAATGGAGGCGCAATACAGGTCCGACAGATCAGTGGCGCTTTCAGCCGGTGATAGGTTATAGCGACTACGATAATGACGATCTTGACACGCTACGCGGTGAGCTTGGCGGGAGCTGGGTTAGGCTTATATCTGAAGACCTTGGGGTTATTTTGCTAACCCGGCCTGTAGTACACCATGAGCAGACTGACATCGATTACATGGTCCGCACCGGATTTGATGTGGACGCTAACTTTATTGTGCCGGTTAATGATTGGAATACCTTCTCGATGGCGCTATCGTCCGGTTATCACCTATATCATGACGGTGCTGATGAGGATGATTATAAGCAAGCCTATGATAGGCGATACGAGGACGATAGCGCGGAGCGTGCGTTTTTGGTAGGCATTAATTTTAGCTACAGCGTTGATGTTCCACAGGAGCCGTGGCGAATTACCGCGATGATAAATCATCGAAACAAAAACTCTAACATAGACACACGAAATTATGAGCAGACCCTCATAATGGCTGATTTTCGCTATACCTGGGAATAGTGAGGCTTGCATATGAAGACCGCCGCCCTAACTAGAGCAACCCTGCGTAAAACCCCTCTAGCTGTTGCCGTAGTTACCATGGCATCCCCTCTTGCATTGATGGCTGATCAGGCCGACGAGATTGGTGTGGTACTTGCGGCAAGGGGCGAGGTATATGCCGAGAGAGAAGACAGTACCAGGTCATTGGATAGGCGGGACCCTGTTTATGTGGGTGATACCGTAATTACCTCAGAACGGAGCCGAGCGCAGATACGCCTTGAGGATGATCAGAGCCTAACCCTGACCTCTGAGACTCAGCTCGAATTCGAGGCTTATGAATATGATCCGGAGACGGAAGAGGGCGAAAGTCGAAAATCGCTACTCGAAGGGGGGCTGCGTGCCATTAGCGGGGCAATTGATGGTGAGGACGACTTTTCAGTAGAGACACCGGTAGCGGTCATAGGCGTTCGCGGCACCATATCTGATATCGTTCACAGCGACGAGACTGGCACCGTGGGCGGTACACCCCGCGGCGGCGGCTGGGTAGAGAACGTCGGCGAAGAGAGTGAGCGTGCCGATGTCGGTGAAGGTGAGCCTCATGACTATTATGAGGTCGAAGATGCCGATCTGCCGCCCACCACAATGGCTGAACGCCCAGCTGCCCTTGAGGGCCTCACAGAGGAAGATGAGGAGGAAGAGGACGAAGACGAGGAGGAGGACGAAGACGAAGACGAGGACGAGGATGACGAAGAGGAGGATGAGCCTGATGAAGATGCCGAGGAAGAAGATGAAGAGGCCGAAGACGATGATATAGGGCCTGATCCAGACGGCGATGGTGATAACGGTCAAGATGATATGGACTCGGAAGATGTAATGGATGACCGCTTATCCGATTTGTTGTCAGATATTGGGGCCGATCAAGCGGCATCAGATGCTGAGTTCCAAGGGGTAACCTACTTTGATGGTAACAAACATAGCATGGCTAGCCTCCGGGTTGCGGATTGGAAAACCTACCCGGTATTTCAAAACATAGAAGAAGACAAGTATCTAGTACGCGAAGAGGACGATGATTACGTATTCGATCAAGCCAGTGACCCGGAGGTATATTGGGGGGCTTGGTATGCAGAAGATGGTGAAGAGTTGATCAGCAATATAATTTACTCTGAAAGCGAAGATGACCCAATTGACGCAGACCACCCGACATTCTGGATTCATGGCGATGTTATGTCGGCTGATGATATAGAAGCGATTGAAGATTCGCTTGTTTTGAATGATGGGCTGCTGCACGATTCTGACAATAATCAAGTTGTAAGTTTGGCTGACAGATATAATATTCTTGATGAATCGGAATTAAACGTTAGTAGTGATTCAGCAGAAGTGCTTTTGCATTTTCGTGATCCCGAATTTAATCATAATGGCGACTCAGTGGAAAAAGATTGGTTTCTCGACTACACTGAGACAGCACGCTTTGATCCGGGAGGTGAGGGTATCTTACTGAAAACTGATGAAGAAAATTCTGAGCTCACGCTTGATGATCATTCTTCTCAGGTCGAAGGGGAAATGCTTTTAGAGATCTTCGGCGACTCAAATGCTCCAGCCGCAGGTGCTGTCTTTGATGCGATCGCTGATGATTTCGATGACATTGATGACGACTTCAAAATCGAAGGTGTGCTCCATTTTAAGTAGGATTATTGAGGAAGTTACTCACATCGATCTTCTACAATCTGGGAGCCACATGACTCAGGTAGTGATTATTAAGAATTTACGGTGAGACTTGGGATCGCTGGAGCAGAGAGTCCATATGAACCTCGGGGGCAGCCATGGCAAATGATGAATTATGGTACAAAGATGAGGGCTTCTGGTTTAACGGGGAGGCCCACGACGACTCCGTAAGGGATCTAGCGCTCGGCCATGAGATACTTTATAGCGCTAGCGACGACGGCACCGTAGGTTTCTTTGACCGCGAGACCGGCGAGCACCTCGGCTCTTGGGAATATGGGTCTGAACTCGACAAGATACGCGCTGTAGAGGTAACCGAAGGTTACGTCTACATGGCGGGTACTACGGGCAATATATATCGCGCCGAGAAACCGACAGATTTAGAAGATATTCAGCAGCCGGATGATGATGAATTCATCGAGTTTGAACCTAATTACGATCAGTATGGAGTCCACGATCTGGCCATCGACTATGATGATCCGGAACTGTACGCGGTCGGCTATGATGGATCTGTGCGTGCCTACAGCACAGATCTTGAGAAAGAATGGAAAAAAGAAGATGTCCATGATCACAGCGACAGCGGTGATGGAGATGGCCGAGGAGTAGTTTCCGTAGAACTGTCCGATGATGGCGGTACGGTATTTAGCGCTGGTCACAACGGTCGCACGATTGTTGCTCAGGACGCCGAGAATGGCGAAGAAAATTGGACGGTCTCGCTGGACGACGTTGACGATGATACACCCGGCGATATTGTGGACATGGCGCTGGCGGGTGACGTGCTATCGGTGATCAGCTCTAAAGGCAAGTACTATGAGTTTGATACTAATGATGAACCAGAAGAGCCGATTTACGAGTACCAGTATCACACCGATTTTGAAATTCGCTCCGTTGATGCTATACCAGCTCCATGGTCGCCCGAAGATTGGGGTGATGAGTACGAAGAAATCTCATCATCTTTGCATTTTGTGGGTGCTGGTCCAGTCTTATTGGAGGGGGGTGAGGGATCTCTCGAGCTGTACATGGGGCACATTGGAGATGATCATCCTCATCCTTACGAAGATGAGTACATGTACCCTATTATGCTTAACACATATTACTGGGATCCGGACGACTTCGATCCGGACGACTTCGATCCGGAAGATATAGATGATTCCCCTGACCTGCAGCAGGATCCCGCCGAATTCAAGATAACTCAAGGACCTGAGCTGGATCCGGAGACAGTGGAGTGGGGTGATTCTTTCGATATCACCAGTAAGGTTAAAAACTCTGGTGAGATGGTGGGTGATCAGGAAGTTTCAGTCAGCGTATCCGGCAAAGAAGTTTACGCAAAAGAACTTGAGCTTGATGGCGGGGAAAGCTCTGAGATCAGCACTACGGTCGAAACTGACGAATGGGACTGGCTGATTGAGCCGGGCGATTATGAGGTTGCGATAAACACAGAGGATGACTCGGCTACTAGTGATTTGACGTTAGAAGCCCCATCCGATTTCTATCGCGTCAGCGATGAAGATGATCTTCGTCAGGCATTGGCAGATGAAGACGGTCTCGCCGAAGATACTCTTGAGATATGGATTGATGGCGAGATATCGGTTTCCGAATCTCTTACTTATGATTTGGATGTTGACCTAAAAATTGAAGCAGTGGGATCCGAAGCGGCTCTGTCAGGCGATGGCGATGGGCGACTTCTGGATGTCACTGGGGCTCCTGAGAAGGTCGAGATCGATGGTGTCGATCTTCGCGATGGCAACGCCGAACATGGGGGAGGGGGCGCAATACGCGCTGGTAGCACGGAAGAACTCCACCTCAGTGATATGGAACTTAATGGCAACGAGGCAATGGCCGGGTACGGCGGCGCCGTGCAGGCCCGCTCGGTGATAGCTGAGCAAGTCTACTTCAATGATAACGAGGCGGTGGCCGGTGGCGCTATCCACCAGAATGGCTGGAGCAATCAGAGCCTAGAGCTTCATGAGGTGGTATTTGAAGGAAATGAAGCTATTACCCGAGGCGGTGCCATCAAGACCCGGAGGGCCGATCTGGACCTTGACCGCGCCGCCGTCAACTCTGGCAATGAGGCTGGAATAGCAGGGGACGCCTTATACACGCGCCTCGGTGACCATACCGGGGATATCGAAGGAGATTCGATTGGGGATAGTGCCGGGAAAGAATGGGGAACGGCGGATGTAGAGATTGATTTTGAACTGGCAGATGAATACTCGGTAGATTTTGGTGAAACGAAAGAGGTAACTGTTGCCACGCTTGAGAACGATGATGGGGAATTCCTCGGCAGCCGTAATATAGAGCTTGAAATAAACGGTGAAAAAAAGCTATTTGAACGTGGCTGGGTTGATGTTGAAGATTCCGAGACTATAAGTTTTGATGTTGATACTGAAGAGCTAGCACTACAGCCAAGTGTTTACGATATAACATTGCGCACCCCGGATGGTACGAAAGACGATCAAGCGGAGCTGATAGTCGTGCCAGGAGATGATTTTAGTCTGGATGGAGAAACATTCTACCTTTTCGGTGAGGAGGACATCAGCATCGGTGAGGTTTTTGGTGCGCTTATATTTGATGAAGGCAGTAAGCTGGATGCCAGTGACCTAAGCGGCGATCTCGATTTATGGATTGACCGAGAGAATAGCGATGATGGTGAATACGAGATACAGCTTGGACAAGGGCAAAACGAAGTTTATTTAGAAAATAATGAAGATGGTGGTGCCAAGTTTGATTTCTGGTTCGCTGATGCCCAAAGCACCGATAACGTGATTCATGGCTTCACATCAGAAGATGTCTTGCACTTTGCCAGCATCGATGGCATAGATCCGCGCCAATTTGAAGAATATGAAAATGACGATTGGGATTGGGTCATACAAGACGATGAAGGCAATAATCAGATTGGTATAAAAGAAGAAGATGCAGATATTGTGTTTGAAGTGGCAGGTGATGGTGAAGGCACATACGATTCTGACGATGTGATCGTGACCTTAAAAGACGCATCCGAGGAATGGGATGGTGGTATATTTAGTGATAATATAATAGCTCTAATGGGAGATAATGGTGAGGCCATTACTGCGTACGATGCGCAAGAAGTTAACGGAAAGGGTTGGGACTCATTAACCGGCTTTGGTGAGATCGAAATGGACGATGACGATAACAACAACACGCTGAAGATCAACGAGCTTAACCCCGATTTCACCGCTACTATCCACTCGCCGGATGAAACACTAGTTGGGTTAATTGCTGGGAGTGTTGAAACCGACGCCACGAACTTGGATCTCTCCGGCAAAGATTCGGATATTGACGGCCCGATCACCTTCGACTTTAGTAAACACACTGAAAATTTCCAACTTTCTTTCATGTTTGATGAAGAAAACGATAATCACTACGAAGATATTAGAGTAAAAGGTTTTGACCACGGAAATGATGACTCTGTTTTTGAGTTCCATATTGATGTTGATACAGATTTACCTATTATGGCTGAAGATGCTAGAGTCGAAAACGAAAACGAAGATTGGTTGGTCGTCTCGACGAATAATTTTGCCAGTGAGGAAGATCTGGCAATTAGGTTGGAGTCGGTTGGCGATAAAGGTGGTAACGCCGTCCTCGATTTGGAGTCCATGTTCACCTTCGATAAAGATTGGGGGGATGTCATCGGAGATGGAGGTGATGTTGAAGAAGATAAGGTCGACGAGGTTAGTGCTAAATCGGGTGAAATAGAGCTTGTTGATGTTGATGCCACCGATATAACCAGTGATGACTTTTTCTCCCCAATAGTTGATTATGACGGCATTCTTACGGCGAGCCAAGTTAACGAATTTGGCTGGGGTAACATTACCGATGCTGACGGAATCATGATGGACGATGGCGATAACGACACGCTGGAGATCGACGAGTTCAACTACGCTTGGGGCGGCGCCGAGATCTCGGATAGCATGGATCATAATAACACAGTGGCCCTTATTTCTACCTCTTTGGAAGGTGACAGAACGGACCTGCATTTTACAGGTAATGACTCCGAGATTGGGGATTCAGATTCGATCACCTTCGACTTTAGAGATTACACGGAAGAAGGTTTCTTCTGTCTTGATTTCGTTGGTTATGGGAATAACGATTACTTTGAGGATATGATCATCCATGGTTTTGAGGAAGATAACTACAACAGCATCCTTGATTTCACCGCCTTGGAAGAGAACCAATACAGCCCCCCCGATCAGGAGGATATAGATTTTGATGAAATCGACTCTGTTGGCACCGTGAACGACGACGAGGGACAAGACTGGCTTGTCCAGTATGATGCTTCTGATGGAGGTCAATGGTTGGCGATTGCAATTGATGGCGATGAGCTTGACCTGACAAACGCTACCGTCGGATCTGATGACGGCAACCTTACGGATAATCTTAGCGATCTGGAGGAGGTCGATATGTCTAAAGGTGAAGAAGGTGGTGTAGGGGACCCAGTCGGAGCCCCTAACTCTGGAAGTATCAAGCTGGTTGAGGTCGGTTACGAAAATCTGACTGAGGATGACTTCATCCTCTACACTTGATAGAAAGTTTGCTCCGGGCGCGATCTAGTCTGCTAGATCTCTCAGGAAGGCTGGAAGGCCTCTTCCCTCACAAGGGGAAGGGGGCTTTCTTATATCTGGGCAATCGAGAGGTGATGATATGAAGCACACAGAGAGCCTTTGAGAAGAATAGCAAGCGGACATGCAGGGGTACATAAAGTGCTTACAAAAGCTTCTGTGAAGCTCTGTGAAGGCGAGAGAGGGTGATGTTGTTGGCTGCCAAAATCCGTACATATTTGGCGGAGGATTCAAGAATAAGCATATCTACTGGGTAGTTAAAAGCTAAGACTAACTACCACGCTCTGTGTCGATTTCTGCTTTCGTTTGTCCCTTCTTTTCCTTATAAACCAGTAACTGGCTCTGTGGGCCCTGTGGGCGAGAGCCCTGA
Source organism: Halorhodospira halochloris (assembly GCF_002356555.2). NCBI lineage: Bacteria > Pseudomonadati > Pseudomonadota > Gammaproteobacteria > Chromatiales > Ectothiorhodospiraceae > Halorhodospira > Halorhodospira halochloris. The sequence continues at coordinate 1,327,984 of NZ_AP017372.2, forward strand.
GAGTGTGGGCAGGCGGTGGGCAACCCGCAGGGTTGTCCACGGGCTGTCCACACGGCCCGTAGGGCTCAGGGCGGCGCGAAGCGCTCGTCCACAAGTCCACAGAGCTATTGCTTAAGCAGCTAAAAGTACTGGAGATTTGCTTATAAGAGGGTGAGAATCGGTAGGCAAGTAGTAAGGGCGACGCGACATCAGGTAACCAGAGGCTGACAACCCTCCTGATGCCGCGCCCACCGCGTCCTGCGACACGGCACTTATCAGTATCCTCGGGTTTAGCGCCGTTGTCCAGTGTTTGCAATTTACCTGGATAAGCGCCCCGATGAGCCAGCCTAAAGCATTGACCCGCCGACTTTTCTTTTGCGATTGCTGCAATCGACAGGTCATGATCTGCAGTCAATGTGATCGCGGCAATCGCTACTGTAGCCAGCAATGCGCAACTGCTGCCCGCCGCCAGTCCCTGCGCGAGGCGGGTAGGCGTTATCAAGACTCTAGGCGAGGCAAAGCCAAGCATGCAGAGCGCCAGAGTCGTTATCGAGCCAGGGCCCGGACTCGACCCCTATCCCTATCCCTAAGCCGAGACAAAAAAGTGACGCATCAGGGTTCCACACCTGTTGATAGTGATGCTTCACTTAAGCTCTCGCAGCCAGATAACCAAGCTCGAGCACGGCCTGTTCAGCGGCCCGATTATCAGCAAGCGCGCCGACTCACAGAGAGCGCCCCGCGCTGTGACTTCTGCGCTCGCCCGTGCTCGGTATTTGTCCGCACAAATACCCTGCGCCGCTATTCTCGCCGCGAGCCGTTGCGCCCCTCGGGTCCCTGAGATCCGGCGAGAATTGCCTTGCGCTAAGCCCGAGGCGCATGTTTCTGCGCTCATCTCGCCGAGCATATGGAGTGTAAGGATATGGCTATATCCAAAGAGCTTGAGGCGCAGATCATGCGCTATCACTACGCCGAGCACTGGCGCGTCGGCACCATTTCCCGACAACTCAATGTCCACACCGATGTCGTCCATAGGGTGCTGGCAAAGGCCGGTATCCCTAGTGCACAACGCACTAGGCGAGAATCGATCATTGATCCCTATGTACCCTGGATCGAGCAGACCCTGGCAGATTACCCCAAAATACCAGCTAGCCGGCTCTATGAAATGGCCCGCGAGCGTGGTTATTCGGGCGGCCCTGATCACTTTCGCCACCTGATAAGCCAGTACCGGCCGAAACCGGTCGCTGAGGCGTATATGCGCCTGCGTACCCTGCCCGGGGAGCAGGCACAGGTCGATTGGGGCCATTTCGGCAAACTGCCCATAGGTCGGGCTAAGCGCCCACTGATGGCATTTGTCATGGTCCTGAGCTATTCGCGCTGGATCTTTCTGCGCTTCTACCTCGGCTCATCGACGGCCAACTTTTTGCGTGGCCACGTCGCCGCCTTCGAGGCCTGGCAGGGGGTGTGCAGGTGCCTGCTCTACGATAACCTCAAAAGCGCGGTGCTGGAGCGCTACGCCGAACAGATCCGCTTTAATCCGCAGCTACTCGATCTTAGCGCCCACTACGGCTTTGAGCCACGGCCAGTAGCCGTAGCCCGAGGCAACGAAAAGGGCCGTGTCGAGCGGGCAATCCGCTACGTGCGTTCCAGCTTCTGGCCCGGTAGGCAGTTTAACTGCCTTGATGATCTGAACGAGCAGGCGCAGCACTGGTGCGTAAGCATTGCCGCCGAGCGGCGCTGCGATCAGGAGCAAAAGAGCAGTGTTCGCCAGGCATTTGCCGAGGAGCAGCCTTACCTACGTGCCTTACCCAGCGAGCCATTTCCTTGCTATGAGAACGTGCCTGTAAAGGTAGGCAAAACCCCTTATGTGCGCTTTGACCTTAACGACTACTCGGTGCCGCACGAATATGTCCGCAAAACGCTCAGCGTCAGCGCAACTCTGGAGAGGATCCAGGTGCTTGATGGCGAGAATGTTATAGCCTCGCATCCACGCAGCTATGATCGCCACGCTCAAATCGAGGACCCGCGCCATATCGATAAGCTAGCCCAAGAGAAGCAAGCTGCTCGACTACATCGTGGCACCGATCGGCTTAGTAGCTCTGTACCGCGCGCCAAGGAGTTTCTCTCGCAAGCGGCAACGCGCACCAACAGCCTCGGCAGCGTCACAGCTGCGCTACTTCGTCTGCTCGATCACTACGGCGCCAGCGAGCTCGATGCCGCCATTGAGCACGCTCTCGAGCGTGGTGTACCCCACCCACATGCCCTCAGCCAGATCCTCGAACAACGCCGCGATCAAACCCCTGGCCCGCCATCGCTGCCTCTGCGCTTACCCGAGCAGCTACGTCAACGTGAGCCAAGCATCCGGTTGCGCGGGCTCGATGGCTACGACGCCCTAACTCCTAACTATGAGAAAGACGACAATGGCCCCGAAAACACCTGAGCAGCAAATGATTGAGCGGGCCAAGGCCCTGCGCTTGCATGGCATCCTCGCCCACTGGGAAGAGATTGAGGATAAGGAGTGGATCGAGCAGATGCTGTGCTGGGAAGAGCAAGAGCGCACCCGCCGCTCTCTCGAGCGCCGCCTGAGCGAAGCACATATAGGGCGTTTCAAGCCGATGAGCGAATTCGATTGGTCGTGGCCTACTAGCTGTGACCGCGGCGCTATCAATGCCCTGATGAGCCTGGAATTCATCCCCGAGGCCGGTAATGTCGTCCTGCTCGGCAGTAATGGCGTCGGCAAAACCATGATAGCCCGCAATATCGCCTACCAGGCGGTGATCGCCGGCTATACCGCGCTCTTTGTCAACGCCAGCACCATTCTCGCCGAGCTGGCCTCACAAGACAGTGAGAGGCTACTCCAGCAGCGCTTTAACCGATTCACTAGGCCACGCTTACTGGTCATCGACGAGCTAGGGTATCTCTCCTACTCGACGCGTTATGCCGATCTGCTCTTCGAATTGGTCAGCCGCCGGTACGAGAAGAACTCTATTATCATCACCACCAATCGCCCCTTTAGCGAGTGGGGCGAGGTCTTCCCGAGTGCTGCATGTGTCGTATCCCTGATCGATAGACTGCTGCATAACGCTGAAGTGCTCGCCATAGACGGCGAGTCATATCGCTACAAGGAAGCTCAAGAACGCAGAAACACCCGAGAAGCTAAGCGCAAGTCCCCGAGCAAAAAAGCCAAAGCAGAGAGTTAATTTACCACCTGTAAGGAAAAGGACATGGCGGTGGATCTCAGAAACGTATTAGTATGTCTGAATCCTCCGCCAATTTTGTACGGTTTTCCAAAGCCGCTAACACACTCGGCTACGCGCAGGTTTACCAACTGCTGACGGGCATTCTCAGAGAGATCCCCCAGCTTGTACTCGACCCCATCAATCATGACCGTACGAGTCTGCTGCTCTTGCTCTTCTGCCATCTCTATCTCCTCTTAACCTCTACTCACTAGCGGTCTTCTCCTTGCTGGAGTTCTCCTCGCCCTGATGGGCCTGGAACTGCTCGACTAACTCCCGGGCCTCCTCGAGGGCCTCGTCCTGGATGAGGCTTTGCAGGCGGACAAGCTCCTTGCGGCTCGGCTCCTGGTTTTTCCCTCCTTGCGTTGAGCGTTTCGCCTTCGCCATTCTCAGGCTCCTTTCGCTTACCGCACCCCCGGCATCCCTGAGATGCACCAATAACACGCGTGAAGGAGAAAGGCCACCATACCCGCGGATTCGAGAGTACCGAATAGCGTCTCACAACACCACTTGCGTATTCCGAAGGCATGTTAAGAGGCCAAGGTCTCTCGCCTCAAGCGCTCATAACAGGAAATACAACCGTGAACCACAGTGATAGGCTGGGTATCTGACTAGGAGTCAACGATGGCTGAAGAAGAGACGCAGCAGCGTACTGTCACCATAGATGGTACCGAGTACAAGATTGATGAAATGAGTGAAAACGCCCGTCAGCAGCTAATCAACCTGCGTGTTGCAGATCAGGAGATCGCACGACTTAACCGCCAGCTGGCGATTACCCGCACCGCACGCCAGGCCTACGCCCGTGCGCTGCAAGGTGAATTGGGCAAATCACAATAGGCTTGCGGCAGGTTAGTTACTCCGAAGCCTCGGTGGTCAGCTATTGGCTACGAGACTTGGGAGGTCCCGGTTGTTAAGATTGAATTCGTCGCCTAAACGACGATCAAAAAACAAAACCTTCGCTGCAAGCATGACTCAAATATCATCCTTAAAGCCGTTATCAGCAAACAGGCACCGCAATACTTATTGGCAACGGGCCCGAGGTTATTTCCACGCCGCAGAGCATCACCTCGTCCCCGTTACCAGTCGGGAACTGCCCCGTGCGGTAGGCTCTTTCCCCCTAGTTATCACTCATCAAAAATCGGGTCCGATTTTACAGGCTTTGTTAGGGGTGGAATCTGGTCGTTCAGCCTTTGTCGATTCGCATGGGTGTTGGCGGGGAGGTTATGTTCCTGCCTACCTGAGAGCCTATCCGTTCTACTTGGTAGAAACTGCGCAAGATAAGCACGTCGTCGCTGTAGATGAGTCGTCCGCGGCATTACAGGCGGACGCCTATATCGGTCAGGCGCTGTTTACGGCAGATGATAAGCCTACACCGCAGTTGCAGAAGGTTATCGATTTCCTTGGTCAGGTAGCGCGCAACAGAGCTCTAACTGATAGGGCTTGTCGTAGTTTGGATGAGGCTGGAGTTTTGGAGCCATGGCCTTTGGAACTTGACATCGGTAATCAGCCATGGCGGTTTAGCGGATTGTATAGAGTCAGTGAGAAGCAATTGAACGCCCTCGAAGGCGCGGCTTTGCATGCATTGCGTGACACTGGGGCGTTGGGAGTAGCGTATGCCCAGCTTTTGAGCACTGGTCAGAAAAGCCGCCTTGAGGCTTTTGCTCGGGCGCGAGAGAATGAGCAGCGATTACCCGAGAGTGAGTCGGTTTTTACTGAGCCGGATCTTGAGGAGCGTATTGACTGGGATTCACTGGACTTCGATGAAGGCTACGAGGGCTAATCACATTTCAATTATTCCTGCAAATAGAGAGGCTCATGGCCAATCCTCAGAATATTCAAGGAGCCGGCGCTAAGGCCAAAGGCGAGCTGCGCGAGTGCCTCGGCCAATTCAAGCAGTCCATAATCGCGGTGGCCGTATTCAGCTTCTTTATCAATCTACTGATGCTGGTCCCGCCGCTGTTCATGCTGCAGATGTTCGATCGGGTGCTCTCGAGCGGGAGCGTCGAGACCCTGGTCATGCTGCTGATAGTCGCGGTTGGCTTGCTGATCGTCCTGGGGTTGTTGGAGTTTTCGCGGAATCGGGTTTTGGTACGCGCTGGAGGCCGGCTCGATCAGATGCTCAGCTCACGGCTTTTCGACGCTACTTTCCTGCGGGCCTTGCGCCGCCCGGATAGTGCTACATCGCAGCCGCTGCAGGATTTGACCACCCTGCGTCAGTTCATGACTGGTCAGGGCGTTTTCGCCTTTTTCGATGCGCCGTGGACGCCGCTTTTTTTGCTGGTTATCTTTTTGTTCCATCCGTGGCTGGGTATATTCGCAACAGCAGCGGCACTAATTTTGTTTACCCTTGCCTATATCAATGAGTTGATCACCCGCGAGCCGCTCGGCGCCGCCAACTCTCAACATAACAAAGAGACCGATTTCACCAACAAAAACCTGCGCAATGCCGAAGTGCTCGAGGCCATGGGCATGACCGGCAGGTTGCGTCAGCGCTGGCAAACCATGCACTCCAATGTCCTCTCTTTGCAGGCCCTGGCTAGTGATCGCTCGGCAAATCTGACCTCGGCATCCAAATCACTGCGCCTGATTGCCCAGGTTGGTATTCTGGCTATGGGTGCTTATCTGGCAGTAGAGCAGATAATAACCCCGGGGGTGATGATCGCCGCCTCAATCATAATGGCCCGGGCTCTGGCGCCGGTGGATCAAGCCATGCACGCTTGGCGCGGCTTTGTCGGGGCGCGCAACGCCTGGCAGCGGCTCGATGAGGTGCTGCGCAGCACCCCGCAGCGGGCTGAGCACATGGAGTTACCACCCCCGCAGGGCCAGGTGACCGTAGAGAACCTAGTGGTTGTTCCTCCGGGTGGGCAGACTCCGGCCTTGCGCGGCATTAACCTAGAGTTAAACCCGGGAGACACGCTCGGTGTGATCGGGCCGAGCGCTGCCGGTAAATCGACCTTGGCTCGGGCCCTGGTTGGGGTGTGGCCTGCCTATGCCGGGGCGGTTCGTATCGATGGTGCCGAGATGGCGCACTGGAATCGAGAACAAATCGGCGCCTATATTGGCTATCTGCCGCAGGATGTCGAACTGTTCGATGGTACGGTTGCTGAGAATATCGCTAGATTCGGCGAGGTCGACTCGCAACAAGTAGTTGAGGCGGCGCGCAAGACCGGCCTGCATGAGATGATCCTGCGCTTACCCCAAGGCTATGATACCTATATCGGGATAAACAGCGGTGCACTGTCCGCCGGACAGCGTCAGCGAGTGGCCCTAGCACGCGCCGTCTACGGTAACCCGAGCTTGGTAGTCCTGGATGAGCCGAACTCGAACTTGGATCAAGCCGGAGATGAGGCGCTGGTTAGTACCGTGCGGCAGTTGCGTGAGGATGGCTGCACGGTGGTGATGATCGCCCATCGACCGGCAATTTTAAGCGGCGTGGAGCAGGTCTTGGTGTTGCGCGACGGTAAGAGCGCAGCCCTCGGATCCCGTCAGGATATCCTTAACCGCTTGACCAAGGCGAGTTAATTTGGGCTTAGCTAGGCTCAACACAGCTAACAGTGGAGTCATCTGCCCGATATGAGCAGGCACGACGATAATCATCAAGATAACCAAGATCATGATCATGAGCGTGACGACCGCCTGCCACCTCAGCAAAACACTGCCTCACGCGGTTCCGAGCAGGCTCACAATGGCGAGTATCTGCCGGCAAGTGCAGAGGGTGGTTCAGCGTCGTCACAGCCGCCAACTAATGATCGCTGGCCGCGGCTGTTCGGCTTTATCGTAATACTCATCGCCTTCGGCGGAGTAGGCGGTTGGGCGAGCTTTGCCAAGATCGATGGGGCGGTAGTAGCCCAGGGCACGGTGACGGTCGACTCTTATCGGCAGACAGTTCAGCATCTCGAAGGAGGGATAGTAGAGCGGCTGCATGTGCGCGATGGCGATGTAGTCGAGCGGGGCGATCTGCTCATTCAGCTTGATGAAACGCAAGCTCGTGCCGAATATCTGATGAACTGGAGCCGGTATATCTCCGCACTCGCCCGTCAATCCCGCCTTGAGGCAGAGATCGAGGGGCTTGAGGAGATTGAGTTTGCCGAGCAGGTGCTAAGCAGTGCCGAGCAGAGTGAGCGTACGCAGCAGGTTAAGCGGGCGCAGCGACGCGAATTTGAAACCCGGCGCGATGCCATGGAAGGCGAGGTCGATGTGCTCAATCAGCGCATTGAGCAGCTCGGTGAGAACATTGCAGGCATGCAGGCGCAGCGTGAGGCCAAACTGCGTGGCATCGAATCGCTTGAGGAGGAGATCGAGACCAAGGAGCGACTAGTAGAGCGTGAGGCAATACCTAGCTCCGAGCTGCGTCCACTCGAGCGCGAATTGGCCGCCATGGAGGGTGAGGTCGGCGAGTTGCAGGCCTCGATCGCCTCGGCACGGGTCGAGATCGGTGAGACGCGCCTACAGATAATTCAAACCGAGCGCGACTTTCATCGCGAAGTAGCTGCAGAGCTGCGCGAGACCTCTGATCAAGTTGATGAACTCGAAGAGGAACTGCAGGCCCTTGAAGATAGACTAGCCCGCAAACAGATAGTAGCCCCCGTAGATGGCGAGGTAGTGAATATGCAGGTCCACGCCCGTCGCGCGGTTATTCAAGGCGGCGAGCCGGTTCTCGACCTGGTCCCCGAAGATGAGCCGCTGATATTGGAAGGGCAGGTCGAGCCGCAGGATGTGGATAATGTCTATCCGGGGATGAGCGCAGATGTGCGTTTTACCGCCTTTAGTTTCCGGCGTACACCGGTGATTAGCGGCGAGATCACCTTCGTCTCCGCCGATCGGATCGAGCCGGAGAATGAAGAGCCGTACTACAAGGTGCGGGCGATGGTAACCGATGAGGAGTTAGCCAAGCTCGGGGATGTGAGCCTGCGCCCGGGTATGCCGGCGGATATCATGATCAAAACCGGCGAGCGTACCCCGGTGCAGTATTTGGCTAAGCCGATTACCGATGCCCTGGCGCGCTCTTTCAGGGAGGATTGAGATGACAGGCAGGGGGCTGCGGCAGTGGCGTGCGGCGCTGTCTGCTTTATTCTTAGCGATCACTCTTATCCTACCGCTAAGTCTCCCAGCGCAGGGGCCAGAAGGTGGCTCGGTGGTCGCCGCTAACGAACTGCCGGCTTACGGTGCCGATGGACGGCAGGGCGCAGAGACCGAAGACCTGCTCGACATCTACCGTTTAGCCGAGCGGGCCGATCCGCAGTTGCGCGGCCAGCACTTAGAGCGTGAGGCGCTGCTCGAAGAACAGCGCGCGGCGCTAGGTGCGCTGCTACCTAGTGCCACGATCAGCGGCGAGATCCGCTATACCGATCGCGAAGAAGAACGCGCCGGTGCCGTGGCAGGAGAGACAGAGCGCACTTTTACCCAGCAGCAGTACATGGCCAACATCTCCCAGCCCCTTTTTAATTTACCAGCTTGGCACGAGTGGCAGGCGAGTCAGCACTCCTCCAGGGTGGGTGAGGCAGAATTGGAGATGCGCCGCCAGGAGTTGGTTCATCAGGTGGCTGAGGTCTATCTAGGCGTACTCAGCGCCCAGTCGAATCTCGCCCTGCAAGAGCGCGAGCTTGAGGCCGTCAGCGCGAGCCTGAGACAGGCGCAAGCGCTTCATGAGGAGCGCGAGATCGCCCCGAGTGAGTATGAGCAGGCCCGGGCGCGGCACGATAACGTCAAGGCCGAGGTGATCCGCGCTGAGGGCGAGCTGGAGATCGCCCTCGAAGAGCTCTCCGAGCTGACCGATAGCGAGCACCGCTATTTGGCCGAGCTGCGTTCTGAGGCTGAGCTGCCGCGCCTCGACCCGTTAGAACTAGATGAGTGGCTGGAGCATGCCTATGCCGGCAACCCTGAGTTGCTTGCCGCCCGCGCCGAACTTGACGCTCAGGGCCGGCAAGTGCAAGCGGCTGCCGGTCAGCGCTACCCGAGCGTCGATCTGGTCGCCGGCTATACCCGCTTTGATGACGCCGACGATGTCGATATGGACGATCCTGATTATGACGCTGGAGAGCAGACCGCACGGACACTGGACGATTACTACATCGGTGTGCAGATGCAGATGCCGCTCTACCAGGGCGGTTCTGTGGGCGCACAACGGCGCAGCGCCGAGCATCGCCGCGATCGGCAGCGCACCGAGGTTGAGCGTGTCCGCCGAGCCGTGCGAGCTCAGGCACGCAGCGCCTATCAGGGCATTATAAGCGGCAGCAGCGAGATCGAGGCCTACAGAGTTGCCGTACGCTCCGGCGAGCGTACCGTGGATGCCATGGCTGCCGAGGTCGAGCTGGGTACACGTGATGTTACAGACCTGCTGGAGGCGCAGCGCGAGCTTTTCGAGTCGCAGCGCAACCTCTCCCAGGCGCGCTACGAATACCTGCTCAACACCCTTGAACTGCGGCGCGCTGCCGGTCACCTGAGTGCTCAGGACATAGTCGCGCTTAATGAGCTATTCGAATGATATCCAACCAGGAGATGAAAACAGATGCGATTGACAATCAGCGATGACTCAGGCTGTTTTTCCAAGAATTTGCTCCTGCGTATGACCTATCCCGCACAGGCGCTGTTGCTGAGTATTTGCGCAGCGCTTGCAGTGGTTAGTGGCTGCGCTTCGCCGAGCGCGACACCGGTAAGCCTGGATGATGGTCAGAGAGGGCATCTGATTGTCTGCGATGGTATGCGCTTGTCAGCAATCGATTGCATCAAGCAGGCCAACGAGCAGTGTGATAATGACTACGAGGTGATCGCTACTACTGGTGAGTGGCCGGAGGGGCAGGGAGTTGCCGGGGTGCTCAAGCACTTCGACCGGGCTATGGTTATAAGTTGTCTTGACGGTGGATAGATTATAGTGCCCAAAAAACCTTAAGAGCTCAGAGTTAGCATCATAGAAGGCATGTTAAGAGGCCAGTGTCTCTCGACTCAAGCGCTCATATGGGATTTATAGCGGGGTTAAGCGGCTCCAGAATACAGTAATAAGGCCACATGAGCCGTCAAATGGGTAATACAGGACATGCGCAGACTTTACAAGAGAGGCTGCATAAGGCCGGGGCAGAACTTTGGCAGACAGCGCTTAATGAGGCCGAACAAAGGCTTGCGCAGCGGCTTAAAGAAATCGATGAAGAGAAAGTTGCAGATAAACCGCCAATTAGCCGATGTCCAGGACGTTATACAAAGCCTGGAGCGAAATCAAGGGTCCGGGTTTGTTCTGGTGTACCTGCCGCCACTGTTGCTGCCGCTAACCAACCATGTAAGGATTAAGCGGTATTGAGTGCAATATGGGAGATGATAAACAGACGGTAGAGCAGGGATTGACGGTATTGGCCCCGTCAGTCAGGATTTAACATCATTGAATTTGACGATGTAACCGTTAGCGCTAAAGACGAGCAATTCGATATCTCTGGTGTTATTGAAAACTCAGCTGAGGTTGCGGCCGGAACCTCTTGGTCAAGCAGCCGCGCTCGGAGAGCTACCGGGCCGGGATTGCGCTTCGGTACCGGGTTGACTGAGCAAGGAGTTCTTGGTGCGTAAGATTCAACCTGATCAACCGGACCGTGTTCTACAGATCCTCGATCGGCTCGCCTTTTTCCATGAGTTCTCTCCGCTGGAGAGACACCAACTCGCCGAGACAAAGGACATTACGGTACTTGCCGAAGCGGGCGAGAACATCATCCAACGCGGCCAGCAAGGTAAGTGCTTCTACATTCTCTTGCACGGTCGCGCAGAGGTGCTCGGTGACGGCGATACTCCGCCGTGCTTTCGGGAACTGGGATCCGGCGATGTCTTTGGGGAGATTGGCTTCCTTGCCGACATTGCGCGCACGGCTCACGTTCGCTGTACCGAGCGATCCATCCTTTTCCGCTTCTCGCGGCCGGCACTGGATGTCCAGCCCATCGGAATCAGGGAGAAGATCAAGGACCAACTCCTCGCCAATCTCGCGCGGCGCCTGGAAGAGCTCAACAGCCGCCTTGAGGGAAATCCCCTGGAACAGAACGCCCCCTGACTTCTCCGGTTGCGCACGCAGCGCAACCTGGAAGCCGCTAACACTGCACGTTATTCACCGGACAATGACATCGGTTTCTACATCTTGCCAACAGTGCTACTTATACTCCTCATCCAGGTTATGCTTGCACCTGCCGGCATCATTTCCATCCTTCTTTGCCCAAGAAAGCAGATCAGTAAGCGAATCTAAGCGTACTGGCTTCGTTATATAGGTATCGGCACCGCTTTGCAAACACTGCTCGCGAACCTCTGCGCTGGCGTGCGCAGAGAGCATGGCTACTGGCGTATAGACTCGGCTTTGTTCTACTTCAGCTTCACGAAGTGATTTTACCGTCTGTGCTCCATCGAGTATCGGCATTTGCATATCGAGCAGGATCAAATCGAACTCCTGTTCAGCCTGCTGCCATATATCAAGCGCCTCCTGGCCATTTTCGGCCACTGTGGCCTCCGCCCCGCAGCGCTCAAGCAACGCCTGGATCAGCAGGATATTAGTCGGCTCATCCTCGGCAACGAGTACCTGCATGCCGGCTATATGCTCTTTATTGGTTGGTGTTTGACGGGCAGAGTCAGGTGCGCTTAGAGCAGGATCAGCTGCGGGCTCAGATTCATCCTCAAGAAGCTCGGCGGTAAAGTAAAAGGTCGATCCTTGGCCGGGGGTGCTGTGAAGCCATATTTCGCCACCCATTAAGTTGACTAGCTGTCGACTAATAGCCAGACCTAGACCGCTGCCTTGCAGATGCTTGATTGCATCGGTGCCTCGATCAAATGGCTCAAAGATCCGCTCCTGCAGCTCATCCGGGATGCCGGGACCATTATCCTGGACTGAGACTTGTAATCTATTTGTATCGTATCGGGAGAAATGCACCCGGACGTAGCCGCTGTCGGTAAACTTGATGGCGTTGCTGACAAGATTGAATAGCACCTGGGAGAGGCGGGTTGTATCTCCCTGAAGCCTATCCGGCAGGCCATTATCGACTGAGCATTGCAGATTCAGACCCTTATCCTCGGCCTGCTGAGACAACATCGGCATCCTCTCTGCGAGAAATTTACGCAGCAGAAAAGCCTCTTTTTGCAGCGTCATGCGCCCGGCCTGCAGGCGCGATAGATCGAGCAATGTATCTATCAGCCCCAAAAGAGTGCGTCCTGCGGCCTGGCACAGCTTAACTTGCTCCCTTTGGTGAGCGTCGAGTTCTGAGTCAGCGAGCAGATCAGTAAAGCCGATGATGGCGTTAAGCGGGGTGCGCAGGTCGTGGCTGACGGCGTTCAGGAACACACTTTTAGTCCGGTTGGCCTCGCGAAGCTGGGTTAATACCTGTTCACGCTCGGTCACATCGCGGGCAATGCCGGCGCGCATGCCCTCACTTTCACGGCCTGGCACCGGCAGGCTGTGCATTTGAATCCAGCGAACTTCACTATTGGAGCGGATTATCCGGAATAAGGCGTTGAACTCTTCGCGCTCACTTATCGCCTGATCCAGCGCCTTCTCAACCCCATAACGATCTTCCGGGTGGCCACTCTCCAAAAAGGCTTTGGGATTGGCGTAGAAGCTCTCTACCGGCTGTCCCCAGATATTCGCATAGGCGGGATTGACGTATAGGGTTTGGGCATCGGTGCGCAGCCAAAAGGCGTCGCGGATATTCTCGGCAATCAGCCGAAAACGCCTCTCGCTCTCGGCCACTTCCTGCTGAGCCTTTTTCTGATCAGAGATATCTCGCAGTATTGTGGAGATATAGGTTAACTCACCGTAGCTATTGCGATGGCCGATCAGCACTTGTGAGGTCGGGGCCTGTGTCCCATCTGCCTTGAGGATCGCCGTCTCGCCTTGCCACAGCCCTTCACGCCGGACAGTAGGCAGACCTTCGTTAAGGAGCAGATCGGCCGCCCACGGTGGATGGAACCGACTAATCGCTTCTTCAAGACTCAGGGGCGGCATTGAGCCATCATCCGCAATACCCAACATCCCGTCGACAGCCTGTACATCTATGCCGGCGTTTGCCCTGCCAGCGGCGTTCAGGTAAAGCAGCGTCCCATCTTCGCCGTGTAATGCGACGATGTCCGATGTATTATCGAGTATCGCCACCAGCTGCTGCTGGAAACGCTCGCGAGCGCGCTGTTCGGTTATATCCTGCACCGTTCTGCACTCGCGCAGTGTAACCGCCACTTCGCCCGCGGCTGTCTCTGCGCTACGCAGCGCTGCCACCTCAACCTCTACCGGGAGCGCAGCGCCTACACGCGGCTGCAGCCATAGCGTCGTGTCAGCGCATAGCGGTTCGTCGGTTGCCGCAACTAATCGCTCCGTGACTGTATCTGCTGGCAGTGGAGTGCGCTCGGCATCGATTACAGCGCTAAAGTTTACACCGAGCAGCGCACTCTCATCGGGGTAGCCGAGCAGCTGACAAGCGGCGGTGTTGAGGTAGGTGAAGCAGCCTGCTGAATCGAGGCTGCAGACGGCTACAGGCAGTTTGTCGAGCAAGTTTTGGGAAAAATCAGACGTGCGTTGCTCGACTTTATCGCGACCCATACATCCCCCCCCGCCTCAATTCCTGAAAAAAATCGACCGAACGCTACTTCGCAGGCTTAACTACGTCAAGCCCCTTTAGCTGCGCAGATAGGCAGTCTCTAACAATTGCTTATCATCAAAAATAATTCTTTGTTTATAACGGCTTATGCTGTAGCTACGATAGTATCACCACAAAAAAAGAGCTTAAGTGGCGTTAACGCGCACCCGTTTCTGGTCTGGCTGCTATATTGCGCGGAAATGCAGCAGTGGTAGCTAAGGAGGCTAGACTCGCGCTGCAGAAATGCATATTCTGCATATCATGTAGGGTTTTTTGTTGGGGCGTAATTGCATGCTATTTCAATATATAGGCCTGCAAACATCACCCATCACCAGGTCTCCTACTCGCAGGATCTGCTCAGTCACTCCCCGAGTCTTTGCGCTGACAGCGTAAGGTCCAAATACAGGCCCGGAGAGGTCTTAAGCTCATGGAAAATAAAAAAGGCTCCAAGTGCGGCTGCCTAAGCGCTAAGTGCAAATTGGACCTGCTCCAGCAGGTCAGTGGAATCGGCTTTTGGGAATATGACCTGTGCACCGGGCAGGTCAATGCCGATGCGCAGTGCCAGAGTCTATACGGTTATGACAATAGCGAGTCCGAGCGCAGCCTCGCTACAGACTATGCGCTTTGGCGTGAGCATGTGCATCCTGAAGACCTATCATGGGTAGAAGAGGAGGTACAAGCCGCCATAGCCAACGGACAGCCTTGGCGGTTCACATATCGGATATACCGCAGTGATGGCCAATTGTGCTGGCTGCACTCAAGTGGCCACCTCGAGCGCGACGATCAGGGTGAACCCTGTCTGCTCATTGGTTTTGAACAGGATGTTACTGCTCAAAAACTTCAGGAGCAGGCGCTAGAGCAAGCTCACGAAAGGCTGCAAAGGGCTGAAGAGATAGTCTCTTTGGGCCACTGGATCTCCTATCCTGCAACAGGAGAGCTGATCTGGTCGCCTATGACCTATCAGCTTTGCGGTTTCCCTGCCGAGGCCGAACCGCCGGGCTGGGAAGAGTTTATCGCCCGGATACCGGAGCAAGATCGCCATCAGGTAGCCGAATATCAGCTGCAGTCGAAAGCCGACACCGACCAGAGCCAGGGTGAATACCGGATAGTCCACCCGAATGGGCGCGTGGTATGGGTGCGGGAAATAGCCAATCGCTGGCAAGACGAGAACGGCCGGTGGATCATCCAGGGGACCATCCAGGATATCACTGAGCAGCGCGAGGCGTTGGAGCGTAGTGAGGCGCGCCGGCAGCGGCTTGAGGCTATCCTGGAGACGATTCCCGATGTAGCCCTAACTGAGACGGATCTTGAGGGTACGATTCGCGAGGCGAGCCGCAGCGCCGAGCGGATATTTGGCTACTCGCGTGAGGAGTTGCTCGGCAGTGATATCTGCATGCTCCACGATCCGGCTGAGCATGCGCGGGTGCGCGAAGGTATCGCTAGATTGCAGCGCACCGCTCAGGGTTACTCTGTGGAATGTGAACTGATTCGCGGCACCGGCGAGCGCTTTCAGGCGCAGCTGAGTGTCGCACCGCTACTCAATGAGCGCGGCGAGGTGGTAGGTAAAATCGGGGCCTGTATCGATTTATCGGCGCAGTTCGCCGATGAGCAGCGCCTGCGCATGGCCCAGGAGGCGGCCGGCTTCGGGGTCTGGGACTGGGATCTAGCGGCGGATCAGGTCTACTGGGATGAGGCGTGCTGGCGTATGCTCGGCTACGATCCCGAGCAGCAGAGTATTCTGACCTTTGCCGACTGGCAGAAATTCGTCCATCCCGAGGATCTAGAGCGGGTCCAACCCATCGTTGAGAGCCATTTGGCTGCAGGCAGTCCGTTCACCATCGAGCTTCGCTACCGCTGCGCCGATGGTAGCTGGCTTTGGGTGCAGGGCCGGGGGCAGACCCTGCGCCGTGGCGCCGATGGTTCACCGACCTACATGGTCGGTACCCATGTCGATGTCCAGACCCTCAAGGAGACTGAGTTCGCGCTGCGCCGTAGCGAGTTGGAACTCACTGAGGCTAAGCGCATAGCCCGACTCGGTCACTGGCTCTACGACATAAAGTCTGGGGATGTCCACTGGTCGAGCGAGATCTACGAAATTATTGGTCTGGAGCCGGCGGAAACGGCCATGGACTGGGACACCTTTCTCTCCAGAGTGCCGCCTGAAGATCACCCTGAGCTCTATGAGGCCATAGAGCGCACTCTAAACCGGGGGGATCCCTACGAGCTTGAGCACCACCTCATGAGTGTGGATGGCGGTCGGCGGATTGTGCAGGCCCGTGGCTATGCGGAGTTTGATGCAGCCGGGAATCCGCAACTTCTACGCGGTACGGCCCAGGATGTCACCGAGCAGCGGGTTCTGCAGCGCGAACTTGCCGAGCGCGAGGCGCACTACCGGGATCTGGTAGAGAACCAACCGCTGATGATTGAGCGCTTTCTGCCCGACACCACGGTCACCTACGCTAACCCTGCCCTTGGGGATTGCCTCGGTGTGGAGCCGGAGGCGCTGATTGGCCAGCGCTGGCTGGATTATTTACCTGCCGAGGAGCGTGAGAACATCGAGGCGCACTTGGCGGGCTTCACTCCGAGCCATCCGGTTAGCCAGTTCGAGAACAGCATGCCGGGCAAGAACGGTATGCAGCTCTGGACGATGTGGACTAACCGGGCCTTTTTCGATGAAAAAGGGGAGTTGAGCCATTTCCAATCGGTAGGCGTAGATATCACCGCACGCCGGCGCGCCGAGCAGGCCGAGCAGCAGCTACGCGAGCAGCTTGAGACAAGGCAAAAAGAGCTCGAGGCGATCTTCGCGGCGGCCCGCTCGGTCAGTCTCATCAAGACTGATCTCAATTCAGTCATCGAAGAGGCCAGTACTGGTGCAGAAGTACTGTTCGGTTATTCGCGCGGGGAACTTATTGGTCAGCACGTCAGCTTACTGCATACGGCAGAGGACATTGAGCGGCTTCCCGATTACGTCGAGAGATTGTTTAAGGACCATGAGCCGATCCGCATGGAGACGGATCTAGTCTATCGGGATGGTAGTCGTTTTCCCGCGCTGTTTACGGTGCACCCGATCACGGATGGTCGAGGTGCAATGGTGGCCACGCTCGGCGTCAGTCTCGATATGAGTGCCCAAAAGCGCGTTGAGCAGGAACTCGCCGACACTATACGCGCGAAAGACACCTTCCTCAGCGCCGTCAGCCACGACCTGCGCACGCCGCTAAACGCCTTGATGGGCTTTCTTGAGCTGCTCGATGATCCGCAAATTTCACCCGAGCAACGCTCTGAGTACATGGAGCAATGCCGGCAAGGAGCACAGCGGCTTCTCGGCCTGATTGAGACTCTGCTCGATCTCGCCCGTCTTGAAGCCGGTCGTTTGGAACTGCGCCCACGAGCAACCGAGTTGCCTGCACTGATAGACAACCAGGTTGCTATGCTTAGGTCCCGGGCCTGTGAGAAGGGCCTAAGTCTAGACTACAGCATAGCTGAAGCTGTCCCCAGATGGGTCGAGGTGGATGATACGCGACTCGGGCAATTGCTCTCTAATCTTCTCAGTAATGCCGTTAAATACACCCAGCAGGGCGGTGTCGAGCTTGAGGTGCGAACAGTAGACAATACCCGAGTCAGTTTTGCTGTCCACGACACCGGGCCGGGTCTAACTGAGCAGCAGCAAAAAGAGATTTTCACTGCCTTCGATCGCGGTGGCTATAGGGGCACTAGCCAAGGTTACGGGCTGGGGTTGGCGATTGTCAGCGAGTTAATCAATCTGCTTGATGGCGAGCTCTCCCTGAGTAGTACACCAGGGCAAGGCTCAACCTTTGCGTTCACCATTCCCTTGCCCAGAGCCAGTGAGCCGAGCCCTGAGGGCGAGTCTTCGATAGCGGCGGGCGAGTCTGATGCAGAGCCAACTGCGAGTTCAGCACGGCGCCCCCTAAATGTTCTTGTCGCCGATGATGAGCCGGCCAATGTGATGCTCGCTCAGGCCCTTCTGCTCAAGCTCGGTTGCGAGGTTGTTTGCGCGCAGAGTGGCACAGAGGCCCTAGCGGCTTGGCAGGCAGGGGATTTCGACATGTTGCTGCTTGATTTAAAGATGCCGGATCTTGATGGCGATCAGGTAGCCCGAAGCGTCCGCGCCGAGGAACATGAGCAGGGCAGGCAGCCTACCAGGATTGTGCTATGCACAGCCTACGCCTACAGCGAGGTTGAGTCGCTGATAAACGAGTCGGGTTGCGATGCATATCTTGGCAAGCCGCTTGATCGCAGCGCCTTGAGCAGTTTGTTGGACTGGGTGGCTAGCAGCTATGCCAAATAATATTGGGATAATCAAGCTACCAACTCCAGTCCATTCCGCCATCCACACTTAATGTCTGGCCTGTTATGTATGAGGCTTCATCAGACGCAAGATAGGCAACTGCTGAGGCAACGTCTTCGGGCTGACCTTTTCTTCGGATTAAAAGGTCGCCAGTTTTAATGGACTGATCAACAATCCAGTCAGATAGCGTGCCTCGTTCCATCATCATCTTATCTTCTGTAAGGCCAAATATATCTGTTTCTATAACCCCAGGCGCTACACAGTTGACCCTTATGTTATGAGATGACAAGCATTTAGCAAGCGTCTTTGTAAACATGATTATTGAAGCTTTGGATGCGGAATATGCTCCAGTAGTGCCGCTCACCCCTCTTGCAACGACCGATGATAGGGTAATTATTGAGCCCTTAGCGCCATTATCTATCATGTGTTGGGCGCAACCCTTGCAAAAAAAGAAAGAACCTTTTGCGTTTATGTTAAAGACTTGGTCCCAATCTTCTGGGGTTATTTCAACACCCACCGGCTTAGTCTCGCTTATCCCTGCATTGGATACGGCAACATGAATCGGCCCAAAAGTTACATGTGCATTTTCGATAAGCTCGTTTATCGAGTCGATACTAGCCACATCCACAGGGATGTATTTAGCAGATAGCCCAAGATCAGTTATTTCCTTCTCTACAGCTTCACCTTTTTTCCTGTCCCTATTTGCGATAGTTACGTTTGCCCCTTCTCTGGCTAGGCGAAAAGCAACACCTCGTCCTATTCCGCTGCCACCCCCTGTGACCACAACATGATTATTCTCAAATCTTTTGTTGGCATTTATCATGATGACCCCCTCCCGAAGCTCATGCAGGCTCATCTGAGGCGCACATCACCGGCATGGCACCGCGTTGTAAACCCTGGGAAAAATGGGCAACGTTGCAATGCAGTATTAACTAAATTAGCCCTCGCTTCGTGCAGATTGCATTTCTTGCTTTTTATCAAAGCAAATTTCAAGGCACCTAACTTATGCTTTCAGACTTCAGGCGAGAATGTCAACCAAATGCATATGCAACTTAGTTGACATTACGCAATGAGATTGGATGAGTGCAGAGTGGAGGCAGAAGGCTAAAATGCCGATAAAGAATTAGTGGAGAAAGCTTCCCTGGCACAGCTTTTGATCACTGGTTTGATCGAGCCATAGATGCTGAACGAGTAGAGAACGTGTTTGCTGAAGATTAAAGCCTTTTAGTCCAGTATAACGCAGCCAGTGGGTTGAGGATTTACGTAGTGCTGGGCACCACTTGAGTCGCCAAACTCTATGCGCTCAGCGGTTTCGGTGAATACCCGCTTTGTGATCCGATAAACGGTGCTGCTGTAAACCGGCCGCAATAAACCTCTGCATCGTTAAACAGCAGAACTTGACCCACCATCCTCATCAGTCGAGCTTTGCGATTGCTTCTCGGCAAATTGCTCCACAATGGCGGCCAGGCGCTCTTGCTCGCTGTGGGTGTACACTCGCGTTGAGCCTATATCTCGGGGTCTGGCCAGATCCCGGGCGTCCTGGATGCCAACCCCATGCGGCGCTAAAAGATGCGTGACAAAGGTATGGCGCAGGGGTGTGCTCCCCAGGGGGTAGGGTATGGCGATAGGCCAAGCGCCCCGCGATATTCTGCCAGGACTTCAACCAGACCCCCCGGCGCCGGGATATCGTCCGGGTCATCAAGATTGCGGTGATGCTTGCCGCGCAGAGTGACACGTTTCGCCAGGGAATGGGGTCGTTTATACTCCCTGCACAAAAGAGAAAAGCAGATGCTCGATACCGATGGCTGATCATCCGAAGACTCCCCACGACTCGCTGATCCAAAAGCTCCTAGAGTCGCCGCAGCGAGCCAGTGTGGTACTTCGCGAGAATATGCCCAAAGCTGTGCGGGAGCGGCTTGCCGATGATCTTCCAGAGCCACTGCCGGGCAGCTATGTCGAGCCTAATCTTCGAAAGACGTATGCGAGCCGATGAAGCGGACGAGTCTTACTCTCAAGACCCGCAAGTCAGATCAGTATTCCGTGCTATGGCGTGGGCATATCGCGAGAGTCTCAGCCGCGATCAGTTGGAGAAGCTGCTTGAGGATTTGCCCTCAGGTCATCCGCTGGAGAAGCCGTTACTGGTCTATCTTATCCAAGTCCATGGTAATACCATTGAGCAATCGGATCTAAACTATGCGGTGACGCAAAACCGTTCTGGTGAGCGGGTGGAGGAATTAACGATGGCAGTGGCAGAAGAGTGGAGACAAGAGGGACGTCAAGAAGGACGGCAAGAGGGGCGTCAAAAAGGGCGCCAGGAGGCTAAGGCATCAGACCTTCTTCGCCTGATTGAGCGCAAATTCGGATCTCAGGCAAAAAGGCTCTATAAAGAACGAGTGGAGAAAGCATCCCTGGAACAGCTTGATCACTGGTTTGATCGAGCCATAGATGCTGCACGAGTAGAGAACGTTTTTGCTGAAGATTAAAGCCTTTTAGCGCAAGACTGTTCGGCAAAAGGCAAGATGTAACTCAACAACTACAGGGTTTGCTTTACCCGACTAGATGGTCAGAGTCGGCTGGTGTTTTGCATCTGCCACGTGACATGCCTTTCCTAGAAGAGAAGAGTTACCAAATCGCTTCACCGGTAAGGTGCTTGCCTACACCGAGGGCCTCGACTAGGCGGATTTCGTGGCCAGTAGTCTCACTTACGATGCCACCCTGTGCAATCTGGAGCTGATCGGCGAAGCCGCCACCCATATTTCGGATGAGGTTCGGGACGAGCATCCTGAAATCCCCTGGAGGATGATCATCGCCACCCGCAACCGCCTCATCCACGGCTACCTCGGTATCGACGATGACACTCTGTGGAGCATCATCCAGGATGATGTGCCCCGACTTTTGCCCCAGCTCAAGGCGCTGAAAGATGAAGTGCAGTCGTGGAACCCGGCAGATTCATGAGCATCCTCACCTACGTACCTACATCTTCGAGCAATCCATTTCGCAGATCTCTCCTGCTCCATCCGAGAGTTATCTTATAAGGCGTCTGCTGACCGAGTGAGAGCTAGCACTGCTTTGGATGGCGGGAGCCGGCGGATCGGCACGTTGTGAAGCCGCTTGATCGCTGCGCCTTGAGCAACTTGTTGGACTGGGTGGCTAGTGGGCTGCAACGCTAGCGCCCTGAGGTGTTGTTCGTCGGCAGGTTTAGGCGCCCGAAGGACGCTAAATATTCATTTGCTTGTCGTGCTGTTTTAGTTGTAAGCTTAGAGCTAGAACAGTTAAAGCAGACGAGTCACCAGTGCGTCCGCCCCCCATTGGCTGGATAGCTGCTCTGCTCATTGCCAATCACTTCGGAGTGTACTGCGGCGCAGGTGTAATGCCTTTGGCTCAGTATGGTTGGATGACACAACCACGGTCTTCGGTCATACCTTTGAGGAGAGGGCCCAGGCACCACTGACCAAGTCCTGCGAAGCCGCGGTCGCTGAGCCTTGTGAAGCGGTGGCCTCGCGCACCCCATTAGATATCCGGGTTGTCGAATACGGATGTGCTTGCATCCTGGGGTGTGCATGAACGGTGAGTCACGGTGCCGAGACAGACGCCTCAACAAGCTTGCCTCTCCGAATTTTGTACTCGAAAGTACTCGTTGATCTTCGCGGGTAGCGGGGGTTCCGGCTCCAAGGTTGGGGCCAGCTCCGAACTCATTAAATTCGGCATTACCTGAACATGCTCCTCTGGTTGGGTGGGCTTGGTGGGCATTATTTACAAATTCCACCATGACATATACGCTTTTTCATGTGCCCTCCCCCCGGGCCATGCTAACGACCAGTGCCGGAGTAATCCGGTACTGGCGATGGCTAAGCATTAACTTTTGGTAGACGGCTTCACTAACTTGCTCTGGCCTGAATCTGGCCATGTTTGATAAGGGGTTAAGCCGCCAAGAGCGGAGATACAGTTGCTGTCAATGCCCTAGTCTGAGGGCAATGGGGGGAGTGCAATGATGACCAACATGTGGCACCGCATAGCTCTTCGTAGTCGTATTTTTTTTGTTATTTCGATTTTGCTGGTTATCATTTTAACCGCACTTGTGGTGTTGCAGTCTAAACTGACGGCGCGCGACCGCCTCGAACACCTAGAGCACACCCAACTTCCCGCCTCTCTGCAAGGAATAGCGGCACAAATTCAATCAGAAATCAGTCCTTCTATCGCTAGATCCGGCGCCCTAGCCGAGAACACCTTTATCCTCGATTGGATCCGCGATGGCGCACCGCAAGACCGGCTTCCTGTCATCAAGGAAGCCATGCGAGAAGCCTATAAGTCTATCGACTTTAGTGGCGTTTTTATGGCTATCAATGCAGAAAATCAACTGTATTTCATTTTTTACCAAGACGAAGAGCTGCAGATGCGTGAGATGTCTGCCGAAAACCCAGACGATGAGTGGTATTATGCTTTCGTCAAGAGCGGCGCAGACTTCGAACTCAACCTGGATACCAATGAGTTCGCCGGCGATGATTTGCTGATGTTCGTGAATTATCGCAGCGCAGAAGAATCCGAGAACAACCGCCCACTGAACGTCGCCGGCGGGGCCATCAACATGGCTACAATAGCCGGGATGATCAGAGAGCATCGCATTGCTGAAAGGGGGCAGACGATGCTAGTAGATGCCGACGGTATCGTAGATATGCACCCCGATCTGGATTTGGTCGGGCAGCTAGATCTTTCACAGCGGGAGGGGTCTGATACCCTGTTCGGCCATAGAGATCAAGCAGGAAATATACTCGAGGTAGAATGGGAAGAAAGCGAGCGCTTTGTCGGGTCAGTTTGGATCCCTGAGCTGCAGCGATATCTAGTCTCTGAAGTTCCGACCGAAGAGATCCAGGAACAGATCAGCGCTAATCAAAGAGTGACATTTGCTGCTGGGGGCGCTCTACTACTGATCTCTGTGATCCTGCTCCACCCGTTGATTGGTACCTTAGTCGCGCCTCTTGGCAATTTGCGTAAGCAGGTAAACACCATCGCCGATGATCTTGACCTGCGTAAAGATTTGCATACTCGCGATCAGGCGGAGATAGGCGAACTCTCTAGCCAGCTCAACCACTTTTTGGAGAGATTGCGTGAAGTGCTAGTTGATATACAAGCTGCGAGTGATGAGATCGATGGCATCAGCCGACAGCTGAGCGATGGTGCGCGTAGAACTGATGAGTCGCTTGAGAGCCACCACCAAGCGCTTGACCAAGTTAACGCCAGTGTCTCTGATATCGCCGATCGGGTAGCCGAAACAGCGCAGCAAGCACGAGATGCCAGTGGGGCCTCAAATGAGGGAAGTGCCTTACTCGAGAATTTGGAAAGCGGCATGGTGACCAGTTACAAGGAGGTTAAAGAACTTGATGAAGCTATGCGCTCCGCTCAATCCCATATGGACACCCTAAACAAGCAGATCGACCAGGTCGTGGAGGCGATGAAGACAATCGATACCATCACCGAACAGACCGAAATTCTTGCACTTAATGCCTCTATCGAAGCAGCACGGGCCGGGAATACCGGCCGCGGGTTTAGTGTAGTGGCTGATGAGGTTAAGGCCCTAGCGTCACGCACACAATTATCGACGGCCGAGGTAAATCAGGTTATTGCCGATCTGCGCGAAGCTAACGCAGTGATGGTCGAGCAGATGGCTCAAAGTGCGGATAAATCGCATAAGGCCGTAGACTGGCTACAGCAAGCACAAGAGCATCTGCAATCTTTGAACCTGAGGTTCAATGACATACTCAGCCAAAATGACAGCATAGCTGCTGCTGCCGCGTCACAAGAGCAGGAAGTTCAGCAGATTCATCGCGGCCTGCAGGAGATTGCGGAACAAGGTCATTATTCTGGAGAAATAGCAGCACGTGCACGAGAGGCAAGCGAGAGCCTAGGTGAACGCATCGCCAGTTTCCGCGAGCGTGTCCGAGCATTTAAATCTTACTAGTGGGGGGATTATGAGATGGGCCTACTCTTGGTTGGTCGAGTGTCGCGGCAAGGTAAGTAGGCTTTTCCTTTACAGTCAAATCCCTGTGTGCGCGACGTGACATATCTGAGATCTCTTCCGTGACCAGTTTTGTCTCATATGGCCTCTATATCTATAGTTCGCCGACTGAATTGTTGCAGTACCTTTGATCGCCACAAAGCTGAACTGTGTCAGCGCTCAAAAATTATCACCTAGTTGGTTGCTTGCTATTAGCGACGGCCTAAACTTGCACATCATTAGTTGAGTATACTGTTATTACTCCACTGTTTCGGGCCTCTAAATGAGCACTAGCTTTCGATTTATAATGGCTTTTGATAGTCAAAAAGCAGAACTTGACCCACCACCCTCATCACTTGAACTCTGCGATTGCTCCTCGGCAAATTGCTCCACAATGGCGGCAAGGCGCTCTTGTTCGCTGTGGGCGTACACTTGCGTTGATCCGATGTCTCGGTGTCTGGCCAGATCCCGGGCGTCCTGGATACCAACCCCATGCGCTAACAGATGTGTAACGAAGGTATGTCGCAGCCAGTGGGTCGAGGCGGACTCAAGGGCTCGGGCTTGTTCGGGTTGATCCGCCGCCACAGCTGCGGCTGCGTTTTGGAAAATACCCTTGCAGATGCTAAACAGGCGCTGCCTGGTGATAGGCTGCCAGCCATCGCGTTGCGGATAGAGGCTTACAATCATCGGGGTGCGCTCGCCAGCGGTAGGGTAGGGCGATAGGCCAAGAGCCCCGCGATATTCTGCCAGGATTTCAACAAGACTCACCGGCACCGGGATATCATCAGGGTCATCAAGATCGCGGCGATGCTTGCCGCGCACCTGCCAGCTGTAGTGCCTAAAAACCTTTTTTGTCTTTGGTATTCTAAGCTCCCAAGAGGAAGCACTTGCGGTGACAGTACGAGCCAAATTGTTGGCCTAACACATCGTTGAAAAATGGCCTAACTAGAGGTAGGGTTTTTCCCGAGGGGGTGGTACTTCATCTGTAAATCTTGGTTCCCAGCTCCTGTTAACCAGAAAGCACAGTCCTGCGCTAAGAAATTTGAAATCACAGCAGTAACAATACGAGTGAACCTCGGGGGGCAGCCATGGCAAATGAGGACTATTGGAGCACATGGTGGGCGGAGCCACCCCATAGCGATACTGTTAGGGATCTTGCGATTGGTCAGTGGGGATTTCTCTACAGTGCCAGCGACGACGGCACGGTAGCTGCCTTTGACCGTGAGACCGGCGAGCGCATCGGCACCTGGGACGAGGTGGATCTTGGTAGCCTCCGTGCCGTTTCCGTTACCTCGGACTATCACGTCTATATCGGTGGCACAGCTGGGACGCTGCTGCGGACCGGTAAGCCGGACGAGATAGTCGAGGGCGAGGATGATGCCGAGGGCCTGGACAACATTTCCACTGAGTTTGGTGATGGTAGCGGCATAAACGCCCTTGCCATCAACTACGAGAGTCCAGATCGACTCTTCGCAGTTGGCTATGACGGATATGTGCGGGCCTATAGCCCGAATCTGGAAAAGCAGCACTGGGAGAAACAGGTCCACGAGAGCGGCGAAGGCGGCGATGCCGGTCGCGGCGCAGTGGCAGTCGAGCTTGCCGAAGATGGTGAGACTCTCTTCAGCGCTGGCCATAACGGCGGCACTGTGCTAGCGCAGGATCCAGGCGACGGGGAGATCCTCTGGGAGGTCTCACTCGAAGATGAAGGTGCCGGCAAGTTAATGGACCTGGCGCTGGCCGGCGACAGGGTCGTGGCGGTTGGCGCGGAGGGCGGCATCTTCGAACTGGATGTTGATACTGGCGAGGTACTTCATACGCTGCTGGACGAAGATGATGAAATAGCGCCGATAGGGGCTATTGATGCTCACCCGGACCTGTCTAGTGGCGAGGGGTCTTTAGAACATTACACCACCTCCGAATCTGCGGTGCTCATCGAGGATCACGAGGAGAGTGTCTCCAGCTTTTGGGCGATGGGCGATGGGCATATTCAGCACATCGATGCCCCTCCAGAGTTGATTCCTGAGATCCTCGGAGCAGATCATCCAACCAATATTTATCACGTCAGCGACGAGGATGAGCTACGCGCGGCTTTAGCAGATGCGGATGGTCTCGCCGAGGATGCGCTTAAGATCTGGATTGATGGCGAGATAACGGTTTCCGAATCTCTTACTTATGATTTGGATGTTGACTTAAAAATTCAAGCAGTGGGATCCGAAGCGGCTCTGTTAGGCGATGGCAGTGGGCGACTTCTGGATGTCACTGGGGCTCCTGAGAAGGTCGAGATCGATGGTGTCGATCTTCGCGATGGCAGCGCCGATCATGGGGGAGGGGGCGCAATACGCGCTGGTAGCACGGGAGAGCTACACCTATATGGTCTGAATATTGAGAATAACGAGGCAATGTCCGGGTACGGCGGTGCCGTGCAGGCCCGCTCGGTGATAGCTGAGCAAGTCCATTTCAATGATAACGAGGCGGTGGCCGGCGGCGCTATCCACCAGAATGGTTGGAGCAACCAGAGCCTAGAGCTTCATGAGGTGGTATTTGAAGGAAATGAAGCTATTACCCGAGGTGGTGCTATAAAGACCAGGAGGGCCGACCTCAATTTCGAAAATGTCTTAGCCTATGCTGGAAACGATATCGGCAACGATGCTGGCATCGAAGGGGACTTCCTGTATGAGCGTCTCGCTGGTCATACTCATGGCGGCGATATCTCAGGAGATTCCCTAGGTGATGGTGCTAGGCAGGCCGAATATAAAAAAATACTCGATGTGTCTGATGGCAGCGATTTGATAGATGCTGATTACTGGGATCCGGAGAACATCGAGGTTCTCGATTTCCGCGGTGAGGAAAGCACCCTAACGGTGACTGTTGATCACTACAATAAGCTGTATTCGCTAGTCAGTGGTGAAAACGCCACTATTGAGCTGGGTGGTTACGATGGCGACCAGGTCGAAGTGGAAGTTGTCGCCGATGATCATACCTTGGATCTTGATAGCAATAATTTTATGATCCATGCCGATGATGTCAACCAGCTCGGTTGGGGTAACTTCGAAGGAGTTTCCGGGGACTCGGTACTCATGGACTGCAGCGAAAACCGCTCGCTGACGATCGACGGGTACAATGAAGATTGGGATGGCGTTTCAATACAGTCTCCTGATGAGACGATATTTTCATTAATAGTATCAACAGATGCTGTGCCATACGAAGGCGGCAGCAACACCACAGTACTTTTATTCAACGGCGATGATTCAGATATAGGCGCTCCAATAACCTTCGACTTTGGCGATCACTCTGAAGCTTTTGGACTTAGCCTTCTCGGTTATGAAGATGACGATAAATTCGAGGATATGATTGTTGAGGGGTTTGAGGAAAATGACTACAACAGCATCCTAGATTTAGCCAATTTAGTCTATCATAGCGATATCAATAGGGTAGATTCGGTAGGCACCGTAGAAGACGACGCAGGTCAAGACTGGCTTGTTCTGTATGAATCTCCTGACGGAAATGAATGGTTGGCGATTGCCCTTGAGGGCGATAAGCTTGACCTGACGAACGTTACCTATGGAGCCACTGAAGGTGACTTTTCCGGCGATATTGATGCTCTAGGAGAAATCGACATGTCCGCAGATGGCAAAGGGTCCCTAGTCGGAAACGTTAACTCTGGGAGTATTGAGCTGGTCGGAGTAGACTACGACAAGTTGACTGAGGATGACTTTTTCCTAGGTAACTATACTTATACTATCTGAGCCACTTCGTGCTTAATGAACTATTAGAATAAAGCAGTTGCTCCTTGGTGGCGTTCAGGTAGTAGCGTAGTTCCCAAATGTTCCCAGATGTGCTAATCCGAGATAGGAGGAATTCATGCAAATAGTGCGCACGATCTTACTAGTGCTAACTGCTGGCTGCATATTTCAGAGCAAACCTGCCACTGATTACACGCGAAAGCTGCCACCCGAGCAGCGCCGAGGAATCACCTGATTGATGTTTTATGCAGGATAACTACCTGATTCCCTCCACCCACACCCCACCACTACCCCTATCCATCACCAGACTTCACAACCTCTGACTAATCGCCATAGCGCAGAAGTTAGGCCCACACATGGAGCAGAATTCAGCCTCCTTGTGCGAATCCTTCGGCAGCGTCTCATCGTGATAATCCCGCGCCCGCTCTGGATCGAGCGATAGATTGAACTGATCCTCCCAGCGAAACTCATAGCGGGCCCGCGAGAGGGCGTCGTCGCGCATCCGGGCTGTCGGGTGGCCGCGGGCCAGATCGGCTGCATGGGCAGCGGCCTTATAGGTGACAATACCGGTGCGCACATCATCGGCATTGGGCAGGCCGAGGTGCTCCTTGGGGGTTACATAGCAGAGCATGGCAGTGCCGTGCCAGCCTATCTGCGCGGCACCTATGGCCGAGGTGATGTGATCATATCCTGGTGCGATATCGGTGACGATCGGCCCGAGGGTATAGAAGGGGGCCTCGCAGCAGTCGCGCTCCTGGATGCGCATGTTCTGCTCAATCTGATCCATGGGGATATGGCCAGGTCCCTCGATGATAACCTGCACGTTACGCTCCCAGGCCCGCTGAGTCAGTTCACCTAGAGTGCTGAGCTCAGCAAGTTGGGCGGCATCCGAGGCATCAGCCACCGAGCCGGGGCGCAGTCCATCGCCCAAAGATATGGTCACGTCGTATTTGGCGAGTATCTCGCATATCTCATCGAAGTGCTCATAGATAAAGCTCTCGCGATCGTGAAAGCTGCACCAGCGCGCGATTATCGAGCCGCCGCGCGAGACAATGCCGGTCAAACGAGCCCGCGCCAGATCGACATGTTCACGCAGTACCCCGGCGTGGATCGTAAAGTAATCGACCCCTTGCTCGGCCTGCTCGATAAGGGTGTCACGGAAAAGCTCCCAGGTTAGATTCTCGGGGCTGCCTGCCTTCTCCAGGGCCTGATAAATCGGCACTGTGCCGATAGGGACCGGCGAGTTGCGCAGCAAATAGCGCCGGGTTTCACTAATATCCTCGCCAGTGGATAAGTCCATTACCGTATCGGCGCCCCAGCGCACCGCCCGGATCAGCTTTTCCAGCTCATCGGGTATGCCTGAGCTCAGCGGGGAGTTGCCGATGTTGGCGTTGACCTTGACCTTCAGGTGACGGCCGATGGCCATCGGTTCCGTTTCCGGGTGATTGGGGTTGGCCGGCAGTACAGCCCTGCCGGCGGCTATCTCAGCGCGGACGAAGTCGGGTTCCAGGCCCTCGCGCAGGGCCACATACTCCATCTCCGGGGTAATTGTGCCGGCGCGGGCATAGCCCATTTGGGTCATGGCGCTCTGGCCGCGCTGGGCTATCCACGCCGCCCGGGTCGCCTTGATGCCGTTGATAGGATCATGCTCCGCCTGAGCATCGGTATACGGTCCACCGGTGTCATAGAGCTGGATGGGGGGATTGGGGCGCGGGCCATCGGGGGTTGCAGATGGACTGAGCACTACCTCGCGCGCAGCAACCTGCAGATCGGCGCGGCTGCCGGGTATATAGACCTTATGCGAGCCGGGAAAGGGGCCGGAGACTGCTTCAGCGCGTTGACGAAGTGCCTCTGCAAGCGGGCATGCCTGCTCATCCGCGGCGCCTTGACCGCCGCCTTCCTTCAATTCAGCCGGATCGGTAGTACTCTGTTGCATTTGGCTCCATCTCTTGGTGTCTTGGTGGTACTGGAGACGGAGCGGGAGGGACTGAAGGCACAGACTATAGTGTCAAACCGCTATGCCTACAGCTTGTTGAAGTAGCGCCTGGAAGCTCCCTCCGCCGGTACTAGCCGGGTCAGGTTCCAAGGGTCTGTCTCAGCCCTATAGTAATTTAATAGGGCACCCCCGCTTCCGTCTTCAGGTCTATTTGAACATATTAAAGCAATTATTGCACGTGCCTGACCCTAGAGAGCCCCGGGGCTATAAATGAGCACGGTTGAGATTGCTTAGAGGTCCTTTAGGTAGTAGCTCTTTTGCACCGAATGATCGCCATTCAGTTCATAGACCAGCGGCTCACCGGTAGGGATCTCGACTTGCATGATATTGTCGTCTGACATCCCATCGAGGTGCTTCACTAAGGCCCGCAGGCTGTTGCCGTGGGCGGCGATGAGGATGCACTCGTGCTTGCGCAGGGCTGGGGCGATTTCCCGATCCCAATAGGGGAGAACGCGCTCGAGGGTTAGCTTCAGCGACTCGGTTGCCGGCAGCTGATGCTGCTCGAGGTCGGCATAACGCGGATCGAAGCGTGGATGGTAGTCATCATCAGGATCGAGTGCCGGGGGCGGGGTGTCGTAGCTACGCCGCCAGATATGGACCTGTTCATCGCCGTATTTAGCTGCGGTCTCCGCCTTGTCTAGGCCGGTTAAACCACCATAATGGCGCTCGTTGAGCCGCCAACTCTTGATCTCCGGTATCCACATCCTATCGAGCTCTTCGAGCGATAGCCACAAGGTGCGGATAGCCCGCTTGAGCACTGAGGTAAAGGCGAGTTCTGGGGCAAGGCCGTGCTCGCGCATGGCGATACCGGCGTTGCGCGCTTCATGGACACCCTTCTCGGTAAGGTCGACATCGTGCCAACCGGTGAAGCGGTTCTGCAGATTCCACTCACTTTGGCCGTGGCGCAAAAGTATCAGTTTGGGCATGACAAAGCATCTCCGTTGCTGTGAGGATCACTCAGGCAAACCGTTTTTCATGGCGACACATTATGCCATATCATTCGCAAAATGCATTGCTGGCAAACCATTACTGATCGATGCAGCCCTTACCAGCTCCCCGCCGGGAGATTCGCAGGAGAGTTATAAATGGCTCAAGAAATAGAGCGTAAGTTTCTGTTAAAAAACGATGATTGGCGAAATTATGCCGATAGTGGTCAAGCTATGCGTCAAGGTTATCTGATAGGTGCCGAAAAGGCCTCTATAAGGGTGCGTACAGCGGGCGATAGAGCTTGGCTTAACATTAAGAGTGCTACTTTAGGCGTTGAGCGGCTTGAGTATGAGTACGAGATACCGCTGACGGATGCGGAGGAAATGCTCGAGAGTTTGTGCGAGCGGCCGCTGATTGAGAAGGTTCGCTACGAGGTCGCCTGGCACGGCGATGTATGGGAGATAGATGTCTTTGAGGGCGATAACGCCGGGCTGGTGGTTGCGGAGATAGAGCTTGAGGATCCGCAGCAGCAGTTTACGCTTCCTCCCTGGGTGGGCGAGGAGGTCTCCGACGATCCGAGATATTACAACGTCTGCCTGGTCAAGCACCCATTCAGTCAGTGGTGAAGTTTTGGCGCAATGGATAAACATCGAGCTGCGCTCTCAGCAGCTTACCCTGTGGCGTGATAGCGAGGCGGTTTTCACCCGCCCTGTCTCAACCGCAGCAGCGGGGGCTGGGGAACTTAACGGCAGTGGCGGCACGCCCCGTGGTTGGCACTACATACGGGCGAAGATTGGCGCGAACGCCCCGCGCGCAGCCGTCTTTCGCGGTCGTCGCGCTACCGGAGAGATTTGGACACCGCAGCTGGCGCGTCAGTATCCGCAGCGCGATTGGATCCTAAGCCGCATCCTCTGGCTCTGTGGCCTTGAGCCCGGTTTCAATCGGCTGGGGGATGTCGATACGATGCGCAGGTTTATTTACATACACGGTTGCCCGGATGATGAGCCGCTCGGTGTGGCCAATTCTCACGGTTGTGTGCGGATGGATAATGACTCGGTTATGGAGCTTTTTGATCTGGTGGACCCCGGGATCAAGGTCTGGATTGGCGAAGGGCAACCGTTGAATGAGGAGGATTGATTTGACGCTTGGCCCCCTACAGGTTGCCATCGATTCACAGCAGCTTACCGAGACCGAGCGAGAGATGCTTCTCAGCCCCGCGGTCGGGGGCGTGGTGTTGTTTGCGCGCAACTTTAACAATCCCCAGCAACTATCTGAGTTAACACATAAAATAAAATCCCTGCGCGATCCGCCGCTGCTGATAACTGTCGATCAGGAAGGGGGCAGAGTACAGAGGTTCAAGAACGGTTTTACGCTGCTTCCCGAGCCGGCGCGCTTGGGACGGATATACTTCTGGGAGCCGGGGTTGGCTATCCAGCTAGCGACTACGCTCGGTTGGCTGATGGCCGCGGAGTTGCGGGCATGTTCTGTCGATCTAAGCTTCGCCCCAGTGTTGGATCTAGATCGCGGTCTGAGCTCGGTGATTGGTGACCGCGCCTTTCACTCCCAGCCGCAAGCCGTTATCGCTCTTGCCCAGGCCTGGATTAAGGGTATGCGCCAAGCCGGTATGGCCGCTGTCGGCAAACATTTTCCTGGCCACGGCGCGGTCGAGGCCGATAGCCATGTTGCTATGCCGTACGATGGGCGCTCGCTCTCGGCCATTGCCAGCTCCGATTTAATCCCCTTTCAGCGCCTAGCGCTGGAGAGCCTACCGGCGATAATGGCCGCCCATGTCATTTATCCGCAAGTAGATGAGACCCCTGCAGGGTTCTCCTCGACCTGGATAGGCGATGTTCTGCGCCGGCGGATAGGTTTTCGCGGTGCGGTATTTAGCGACGATCTGGGCATGGTCGGGGCATCCGGCGTCGGCGATATCCGTGCTCGGGTAGACAGGGCTTTGCAGGCCGGCTGTGATGCTGCGCTGGTATGTGATCGCCAGCTCGCCGAGCAAGTGCTCAGCACCGATCCGCTACCGAGACACGCGGATGGCAAACTTTCATCCTTGCGTCTAGCGCGCCTATACGCAACCGATACTGGCGCTGACTTGGCGAGCCTAAAGGCCAGCGCGCAGTGGCAGCAAGCGAGCCGCGCACTGGACGCGGTGCCAGAAGTTTTTTACTCGCAGGCCTGTTAAGATACAACTTAGGTCTTGATTTAAAGGGAGAGAGTGATGCCTTGGGAAGATGTCCCGGAGCTCAAAGGAGCCGAGTTGATCTTCGATGCTGATGCGATAGAGCAGGCGTATGATCGTATCGCTGCACAGATAACTAGCCAATACTCGGATAAGCGCCCGCTTATTCTCAGTGTGATGATAGGGGGCATAATCCCTGCCGGACAAATCGTGCCCAGGCTCGACTTTCCTTTGGAGATGGACTATTTGCACGCCACTAGATACCGCAACGAGACCCGCGGCGGTGATCTGGTATGGCACGCCCTGCCTACAAGCAGCTTTGAGGATCGCGATATTATCGTAATCGATGATATTCTAGATGAGGGCTTTACCTTGGTTGGTATTATAGACGCCCTCAAGGCCGGCGGGGCCCGCTCGGTAGCAACTGCTGTGCTGGTCAATAAGATTCATGAGCGCAAACATGAAGGTATTAGCGCCGATTTCTTCGGGGTCGAGGCGCCTGACCGTTATCTGTTTGGCGCCGGCATGGATTGTAAGGGCTTAGGCCGTAATGCCCCAGGGATCTACGCTATAGACGTATAGTTGTGAAAGGAGATAGTGCATGAGCTTGGCGATCATAGGCGGAACCGGACTAACCTCGCTGGAAGGCTTGGAAATAACCCGTCGCGAGGTTGTCCGTACGCCCTATGGCGAACCATCAACACCCTTAATTCACGGCAGCTTTAAGGGCTACGACATAACCTTTTTGGCCCGTCACGGCTACAGCCACAACATCCCCCCACATCAGGTAAATTATCGCGCTAATATCTGGGCCCTGCGTCATGTCGGGGTGCAAAGGGTCCTAGCCGTGGCTGCGGTAGGCGGTATTAACGAGCAGTACGGTCCGGGTCGGATCGCGATCCCTGATCAGATCATCGACTATACCCACTCGCGGACGACCACATTCTTCGATGAGGACCTTTCCCAGGTTACCCATATAGACTTCACTTACCCCTATGATGATGAGCTGCGCTCCTGGTTGTTGAGGGCTGCTCAGGAGGCAGGTGTGGATGCAGTCGATGGGGGCACCTATGGGGCTACCCAGGGGCCGCGCCTCGAGACAGCCGCTGAGATTAAGCGCATGCGCCAGGATGGCTGTGATGTGGTCGGCATGACCGGAATGCCAGAGGCCGCGCTAGCGCGTGAGGCTGAGCTGCCCTATGCCCACTGCGCGGTGGTTGCTAACTGGGGTGCGGGTATGGAGAGTGGGCAGACGCTGTCTATGGATGATATTCGGGCAAACCTGACTCGCGGCATGGAATCCGTCAAAATGATCATCGGCTCGTTGGCCCCCAAAGTCTTGTAACCAGCGTTCAGCCTGGACAGCAGCTTCTCATCAGAGACCAAAACCCCTAGTTCACTTGTCTGTCCTTGGCGTGGGGGTAGTGGCGCCAGGAATGGCGCAATCTAGCCTCCGGGGATGGAATCACGGCGTTTTCCACACCGAGGGCAGGCAAGTGAACTAGGGGGAGAGTGTTGCGATTCCCGCTAAGGGGGACCATCAACCTCACGGACGACTATCAAAACACCTAAAGTAGGGTGATCTAAGTAGTGCAGATCGCCCTCACGCATCCTCCTGCTCTGGTGCATCACATGCAAAGGGGCGCGGAGCCACTCTTGCTCATCCACCTCCGCGCCTGATGCTGAGCGGTGCATGCGCAAATCGACTACGGCGTGAACAAAGCGCTCCTTGAACACGCGAATCAGGCCGTAGACCGGCTCTTGGGGTAGCGGCCGCTCGTTTTCTACAGCGATTAACTGCTGTTCGGGCTGTGGGTGCCAGTGGTAAGGGACGGGTACCGCTATTGAGCGTGCCTCGTTGAGTTTGGGCTGCGCCCAGGCCGCGTAGTAGAGCTGTTGATAATCACCCGAGCGGGCGATATTGGCCCACTCATCACCGAGTTGCCGGCTTTGCTCGGGCAGGCAAACGAATGTCGGCTGTTGCTCTTGCTCGCTATCCTCGTTTTCATCCTGCGCATCGTCTGGGGCAAAGTCGCCGACATCCTGGTCAGGGTCGATTGCAAGCTCACTGCCCAATGGGGTAGGTGAACCGAGGTGCTCACCCTCACAGCCGGCGGGGATTTGCCAGAGGGGGTAGTGGGGGTCTGCGGCCCGGGTTGGCCAGCGCTCAGCGTGACGTCCACCCCGCTCCCATTGGCGAAAGATCAAGACCTCGATTTCATGCCACTGCTCCTGTTCTTGCTCTTGCTCATCGGCGTTAGCATCACTATCAGCCCAGCTGACAGAGCTGAGCATGGCCATTGTTAGCAAACACCAGATTAGGGCATAAGGCAGCTGTGGTATGCCGCGTAATTTCACGCTGTCTCCTCCACGCAGGCTATGGCATCGAGAACCTGCTCAATTGCCGCGAAGCGTTCCTCTTCATCACCGAGAGAGGAGTGGATTAATAGCCGATGCTGACCTTCGAGCCGGTAAGTCTTGGGATTGTTCTGGACCAAGGAGACAAGGCGGGCTGCATCGATCCGCGGGTGGTTGGCAAACTGTACAGCACCACCTTTAGGGCCGGCCTCGATCTTGGCTATGCCGAGCTGCTCGGCGCGCTGCTTAAGGGCGGCAACGCGAAACAGGTTGCGGGCCGGTTGCGGGAGCAGTCCGAAGCGATCGATCATCTCTACCTGCAGCTCATCGAGCTCGGCTGTGCTTTTAGCGCTACTGATCCTTTTGTACTGGACCAGGCGGGTATGCACATCGGGTAGATAGTCCGCCGGCAACAGCGCTGGTAGGCGCAGATCGACCTCAACACCGCTTTCAAGCTCAGCCTCCGGCTCCGGCGTCTCCCCAGCCTTCATGTCCTTAACGGCACGCTCGAGTAGTTGACTATAGAGGGTAAAGCCGATCTCTTGGATTTGGCCGCTCTGCTCATCGCCGAGCAGCTCGCCGGCGCCGCGGATCTCGAGATCGTGGGAGGCGAGGGCGAAGCCGACACCGAGATCTTCATGCAGCGATATGGCCTCCAGGCGCTTGATGGCGTCACGGGTCATAACGTTCGGCGGTGGAGCGAGCAGGTAGGCGTAGGCACGATGGTGGGAGCGACCCACCCGGCCGCGCAGTTGATGCAGCTGTGCTAGGCCGAAGCGATCAGCGCGGTTAATGATGATGGTGTTGGCGGTAGGCACATCGATCCCGGATTCGATAATAGTCGAGCAGACCAGTATGTCATAGCGCTGATGGTAGAAATCCAGCATGACCTGTTCAAGCTCGCGCTCACGCATCTGGCCGTGGGCGACGCCGATACGCGCCTCAGGCATCAGGTTTTCCAGATCATGCGCTGCCCTGTTAATGGTTTTGACCTCATTGTAGAGGAAGTAGACCTGACCGCCGCGCTGCATCTCGCGCTGACAGGCCTCGCGGATTAGGCCGTCACTCCACTCCTGGACGAAGGTCTTAACTGCTAGGCGTCGCTCTGGCGGGGTCGCGATAATTGACAGATCACGGATTCCGGCCAGCGACATATTCAGTGTTCGCGGGATCGGGGTGGCGGTGAGGGTCAGCACATCGACTTCCGCGCGCAGCTGTTTGAGCTTCTCCTTTTGACTGACGCCGAATCGCTGCTCCTCATCGATTATGACCAGCCCCAAATTGTGGAAATTGATATCTTTGCCGAGCAGCTTGTGGGTACCGATGACAATATCAGATTGGCCCTCAGCAATACGCCGGAGGGCTTGTTCATTCCCCTTCTTGCCGGAAAAGCGCGACAGCGATTCGATGCGGATCGGCCAGTCGGCGAACCGATCGGTGAAGCTTTGGTAGTGCTGCTGCGCCAACAGGGTAGTAGGCACCAGCATGGCGACTTGACGACCGGCCTGGACGCCGGCGAAGGCGGCCCGCATGGCGACCTCGGTCTTGCCGAAGCCGACATCGCCGCAGACGACGCGATCCATCGGCTGGTCGCGGTGCATGTCGGCAAGGACTGCCTCGATTGCCGCCTGCTGATCAGGCGTCTCCTCAAAGGGGAAGCCCTCGGCGAAGGCCTCATAGGCCTGCTGATCGATCTGACAGCTGTGTCCGGAGCGCGATTGTCGCCGGGCATAGATCTCGAGCAACTCAGCAGCAACATCGCGCGCGCGCTTGGCCGCGCGCCGGCGCGCCTTATCCCACTGATCGCTGCCGAGTCGATGCTGTGGCGCTTCATCGGCATCTGCCCCTGTATAGCGGGAGATACGATCCAGCGAGGCAACCGGCACATAGAGTTTATCGCCGCCGGCGTATTCTAGGGTTACGAACTCGGTCGGTACGCCACCCATATCCAGGCTCTGCAGTCCGACATAGCGGCCAACGCCGTGGTCTTCGTGGACCACAGGGGCGCCCTCATGAAGATCAGACAAATCACGGATGACCGCAGCCGGATCGCTGGCCGTGGAGCTACGTCGCCGCCGACTCTGCCGGGCCCGCTCGCCGTATAGGGCGCTCTCCGGTACCAGGGCGATTTGGTCATTAATGATTGCCCCACGCTCCAGAGGCGCTACACAGATGGCGTCAGCGGTCTGCTCAGCGTCAGCTGACTGCTCAGCGCTGAACAGGTCAGCCCAGCTCTCTACGCTGGTGAGATCGATACCGAGGCGCTGCAATCGCTCGTATAAGCCCTGACGGCGCCCGGCGCTCTCGGCAGTAAACAGGACCTGGACACCGCTGCGGTGCTGTTCTTCAAGGAATTGCTCGAGTCTTGCCAAAGGCCGCTCGGCCTGAGCTTGAGAGGAGAGATTAGGCAGAGCGCTGACGGCTGCCTCACTGCCCCGACCAGGTTCGCTGTGCAGGACTATTTGGGGGTGGCGATTGAGCCCGCTGCGCAGTTCGTCAGGGTCGGTAAACAGGTGCCGAGGGGACAGGGGCGGACGCTCAATGTCGCCCTGGCGCTGCTCGAAGCGCTCACCAATCTGCCGCCAAAAGCTCTCGGCTGCTTGATCAATCCCTTCAAGGCGGATGGCAAGGCTGTCTGCCGGCAGGTAATCGAACATAGTCGCGGTATGCTCAAAAAACAGCGGCAGGTAGTACTCGATGCCGCCAGGGATGCGCCCCTCGCTGATTGTCCGATATACCAGACTGCGGTTTGGATCGCCTTCGAAAGTGGCGCGGAAGGCCTGGCGGAAAAAGGTAATGCCACTCTCATCCAGCGGCATCTCACGGGCTGGGAGCAGGTCTATTGAATCTACCTTGGCTTCAGTGCGCTGGGTCTCTGGGTCAAAAGAGCGTATGCTCTCTACCTCATCATCAAACAGGTCAATTCGATAAGGCCTCTCGCCGCCCATCGGGAAGAGGTCGAGCAGGGCGCCGCGAACCGCATACTCGCCGTGTTCATTAACCTCGGGTACGCACCTATAGCCGCCGGCGTCGAGGCGCATGCGCATTGCTTCAAGGTCTAATCGGTCCCCGACCTTGAGGAATAGAGTGCGCCCCTCGACCCAGCCGCGCGGCGGTAGCCGGTGCATCATGGTCGGCGCGGGTATGACCAGCACACCGGTGCTCAGCTGCGGCATGCGGTAAAGTGCTGCCAGCCGCTCAGAGATTATGTCCTGATGTGGCGAGAAGACGTCGTAGGGCAGTGTCTCCCAGTCCGGGAAACCGAGCACTGGGGCCCGCCCGGCCAGAAAGAAGCTTATTGCCTCTTGCAAGGCGGCAGCCTGTTGGGGTGTTCCGGCAACCACCAGGGTCGGGCTCTGGCGCTCAACTGCTAGCTCAGCTATGGCCAGGGCCTGGCTATCACCCACCAGCCCAGACCAATCGCGGCGCTCTGCCGAGCGCCGCGGTCGGGGTAAATCAGCGAAAAATCGTTTGCTCAACTGTTCCGTTTCCACCCAAGAAAGAATGAACCAGGTTCGGCAATCTGCTCTTTGCGGCTAAGCTGGCCAAGGCCGTACACGCAGCGCATGATGACCCAGGCCAGCACCAAGGCATGCAACATGTAACCAAAGGTATGGGAGGCGGGATATACCAGCAGGGCTATACCGCCGCCGACGATAGCCACCCAGAAGGTGACTACCTGGTACTGGAAGTGGGTCTTAACCCAGTACTCTGCAGAGCTGTTGAATATGCCATGGTAGGCCAGCCCGACGCCTATTGCGGGCAAGGCCAGCAGGATTATTAACCCCGGATGGAGGATCGTTGATAGGGCAATAAGGTAGAGGATGTACGTGGTTGTGGCCACATATTCACCCTTTC
Source organism: Halorhodospira halochloris (assembly GCF_002356555.2). Classification (NCBI taxonomy): domain Bacteria; kingdom Pseudomonadati; phylum Pseudomonadota; class Gammaproteobacteria; order Chromatiales; family Ectothiorhodospiraceae; genus Halorhodospira; species Halorhodospira halochloris. The sequence goes on from NZ_AP017372.2 coordinate 1,367,144, forward strand.
CGGAGGTTTGCTGTGACTGTTTGTTGCTCTGTTCTTTATCCACGGCGCACTCACTTCTTTGCCGGCTTTATGTCCCTATTATGGTAGCCAGCATAGAGCGTCGATACCAGAGGTTAAGAGGTGAGTATTGCAAAAACCTCTTGAGCCATCTTAGGGCGCCGTTTTATAGGGCCACTCTAATCGAGGTAGCGACGCGTCAAGCCGGCATAGGCGTCAATGCGTCTATCGCGCAAAAAGGGCCACATGCGCCGTACATCCTCGCTGCGCCGACGATCAATAGTGGCGATGAGCACCTGCTCGTTTGTGCCGGCCTGGGCTAGAATCTCCCCTTGGGGACCGCAGATAAAGCTATTGCCCCAAAACGCAGTATCTGCCTCTGTACCGATGCGGTTGCAGGCGGCCAGCGGCAGAGCGTTGGCTATCGCATGGCTGCGTTGGATCGTCTGCCAGGCCTCGAGTTGACGGCTTTGTTCGGCGGTACTCTCATCCGCAGCAAAGCCAATAGCGGTCGGGTAGAGGAGGATTTCAGCTCCGCCCAAGGCCATCAGGCGGGCCGCCTCGGGGAACCACTGATCCCAGCAGACCAGTACCCCAAGACAGCCGAGACTGGTTTGTATTGGGACAAAGCCCTCATCCCCGGGGGTGAAATAGAACTTTTCGTAATAACCGGGGTCATCGGGGATATGCATCTTGCGATAGCGCCCGGCGATGCTGCCATCACGCTCCAGGACTACGGCGCTATTGTGGTATAGCCCCACAGCGCGGCGTTCGAACAAAGAGCCGACAATAACCACGTTGAACTCAGCGGCCGCCTTGCTAAGACGGTCAGTGGTTGGCCCTGGGATCGGCTCTGCTCGATCGAAATGGGCTGGGTGTTCCTCGTGGCAAGGATAGATGCCGCCATGCAGTTCCTGGAGCAGCACTAGATCAGCGCCCTGAGCAGCGGCGCTGGCTATGCCTTGGAGAGTCTTATCAATGTTCTCCTGGTAATCGTCACTGCAGCTGTGCTGAACCAGGCCAAGATTTAGTGTCGCTGGCGATGTGTCGCTGGGAAGATCTCTGTTCAGGATAAACTCCCGACTTTCTCTGCGTTTGCTTGGGGTGAGCCGCAGGCCACATAAACCCCGCGGGGCAACTGCATGGTAGCGCAGTGGATGCTACCGCCTTGGCGGATGAGTGGCTTTGCCGGCACGCTTAATACCTGACGGTCTGGGCGGGCGGCGGCGAGCCGCTCGACGGCGATGCTATCCGCTCGATCGGCATAGCCAGGCACAAGCAAGCCGCCGTTGACGAAGGTGAAGTTGGCGTAGGTGGCCGGCAACCTGTGGCCTTGCTCATCGTAGATAGGTGCGGGCATGGGCAGTTCGATGAGACTGTATGGCTCACCGTTCATGGTCAAGGTCTGCTGCAGCGTTTCGCGCATGCGCTGGAGTGGTTCGTAGTGAGGGTCCTGGGGGTCTTCGCAGACGACGTGGGCTATCGTTTCGTTATCGATAAAGCGGGCGAGCATATCGACATGGCCGTCAGTATCATCACCGGCCAACCAGCCATCATCGAGCCATATAACCCGGTGACCACCCAGTCTTTTGGTCAGCTTGGCCTCAACCTGCTCGCGCGAGGCCTCCCCGTTGCGGTTGGGGTTGAGCAGGCAGCTGCTGGTAGTGAGCAGCGTCCCGGCGCCATCGCAGTCGATGCTGCCGCCTTCAAGAACCCATTCAATGCGCCGATAGGTCTGCGCGCCTATGACCCCTTGTTCGGTAAGGGTACGCACAATGCGATCATCGGCGTCGCTGGCGTGACGACCACCCCAGCCGTTGAAATGGAAATCGAGTAGTTGAGCTGTGCCATCGGGGTTAATGGTCGTCAACGGCCCGTGATCACGCGCCCAAACGTCGTTGGATCTGGCCTCGACGAGAACCAACTGCTGTGGATCGACACCCGCACCAAGGAGGCGATCGTTGACCCTAGCCAGGGTGTGCTGATCGTTACAGACCACGATGAGCGGCTCGAACTGCGCTGCACTAACTGCTAGGCGTTCGAAACAGTCCTCAACCTCGGGTAGGTCTTTGCCCCAGTCACTGTTGGCGTGTGGCCAAGTAAGCATCAGGGCCGCGTGCGGTTCCCATTCAGCTGGCAGACGGGGGATTTGAAGCTCAGGGCGAAGTAATGCAGACATACTGTATTCAATTCAGTCCCGACGGCGGGCTTGATTAACTATACTGCATGATCACCATAAGAAAAACCCCGAACCTGGTTACTGGTTCAGGTCGAGGTGTGGTCTCTTGTCACAATTTTCAGGGAATTTTCAGGGGGACAGGCACTTTACTAGCCTCTTAGTTTTTCAAGGGCGCTTCTAAAAGCTGCACAATTGAGCCTAGCTGCCTAGCTGCCTAGCTGCCTAGGGTGGCCTCTAAAAACTTCGCCGGCGCCACCATCCGCCCCGGTGTGGAGGTCTTGGCGCCAGGGATGGCGCCATGAAGCCTCCACGGATGGATTCACGGCGTCCTCCACACATAGGCAGCTAGGCTCAATTGTGCAGCTTTTAGAAGCGAGTGCCCTTAGCCATTCAGAGCCCGGCCAACTGTGTTACACTGCCCCATCTTCGGTAAGATCTAGACTCGCACACTTTATTCAGGAGCGGCTGCGCTTGTTTCGCCCCGTCGAATTATTCATAGGACTACGTTATACGCGTGCGCGCCGGCGCACCCATTTCGTCTCCTTCATAACCTTTACTTCCATGATCGGCATCGCCCTCGGGGTGGCCGCACTAATAACCGTAATCTCGGTGATGAACGGCTTTGAGCGGGAGCTGCGCGAGCGCATTTTGGGCATGATCTCGCATGCCGAGATCCATGGTGAACGCGGCGAGATAGACGACTGGCGTGATGTGGTTGAGCGTGCTCAGGGACATCCGCGGGTACTCGGTGCCGCGCCGTTCATTGATGGCGAGGTAATGGTAACTCGCGGGGGCAATGTCAGCGGTACGATACTGCGCGGGGTAGATCCGCAGCTTGAGCCTGAAGTCTCACAGGTGCTCAATAAGCTAGTGGCCGGCGAGGGCAAGCTTGAACCGGGAGATTACGGCATTGTTCTGGGATCGGCGTTGGCCCGTGAACTGCGTGCCCAGGTGGGAGATCGGATTACGGTTATCACCCCTGAAGCACGGGTCTCTGTAGCGGGGGTGACGCCGCGCATGCGCCGCTTCACGGTTACCGGCATCTTCGAAGTGGGGATGCATGAGTACGATCGCACTCTGTCCCTGGCACATCTTGAGGATGTGGCGCGGATCAAGCAGATGGGCGATAAGGCCGGCGGGATCAGGCTTAAGCTTGACGATATGATGGCCGCCCCATGGCTAGCTCAGGATGTTGCTCACGCCTTACCGGGGTACTATCGGGTTATCGATTGGACGCGCCAGCATGCCAATTTCTTCCGTGCAGTGCAGACCGAAAAGACGGTCATGTTCGTGATACTTGCTTTAATAGTAGCGGTTGCCGCGTTCAACATCGTCTCGACCCTAGTCATGGTAGTCAGGGATAAGCAGGCCGACATCGCCATTCTGCGAACCTTGGGGCTGAGTCCGCGCAGCGTTATGGCGGTCTTTATAGTCCAGGGTGCGATAATTGGCGTAGTTGGAACAGCGTTAGGCGTGGCAGGTGGAGTAGCTTTGGCCCTGAATGTGGAGAATATTGTTCCGGCGGTAGAGAGCTTGCTCAATTTCGAGTTCCTGCCCGCCGATGTCTACTACATTAGCGATTTGCCCTCCGAGCTGCGCGGGGCCGATGTCGGCAGGATTACTGCCCTGGCTGCAGTGCTCTCCTTGCTGGCGACGATATACCCGGCATGGCGTGCTGCACGTACCGAACCGGCGGAGGCGCTGCGCTATGAGTGAGCCGCTTGTTGATCAGCCAGATGGGCCGGATGGGCAAGATGGGCAAGATGCGCTAAATGCTAAACAGTCGGCGCACAATCCGGTGATTGATTGCCAGGGCGTTGCTAAGCGCTTTAGTGAGGGGCCGCAGGAGCTAGAGGTGCTGCGGCGTATCGATTTACGCGTCGAGCGTGCCGAGCAGCTGGCAGTTGTCGGCCCCTCGGGATCTGGCAAGAGCACCCTGTTGCATATCCTCGGCGGGCTCGATGAGCCAAGCTCCGGTACTGTGCAGATCGCCGGAGAGTCGATCTATAAGCTTGGCCAAGCTGCACGGGGGCGGCTGCGCAATCGTGAGCTGGGTTTTGTCTACCAGTTCCACCACTTGCTACCGGAGTTCTCGGCGCTGGAGAATGTCGCTATGCCGCTGCTAATCCGGCGCACCCCGCCATCTCAAAGTCGTCAGGCGGCGGCCGAACTACTCGAGCGAATAGGCTTAGGAGAGCGCCTTGAGCACCGCCCTGCCGAACTATCGGGAGGCGAGCGGCAGCGAGTGGCGATTGCCCGGGCGGCAGTAACCCGGCCGAGCTGTATCCTCGCCGATGAGCCGACGGGTAATCTTGATCGGCAGACGGCGGTGAATGTCTTTGAGCTCCTCCAACAGCTTAACAGTGAGCTCGGTACGGCTTTGATCTTTGTGACCCACGATATCGACCTAGCGCAGCGGACCCAGCGGGTGCTGCGGATAGAGGATGGCGAGCTAAAATAGAACCCTGACCCTAAAATAAGCCACAACAAGTTAATTACTCCTCAACCAAGGATGGTTGCCTATGCGGGCCGGACTGCTCGCTTTTTGCCTGGCGGTAATCGCCACCACCCAGCTGCTCACCGCTACGCTTAGCAGTCTCGTTATTGTTGTACTGCTAGTCCTTTGCCTGGTCAGCTACCCGCTGTTACCGCGCGGCTGGCGATGGCCGTTGGCCGCTGTATTGGGGCTGGTTTGGGCCAGCTATAACGCCCAGTCGCTTATTGAGCAGCAGCTGCCCGTCGAAGCAGGCCAGACAGATGCCTACCTTGAGTTGTTTATTACCGGTGTCCCGGAGCAGGGCAGTAACTACACCCTTTTTCACGCCCGCGTTAACAAAGTAATAGAGGGAGAGGTAGGCCCTGACTTAGGTGGGCTCCTGCGCCTGCGTTGGTATTCCCGTGGTGCTGCTGAGCAAGCCGCTTTTCCTGGAGCGACTCAAAAGCACCAGGCCACCCACCTCGAGGCTGGGCAGACCTGGCGCTTGCGGTTGCGGTTACGGCCGCCGGATGGCTTTCTCAATCCGGCCGGATTCGACTATCAACGCTGGCTGTTTGTGCGCCAAATCACTGCTACTGGCCATGTCCGCACTAGCACCGATAATCGCTTAATAGAAGCCCGGCCTACTATCCACACCTGGCGTACCAGGATTGCTCAGTCGATGGCTGAGAACCTGCCCGCATCGGCGCAACTGGGTCTGGTGCAGGGGCTGGGGGTAGCGGTACGCGAGGGTATCAGTGACGAGCATTGGCAAATACTCTCCCATACCGGAACGGCCCACCTGCTAGCCATATCCGGCATGCACATCGGCATGGTAGCAGCTACCTTTGGTTGGTTGTTTGCAACATGCTGGCGCTGTATCCCGCCTCTGGTCAGGCGAGTGCCGGCGCTTATAGCCGGAACTTTGGCCGGGGTAAGTGCAGCAGCAGGTTACGCTGCTTTGGCCGGATTTACCCTGCCGACCCAGCGCGCCCTGGTGATGGTCTGCGTCTTCGCCTTGGCATTGGTTATGCGCCGCTCCCTGCAGCCTTGGCATAGCTTCATCCTAGCGGCGGCAGCAGTGCTCATTATCGATCCTTGGGCGCCGCTGGGTGCTGGCTTTTGGCTCTCTTTCGGGGCAGTGGCGGTAATCCTCCTTGCAACCCAGGGGCGGCTTCTGGGCAATGGATTATGGCCATGGCTAAGGCTACAAGGTGTAGTAGGGATTGCCCTGCTACCGGCGACAGCTCTGTGGTTTAATCACTTGCCCTGGTTATCGCCGGTAGCGAACTGGATAGCGGTGCCATGGGTTAGTTTTGCCGTCGTACCATTGGTGCTTATCGGCGTTGTGTTACTGCCACTAAGCGATCCCTTAGCCGGTTTGGTTTGGCAAGCAGCTGATATCTCGCTGGCCGGGTTGATGGCGGTGCTGGGCACGCTGGAGGCGCAGTTGGGCAGTTATACGATCTCCGCCGCGCCACGGTATTTTATAGTTCTTGCCAGCGTTGGGGTGCTATATCTACTCGCACCCCGCGGCCTGCCTGGGCGGTGGCTTGCCTTGCCGCTGATGTTCAGCCTCTTGCTGATTCCGGCCAATACCCAGAAACAACAAACTACTGCAGTCATGTTCGATACCGGCGGGGCGATGGCCTTTATTGTCCATGCCGGTGGGGAGGCAGTCGTCTATGGCCTCGGGCCAGGGGGTGGGCTAGATGGGGTGAGTGTTGCACTAGAGCCTTATGTTGAACAGCATGGGTTGCGGATCAGCGCTTGGATAGTACCCCGCGAGGGGGATCTATGGTCAGGTGCATTGGGCCGGGCGCAGCGCACCTGGCAACAGGTTACGTGGATCGACAACCCCTACGATTGCGCCAATTGGCGTACCGAACTGGGCAGTCTAAGCCTCGCTACCCGAGTCACCGAGCAGGGATGTTCGTTACGCCTCACAGGGGAGGCAGGCGTAGTAAACGTAACGCCGCATCTCCCATTGGGAACCTCTAAAAACCTCCCTGGAACCATCATCTGCCCCGGTGCGGAGGATGCCGTGAATCCGTCCTTGGAGGCTTCATTGCGCCATCCCCGGCGCCAAGACCCCCACATCGGGGCAAATGATTGCTCCAGGGAGGTTTTTAGAGGCGCCTCATTAGAGGTGTCAAAGTTAGATAGTGATCAGCTTCTAGATAGTGTCAATGACAAGTCTAGCAAGTCCTTATACCCTCAATATCTAATCGGTTTGCGGGACTGCACCGATGATTATGAAGGTGAAGACGTTAATCCAGTTGCTGGCGGGGGCTGCGATTTGGCCTTAGCCAGGCTGAGCAACTTGGATGGCGAGCTGGAGGAGATAGCATCGACATCTAGAGATGGGGCTATAACATTTTATCCGGAGGAGGGGTATTTACAGCCACAGACCGAGGTTGAGAGGCGCGGTAGGGTATTTCATCGTCAGAGCCGGGAGGGCAGAGAGTGACAGGCAAACCAAACCAGCCGCTTCGGGGAGAGATTTAAGAGGCGCCCTTCGGGAACCCTGTATTTGCTTATCAAGGGAGCTTTTGCAAGCTCCCTTGGATAGTTATGAATCTATTCTTGCTCACTGCCTAACCAGCTGCATCCGTTCCCTGCAATCTGTGGTGTTTAACCGATAAGCCGAACCCTTGCGGCATAGCAGCAAATTGTTATCGTCATTGGATAGCTCGAAGGTGTAGTTGTTTGTCATCGAGAGGAAAAGGTCTGATGTTCCCGTTGCCTGTTTGGCCGCTGCGCTTGCTGCTGCACCTGCAGCCAGGCTAGCTAGGCCGCCTCCGCCGCCCGCTGCGATGTCTCCAGCGGCTTTAGCTGCTTCGAAACGGGTCATCTCCCAGCCGTAAAACCCTTCAAAGTTATTGCCGCTCCCCGAAATCAACAACTCATGGTCTTCATCGCCGTCCACAAGAATTGACTGACCATCGCTGTTTACACGCCAATTGCTGGTGATAACTATTTTGTAATCAGTTACATCAATACCCGGGAACTCTTTGCGCCAGTCGGTAAGTTTCTCTTCGAGCAGTTCATCGCGTATCTGGAATGTCCACTCAACATTTCTGGTTGAGAAATCGTAGGTTACCGAAGCACGGTCAAAGGTCGAACTGAACAGATCCTCATCTTCTGTTTGGTAGGATTCGGCCACCCAGGTTCCGGTAAGTTTTTCTGTAACACTCTGAAACTCCGGTGTATCTTCAATCATATACTGATTTTTGCTGCATCCGCTAGCCAATGCTAGGACAGAGGCACAAACAATAGCTGTAGCAGGCACCGCTAAAGATCTAATTTTCATGGCTTGTTACCTAAGTTAATACAGCAGTACAGAACGAAACGACAGGAGCTTGAGTGAGCTTCAAAAATTTACCGTTTGAACTGCGCATCCTTGTTGTGGATTACGTCCTAAATCCCTAACGGGGTGCCTCCATGGCGCAATCCCGTACAACATGACATCCACAACGCTGCTGCGTGGCTCGCAAAGTGAGCTTAAGAAACTCTCTATGGGCGCCGTCACCATGTATTATATAACAATTCACACCGAAAATAGTTTTTTTTGAGGCGGATTGTGTCGCGCACTAGGTCAGATGACTTTTTGCAGTTCCTCTTTAAGTCGATCGGCCTGCGGCTGCCCTTGCTCGAGAATGTCGTGGAACCTATGGAAGTCCATTACATTGATGCCGCTGATTTCGGGGCTAACCAGAAAATCCGGCTCTTCTCGGCGCATTTTCTCCTGTAAGATCGAGTACTGCATGACCTGGAATGTATTGAAGATATTCTCCAGGTAGGTTGGGTTCTTAGCGTCCTTATCGTCTTCCTGCTTGCGGGTACCCAGCACGTTAACCGCAATAATCAGATCGCAATCCTCGGTTAAAAGGTCATAGGGCACTGGGTTAGTTAGACCACCGTCGATCAACGTCCGACCTTGGTGCTTGACCGGGCTGAACAGGCTCGGCATGGCCATGCTTGCCTGAACAGCAGGCCAGATCTCGCCGCTATCAAAGACGACCATCTCTCGCTTCCAGTAGTCGGTGGCGACAACCTGAAGTGGGATCTCAAGTTCAGAAAACTTATCCACGCCGCTGATCTTGTTTAGATAGTCGACAAAGGCGTCAGACTCAACTAGTCCACCCTGACGTGTAGAAGGTTGAATAAACCCCAGCCATTGCCGCCAATCGCCACTTAATAGGTTCTGGAACAGGTTCTCGTCTTGAGCGGCGATAAGCTTCTCAAGCTCTTGGCGGATCTTTCCAGCCGCCATGCCTGAGGCGTACAGGGAGCCCATTATGGCACCAATACTGCAACCGCTTATACGGTGCGGACGCAGGGATAACTCCTCGAGCACTTCAAATATGAGCAGGTGGGAGAGTCCTCGGGCCCCGCCGCTACCCAATGCCAGGCCTATTCGTGGTTGACCGTTGTCGGCCTGGGCAGCTGGGCTGGTGATCATTATGTTCAATCCTCCTAGCATGGACAGTAAGGTCGAAGCGGCGCCCGCCTTGATGAGCCGGCGCCGTCCCGGCGAATGGCGCCCATGGTTCAAGTGCTCATACGCCTCTGACAACCTGCTAAACCGGTTTGGCTTACTCATCGGGGACGGTGTTCTGTTTTAAGAAACGCTCAATTAATTTATTTAGGTGATTATTGCGCCATTCATCGATCTTTTCAAAGCTGAAGGCTATCTTTACCGTGTTGCGCGATTGGCGCCGCCGTCCATCGGCCTCGATGCGTACGACATGCGAGGGCAGGACCAAGTCCTCACCTGCCTCCCCCGGTAATGGCGACTTTATGCGCAGATCTAAGCTGTCGTGGACCCACAGGCCGCGGCTATTCGAACTATCAAAACGTATCCTAGCCCCACTCGATGATAGGTCAACAAGGTGGCCGGTGCAGCTATTGGCGCCGGTATGATGAGGCTCAGCTATTACGGTTATCTTCTCTTTGGGCTGGAGTCTATGCGCCTTACGGCGCTCCGCTCTTTGAATAACCTTCTGGATAGCCTCAAACACCGTTTTGGTAGTGAAGGGCTTGACAACATAAGCATCAACCCCGGCTTCTACGGCCTCGAGCAACGATTCACGATCAGCTCTGCTGGTGATCATGACAAAGTGGATGCTGGAGAGATTAGGAGAGGAACGGATGGTGCGTAGAAGTTCGTTGCCGGTAGGGGGAGGCATCTCCCAGTCGCAAAATATCCAATCTATATCTTCGCTGTACTGTTCAATTATCTTCAGGGCTGAGGCGCCGTCGTGGGCCTCGAAGAGCTTGCGACACTTTAGATAACGGCGCAGCAGCTCGCTGGTGATTCGCCGCGCTGTAGAGGAGTCGTCTACTACTAAGACCGTATCGTTCTCGAGCACTCGGGGGGGGCTCCACTCAAGAGGAATTCATAGCGTAACGTTTGGTAGTAATCTTACCAGATTGGGGCCTCAATCGTAGTAGGCTACGGTAGGGTCGGATTAGAGCTTCTCTGGTGAGGTAGGCAGATTTGATCTGCTGCAAGCTTATCTGAGCAGTCCAACTCGCTGATGAGGACAGCGCGGCCCCGATTTGAAGTTCTTGCGGCGCTCTCCCGAGTGTCACGCAGCAGCTAATCCCCCCGTTCTAACTGATTGAACCGATGTGAAGGACGCCGTGAATCCATCCCTGGATGTTTCATGGCGCCATCCCTGGCGCCAAGACCTTCACACCGTGGCAATCAATCAGAACGGGGGTTGAGGTTCCCCTTAGTGGAACCAGGTCACGCCGGCGTTGATTGAGGAGAAGTCGTAGTTGCCATCTGCGTCATTCTGATAACGCATATACTCGATGTTCAGGGCGAGGTCATTGTCCAGGTAGATATCCAGCCCGGCGCCGAACGCTAGTTCCAGTTCGGATGATTCTCTTCCACCTGGATCAAGATCAAATTCAGCCTGGGTCAGACCACCAAGGAAATAGAGCGAGAAGCTATTCTGATAGGTCAGGGCGTGGGCGACTATGTAGGTGCCGATCAGGTGATCCAGATCAAGATCTTCGTTATTTGCCTCATCATCACTCAAGCCTGTGCCTAAGCGGGTCTCAAAGGCGATCTGATTGGTCGGGAAGAAGCCGATCCGACCGGTGGCGATCCACGGCTCCCACTCGTCGCCTGGGCCATCCGGATCAATCTCAGCCATGCCGGCCTGCAGACCCATATACCAGCTGCCGGCCATTGTTGGTGCTGAGCTTGCCGTGAAGGGCAGCGCCAGTAAGGCAATCAGCGAGCCAGCGGCTGCTGCGTTGCGCAAAAGTGATGATGGTATAGGCATAGACATGATCTTATCTCCTTGATAACTGGGGCGAGGGCAGCTAGGACTAACACTCAAAAAGTTCTTAATACCGGCAAACTCTTGAATAACCTAGTGGGAAACCTTGGTTTAATAGCCTTGATTCATACACAGCATTTCGGCAGATGTACAGATTGCTTTAGGGTAAAATGCCTATAGAGCAAACAGGTTCCCCGTTGTGGAGAGATTGGCGCTATGGAGAACCTCTAAAAACAACGCCGGCGCCACCATCCGCCCCGGTGTGGAGGTCTTGGCGCCAGGGATGGCGCCATGAAGCCTCCAGGGATGGATTCACGGCGTCCTCCACACCGGGGCGGATGGTGGCGCCAGCGTTGTTTTTAGAGGCACCCTATGGATGCGCCACTCCCTAAAGAGCTACCGGCTCAGGAGCCAAGACCACAGCGGCCATAACCGCAGCGTAGTGACAAGCCGCGGCGGCGACAACCAAACCGTGCCAAGCGACATTATGGTAGGGGAGCCGATACCAGATATAAAACAACACCCCAGTACTATAAAGAATCCCTCCGATGAGCAGTAATATCAGGCCGGCTGTCGAGAGGGCGGCTATCATCGGGTTGATTACCACGACCACCGACCAACCGAGCAGCAGTGACAGCACTACTGAGAAGATATGCCCCGGAGGACGGGGGAGGAACAGCTTAGCGCCGATGCCAATTAGCGCCACCCCCCAGACGAAGGCGAGCAGCAGCCATCCCTCGGGTGGGCCGAGTGCTGATACCGTGAAAGGGGTATAGGTTGCGGCTATCATGAAGAATATGGCCGCATGGTCTAGCCGCCGGTACCATTGAGCGCGGCGTGAGTGATTATCATCGAGGCGATGGTTACACAGCGCGGAGGCTAAAAAGAGGGCGATGAGGGCCAGGGCGTAGAGGCTTACGCTGCCAACCAGTGCCGCGTCACCGCGCGATAGGGCGAGCACAAATAAAAAGATAGCGCCGACTATTGCTGCACCTATGGCAATCCAGTGCAGCAGCCGATCAGCAAACTGTTCGCCGGGGCTGTATGAACGAGATGATATACTCATATACTATGCATGATATCTAAAAAGCTTGTAGCCTGTCCCGATGCATTTTAAAGATAAGCACCAACTCCTAGAGCTCGCAGTTAACCAGTCTAGTGAGCCGGTCGTCATAACCGACGCTCAGCTGGAAGAGCCTGGGCCACATATAATCTATGTTAACAACGCCTTCACCCGGCTTACAGGGTATACGGCTGACGAGGTTATTGGTGCAACCCCGCGTCTTCTCCAGGGCCCGGCAACTGATCGCGAGATGCTCGACCGGCTCAAGGAGGCGCTTAAAGCAGGCCAGTATTTCAAGGCCGAGACCTGGAACTACCGCAAGGATGGCACGCCTTACCGTATCCAGTGGAGTATAGCACCGGTATGCACCCATGACTCGGGCCAGTGTATCGATTATTTTGTCTCGGTTCAGCGCGATGTCACCGAACTCTATAATGCCCGCCAAGAGCTAAAGAGCGAAACCAAGCGCCTTAATGCCATACTCGAGGCAGCTGGGGACGCAATAATTACTGCCGATGACCAAGGCCTGATCAGGCAGTTCAATCCCGCTGCAGAACGCATGTTCGGGTATAGCGCCGAACAGGCGGTTGGTTCACCTTTATCTATCATAATGCCCAGAACTGATGCCGAAAGGCATCAGGACTATGTCGATAAGTATGAGCGTACCGGCTCAGCTAAGGTGATCGGTGTCGGCCGCGAGGTTGAGGCGCAACGTGCCGATGGTAGCCGCTTTCCGATTGATCTGAATGTGAACGATACCGGCCTTACCAACCCTCGCCTGTTTGTCGGCATAATGCACGACCTTACCAGCCGCAAGCAGGCCGAGCAGGAACGGTTGCATTATTACGCCAACTTCGACTCGCTCACTGGCCTGCCCAATCGCCGCTATACTCTGACCCTGATCGATGAGGCCATTGCGCGCGCCGAGAGCTCTAATTTGGGCGTCGCAGTTTTCGCTTTACAACTAGCTCAGCTCGATTTGGTCAATCTAGGCTTCGGTGAGAAGGTCGGTGATTCGTTAATCACCCAGACAACGACAAGCCTGCGTAACCGCACTGGCTCAGAGCCCTGCTTTATTGGTAGTTCTGAGCGCGGCAGATTTATTGTGGTTATGGAGGGGGTCGAAAAATCGGCACAACAGCTAAGTACCATAGCCAATGAGCTCATAGAGGGCATTGAGTTTGATCTGTCGGGCACCGATGCCCCCGAGATCGTGGTCCGCGCCCGCGCTGGCGCCGCTGCATTCCCAGCTGATGGAAGCACGGCGGCAGCCCTGCTAGGGCAGGCCGAATCGGCCTTATCGCTCTCTTTGACCAAGGATGGGCCAGCATTCCACTTGGCCTCACCACAGGCCGATGCACGCCTGCGCGAGAGGCTTGAACTCGAGGCAGCCCTTTATAAGGCATTGGAGAGAAAAGAGTTTTTTATTCTGTATCAGCCGCAGTTCGATATGGTCAGCGGTAAGGTTATAGGAAGCGAGGCCCTGCTGCGCTGGCAGCACCCGGAAAAGGGGGTTGTCTCTCCGGCTGACTTTATCCCAATGCTTGAAGAGACCGGTCTGATCGAGACAGTAGGCGAGTGGCTGCTTAATGAAACTATGGAACAGGGCCTGGCCTGGGTGGATCCGGATAGTGGTGAGCCTCTGCATCTGGCGATCAACTTATCCGCGCGGCAGTTTCACTCCGGAAGGCTGTTGCAACAAGTGCAATCGGCTTTAGTAAATAGCGGTTTTCCAGTGCATAAGCTGAAGCTGGAGATAACCGAGAGTTTGCTGCTAGATAATCTAACTGAGGTGCTTGAGACTCTTAACGAGTTCGAGCAAATGGGTATTGAGCTTGCCCTGGATGATTTCGGCACAGGGTATAGTTCGCTTAGCTACCTGCATTCATTTCCGCTGCATATCCTCAAGATCGATCAGAGTTTCGTCGACGGGATTGGCAAATCTAAACGGCTCGAGGAGCTACTGCGCGGTATCGTCGGCTTGGGTTATGCACTGGGCATGAACATCGTCGCCGAAGGGATTGAGACTGCCGAGCAGTTTGACTTTCTGCGTGATCTTGGCTGCCCGCAGGGCCAGGGCTTTGGCCTGGCAAAGCCGCTAACGGCCTCGCAGTTTAGCAGCTTTCTTACCTCTTCGGCCTTCTCCAGATGAGCCTGTGCCAGCTGGCTGGTGGTTAGGGATAAGGTGGTGTTTGCTGTTGCCGAGCACATCGGTGCGGCCCATTTTTTTCAGCGCATCGCGCAACAGTGGCCAGTTCTCCGGATCGTGGTAGCGCAGAAAGGCCTTGTGCAAGCGCCTTTTACGCAGCCCCTTGGCGGTAGCCAGGGCCTCTCCGCCGTCTTTGCCGAGCGGCTTTAGCGGGTTATAGCCGGTATGATACATCGCTGTGGCCAGAGCCATAGGCGCGGGCAAGAAGGCCTGCACCTGATTGGGACGAAAGCCGTTGCGCTTGAGCCACAGCGCCAGATTAAGCATATCCTCATCGGTGGTCCCCGGATGGGCAGCGATAAAGTAGGGGATCAGATACTGCTCCTTGCCGGCACGCTTGGAGTAATTCTCAAACAGCTCGCGGAATCTGTAGTAGACATCCATGCCGGGCTTGAGCATTTTTTCCAGCGGTCCCGGTTCGGTGTGCTCAGGGGCGATCTTCAGATAGCCGCCGACGTGGTGGGTTACTAACTCACGCACGTATGACTTGGAGTAAATAGCTAGATCGTAGCGTACCCCCGAGGCGACCAGCACTTTTTTGATCCCCGGTTGGGCGCGGGCCTGGCGGTAAAGGTTGATAAGTGGCTCATGGTCGGTGCTGAGGTTGCGGCAAGCGCGCGGGTAGAGGCATGACATGCGCCGACAGTGCGCCTCTATCTGCTTATCCTTGCAGCCAAGCCGGTACATGTTAGCGCTTGGTCCGCCGAGATCGGATATAACGCCGGTAAATCCTGCCGTCTTCTCTTTGATTGCGTCGATCTCACGCAACACCGATTCGGGTGAGCGGGACTGGATGATGCGCCCTTCGTGTTCGGTGATAGAGCAGAAGGTGCAGCCGCCGAAGCAACCGCGCATGATGTTGACTGAAAAGCGGATCATCTCCCAGGCCGGGATATGGCTGCCGTCATAGGCAGGGTGGGGCGCGCGGGCGAAAGGCAGTTCGTAGACGCTATCCAACTCATCGCTGCTCAAGGGGATCGGCGGCGGGGTGACCCAGACATCCTTATCGCCGTGATTCTGCACCAGGGTGCGCGCATTCCAAGGATTTGTCTCCTTTCTGATCACCCGGGCGGCGTGAGCGTGCTGAGCAGCATCGGTGCGAACACTCTGGTAGCTCGGTAAGGCTAGAGGACGACTCGAGGAACTCCCCCGAGGCGAGTGGCCGCTGCGGTAGTGAGGACGCCGTGGATCCATCCCTGGAGGGTTCATGGAGCCATCTTGGGCGCTAAAATCACCCCACCGGGGCGGCCGCTCGCTCTCGGGGAGTTCGTTGAGTCGTTCTACAGTTCCCGGTGAATCGCAATCTGAACCTGTCGCTGCTGCCTTGGCGGCGTATGCTATGCCCCGCAGATCCCTAATTTGCTCAGGCTTTTCACCTGCAGCTAGGCGGTGGGCGATATCCACAACGGCCCGCTCGGCATTGCCGTAGATGAGAATGTCGGCCTTGGCATCGAGCAGGATGGAACGGCGCACTTTATCCGACCAGTAGTCGTAATGGGCGAGGCGGCGCAGACTAGCCTCAATCCCGCCGATGATAATGGGCGTATTTTTGTAAGCCTCGCGCGCGCGCTGACTGTAGACGATTACAGCACGATCGGGGCGTCGCCCGCCGGCATCGTCGGGGCTATAGGCGTCGTTACTGCGCAGTTTACCGTCGGCGGTGTAACGATTGACCATGGAGTCCATGTTGCCGGCGGTTATGCCGAAGAAGAGATTCGGCTTGCCCAGGGTCTGAAAGTCATCTGGTGAGCGCCAGTCTGGTTGGGCGATTATGCCGACGCGAAAGCCTTGCGCTTCGAGCAGTCGGCCGATGATCGCCGCACCGAAGCTCGGGTGGTCTATATAGGCGTCCCCGCTGATCAGGATGATATCGCAGCTATCCCAACCGAGTTCACCCATCTCGCGTGGCGACATGGGCAGAAACGGCGCCGGGGCAAAGCAGGCGGCCCAGTATTGGCGGTATGAAAATAGGTGCGGGAGTTCTTTGTACATATTATGCTCAAGATTTATTTGCCGTTGAGTTATGTCCACAGGTCATTAGAGGAGGGCTAGGGGTTGCGAATCCGTGCTTGGCTATACGATAAGTTTCTGCTTGGTCTTACGGGCGGTTGGTACGCTGAGGTCATTGAACGTTTGCCGGATGGTGTGAAGCTGTTGGATGTAGGCATCGGCACTGCCGGAGCACTCTTGGCCAATGGCGAAAGGGTAGCGGCAAAAGATTTACACATAACCGGGATAGATATCGATAGCGATTATATCGCCTGCGCCCGCGAAAGGTTAAGGGGATCTGGGCTTGAAGATCGTATCGATCTGCGCCTTGAGTCGATCTATGACCACCAAGGCGGTCCTTATGCTGCGGTTTATTTCTCCGCCAGCTTTATGATCCTTCCAGAGCCAGAAAAGGCCCTGCGCCACTGCATGGATCTGCTCAGCGAGGGTGGCCGGATCTTTTTTACCCAGACGATTCAGAACAAGCCTTCGCGCTGGCTGGAGCGCTTCAAGCCGCTGCTAGGAAGATTGACAAGTATTGAATTCGGTCGGGTGACCTACGAGCAGGAGTTTCGTAATCAGATCCAAGCCGCCGGCCTGGAGCTTGAGACCTTCACAGCCCTGGATACTCGCGGCACCCAGTCATATTGCCTGGCGGTAGCCCGACCTAAGACCGGGTAATCCAGGTGGGCACCTCTCAAAACGCCCTCTGAACCTAGCTTCCCCCTGTGTGGAGAACGCTGCGAAGCCATCACTGGAGGCTCCATGGCGGCATCCTTGGGGGACCTCTAAAAACTTCGCCGGCGCCACCATCCGCCCCGGTGTGGAGGTCTTGGCGCCAGGGATGGCGCCATGAAGCCTCCAGGGATGGATCCACGGCGTCCTCAACACCGGGGCGGATGGTGGCGCCGGCGAAGTTTTTAGAGGCACCCCTTGGTGCCAAAACCTCAGCACCAGGGACAGCTTGGCCAGGAAGGGGGGGGTTAAAGGCGCCCATATAAGCGTGAATGATAACTATTATGGCAAAAACAGATTAACAGAAACTGCTTTAGGGTTATTGACATGCACCAACCGAAAATTGAATATAGAGGTGCAACGATAAGTATATATTGGGTGGGTGAGGAGCGGGCTTATGTCACTAAAAGACGTCCCCACGGGACTGCTGGAGTTATTTTTACATCATGTACCAACCGGCATTTTAGTCATCAACCAGCAGGGCTATGTCGTTACTATAAATCCAGCAGCACGCCGGCTTCTCGGTTTGCCCGACGCTTCCCTAGATCCTCCTGCTGACCACATTCCCGGCTCGCCCTCCGCCCCTTCCTCAACCACTCCCTCGCATCCTCATATCAATGATATCGCTTGGGTCTTGGATTCCGCCGAGTTATCTGATCAGACATGTGACTGCTCCTGGCCATGGGATAGATTGTTAAATAGTGCCGACAGCGAGGATAAGCTGCAAACCACCCTGTGCGTGATCGACTCCTGGCAGCGCAGGCGATTTTTGCGCTGCTTTGGGGTGGTTGCGCATACGGGAGACAGCAGTGCCGAGCGGCAAGTAGCCCTAGCGCTGGAAGATGTCACTGAGTATAAGGCAGCTGAACAAGAGCGTTCCGCGCTGATGGAGTTTATCGAGGTGCTGCCCGATTTTGTGGGCCTCGCCGATACTCAGGGCAATCTTTTATACCACAACCGGGCACTTAGAGAGGCTCAGGGAGAGGGAGGCGAGGTCCAATCCATCAATTCCCGGATCTCTGATGCCCATGACCCAGAGAGCCTTGAGCTACTCCTGAAGGAAGGGTTTCCGGTTGCAGAGCGGGATGGAATTTGGCGGGGCCAGACCTGGCTGCGCCATGTCGGCAAGGAGACGGAGATCCCCGTCGATCAGGTAGTGATTGCCCATCGTGACGCGCAAGGCAAGGTCAAGCGCTATTCGACGCTGATGCACAACCTATCCGTAGAGCGCGCGCGCGAATCTGAGATCGAGCGGCTGTTGTACCGTGATCCAGTTACCGGATTGCCGAATCGCATGCTTTTCCACGATCGCGTGGAGCAGGCGCGCTTGGTCCAGAACCGAGGCGATGAATTTCTTGCGGTTATCGTCTGCGATATTAGGGACTTCTCTGCCATCAATGAGAGCCTCGGTCAGGAAGGGGGTGATCAGGTACTAGCTGAGGTGGGCCGTAGGTTGCAGGCAAACTTGCCTCAGGAGGCTACTATTGGTCGCTTGGGTGGCGACTTATTCGGCATTCTGTTGCCACGTCTGGAGGAGGGCAAAGAAGCAGTCGAGTTCGCTGAGCGCATCGTCAGCAAGGTTGGAGATAGGGTGCTTTTCGCTGAGCAGGCTGTGCATCTAAACTTACGCGCCGGGATAAGTGTGACTAGCCGCAGTGGTGAATCTGCCCGGACGCTGGTCGATCAGGCCGATGCCGCCCGCCGGGCGTCTAAACGCAGCGGAGTCAAGTACCAGTTTTATAGCTCTAGTATCACCGAGCAGGCACGCGAGCATGTCTACCTGACAACGGAACTGCGGCATGCCTTAGATAACAACGATTTGCAGGTTTACTATCAGCCGCAGGTCGACTTCGTTAGTGGCAAGCTCATTGGGTTTGAGGCGCTGGTGCGCTGGCAACACCCTCAAGAAGGCTGGATAGGGCCAGGTCGATTTATCCCGGTTGCCGAAAGCAGTGGACTGATTGGCAGGGTAGGCGAACAGGTTATAGATTTGGCCGCAAGGGATTTTCTGCAGGCCCGTCGGGCCGGTTTTGCCGAGGGAAGGCTGGCGATCAATATCGCCGCGCCACAAATGAACCGGCCTAACTGGGCAATAAAGCTTCTTGAGGGATGGCAACGCAACGGTTTAGCAGCTACAGACTTGGAGCTAGAGATCACCGAGCGGCTGTTCGTTAGGAGCCGTCACTCTTTGATTGAGCAGTTGCAATACCTGCGCAGCTGCGGGGTGAAGATTGCGGTGGACGACTTCGGGACCGGCTACTCGTCGCTTAACTACCTCAAAGATCTTCCCGTGGATCGGATCAAAATTGATCAGTCGTTTATAACTGATCTGCCTGGGGATCACCGTACCGAAACGATTATCAAGGCCATCACTACCTTGGCCAAAGGGCTGGGTATGGAGGTATTAGCCGAAGGGGTAGAGACTGCGGGGCAAGCACAGGCATTAGGCTCTGCGGGCTGCTATCAGGGGCAGGGGCATCTCTTTGCCCGCCCGGCACCGGCTGCCTCGCTCTGGACAGGGCCTCAGCTTGAGTGCTGGAGGGTAGGTAACATGGCCGGGGCTGGCGCTGAAGAGTCTCGTATTCAATCAGCTTCGCCAGGTCCCGAAGAGGTTGCCGGCCAAAAAACTTGGGCCAAGTTAAGGGGTGAGAGAGAACGGCGCTACCGGCTGGCGCAAGAGGCTGCTCGATTTGGCATCTGGGAGTGGGACCTAGAGGCCGATGCCATAGATTGGGATAACGTATGCTGGTGGATGCTTGGATACAGCGCAGAGATGGTCGGCTCCATGAGCTATGACGAATGGAGGGCGATTATTCACCCTGAGGATATTGAAAATGTTGAGAGTCATATTCAGTACGCACTGACCAATGATACCCCCTATTTGATAGAGATGCGTTGCAGGTCAGCCTTCGGTGACTGGATTTGGGTGCAGGAGCGTGGGCAGGTAGTAAGCCGCGCGGATGATGGTCAGCCTTTGCTCATAGCCGGTGCCAACATTGATTTTGGCCAGTGTAAAAAGACCGAGGCTGACATTCAGCGTCAGCTGGAGCAGGCTAACGACACCCGGAGTACTTTCCTGAATGCAGTCAGCCATGAGCTGCGTACCCCTCTCAACGCCTTGATGGGGTTCGCCGACCTGCTCTCCGATTCAAGTCTCAGTGCAGAAAAGCGGGAGTTTTACGCGGCTAGGAGTCGCGATGCTGGGGAGCGTCTATTACATAAGATTTCTTCCATACTTGATCTCTCCCAGCTCAAATCGGGCGGAGTGGAGCTGCACTGCGATCGTCTTGAGCTGCGTTCACTAGTCTATGAGACGTGCTCACCGTTCCTTGAAAAAGCCCAGAACAAGAGGCTATCTCTTAGTTGGCAGGTTGCCGAGGAGGTCCCGACCTGGGTCGAAGGGGATGGTTATCGGATCAGCCAGCTCCTCAATTGCCTGCTTGAAAACGCTATCGAACATAGCGAGCGCGGCAGGATTTTGGTAGAGGTTAGTCAGCATAACCCGCAACAACTGCTGTTTGCTGTTCATGACAACGGCCCGGGGATTTCGCCCGAGGTTCAGGAAGAGCTGTTCGCCGCTTTTGATAAGGGCAGCTACGCTGATGAGGGCCAGCGTGGTCGTGGACTCGGGTTGTTGGTTGCTTACGAGTTGGCACGTCAGCTCGGTGGTGCGCTGTGGCTAAATAGTGTGTCTGAAGTTGGTTCGACCTTCTGTTTTACGGCGCAATTGCCGGCTATTGCTGCACCGGTGGAGAACGATGAAGCTTTTGCTCACGGAAATAATCTCGAGGAAGACGTGCAACTGCTGTGTGGCGAAGGCGTGCGTGTGCTTATCGCCGAGGACGATCCGGTCAGCGCCCTGCTAATACAGACACTGTTACAGAATCTTGGCTGTGATACCACTTTGACCGGTAACGGTCAGGAGGCTCTCGACACTTGGCAGCAGCATCCGTTTGATTTGCTCTTTCTCGATCTGCGCATGCCGCTACTCAGCGGTCTAGATGTTGTGCGGGCGGTGCGGAGTAAAGAAACAGACGAAAGTTTGCCATATACCCCGGCAGTTCTGTGTACCGCCCAAGCCCTTGACGAGGTGGAGCAAGAGAGTTTTCAGGCAGGTTTTGATAAGTACACGACCAAGCCAGTTAACGTGCATAAACTCAAGGAGATTATTCGGTGGCTGAGACACATTAGGGCATGGCAGGCCACGGTTTAAGACGGGTCATAAAGTGGTTGAGTGCTGGGAGCAATCGAATCTAAATTGCTGCATGGTGCCCGGGGCCGGACTCGAACCGGCACGGCATATTAGCCTGACGATTTTAAGTCGTCTGCGTCTACCAATTCCGCCACCCAGGCTATAGTTACGAGGAGAGCTGAGCGAGAAAGACCCTCAAGTCTTGCTAGTAACTGTGGAGGTTTCCCAGTTTGGAGGCTAGGGCGGGAATCGAACCCACGTACACGGCTTTGCAGGCCGCTGCATCACCACTCTGCCACCTAGCCAATAAGCGCGTATGTTACTCATTGAGTTGCTATTAGGTCAATACCTATCTATTGATCCAGCATCCCTTCAATGTCAAAGCCAATTAGAACTTTAATATCTGCTCCGTCGGGTAATTCTTCGCGCTCATCCACTAACTGATTGCCTGGCAGGGCGCGTGCTAGCTGTACCGCCTCGTCACGGTGCTCTTCCAGGTAACGAATTACTGTGCGATCTCTAGTTGGAGAATCTGGGTCATCCTGGCTATCTGTGACGGTTAAGTTGATGGCACTGATAGTATCTACTACTAAAGGCATCAGCTCACTGATGCCGGATTGATTGAGTATTATCACCGCTGCGGTTTCAGGTTCGCGTTCACCTTCTTCCAGCATACGCATTTCCAAGTTGCGAACACTCCGGGCAAGATTAGTTAGACGCTCTTCCAGAGCGGATATGCTGTCGTCATGATCTGAAGCGCTGACGCCAGTGGTTCGCTGTTGCGGGGCGGCAGCCCGGTGGCCATAGGTAAAGGTTACAAAGATTGCACTTTCAGGTTCCGCGCCATTTTGCAACAAATCTAACTGAGATATGACGTGGATATGGCTATTATTATCGAGATTAAAACTTACCCCAGGACGTACAGATAGACTATCCTGCTCACTGCGGGGGTTAGACTCTACCCCGCTTGTTCCCCTTATGCCCAGGTAAGGTTTGATGTTTGGATCTTCAATATCGAACTCGGCACCAGCCTCAAGAGTGAGTAGGCCGGCTGATCTGTACGATCCAGGGCCGGGGTCTTCGTCGGGGCGACGTTGATCAACTTCTTCCCAACTACCCCGGAGGTGTACCCTGCCGCCATCCCACCAGGTTTTATTTACTATATCTGCGCGAATGCCAAAGTTATCCGATCCACTTCCCAATCCCCTATCTTCGCTGCTCGGAGCGATAGTAGTGTAAGCTTGGACAGTGCCCTTCAGATCACTCCCATTGAAAAGCTGGTATGCAATTACTCCCGACAATGAACTGCGCATACCGCTATCTTCGGTCTCAAAGTCATAGCGATGCGGGGCCACGATGGTTAGATCAATAGGCCCATCCAGGCCAATCCTCACTCCAGCTATAGCATCACCCACGCTGCCATGCTTGCTACTGTAGTTTATGTAGCCGCCGGTAACCTGGGCATCATAAGAGCCGCTGCCTAACACATCAGTTTGGGCAGGGAAGGGGGAGGCTGCGGCTCCGCTACCAGCAGTCGCCGCAGCCAATAACGCAACGCTCAGAAGACATTTGCGTTTCACAGGGTTACAGCACCTTTCTAAAGCACTTTGCTATAGCGTTTGCCTTGCGTAGCTTCACGCTCAAGATAGGCGTCAAATGCCATGGCTACGTGACGTAGCATCAAGCGACCGCGAGGCAAGACTTGAATCCTCTCGCTATTTATATCGACTAGACCGTCGTCAACTAAAGGCTCAAGTCTTTCTATCTCCGCAGCAAAGTGGTCCTTAAAGTCTATGCCATGTTTTTTCTCGACCTCAGCAAACTGCAGTTGAGAGTGGCACATTAACTCAATTATGACTTCTCGGCGGAGGAGATCTTCTGCGCTTAACTCCAGTCCACGGAAGACTGCTAGTCTGCCGTTGGCAATACGCTCTTTATAATCCTCAGGTTCACGTAAATTCTGGCTATATGTCGGGCCAATCTTGCCTATTGAGGTAGACCCCAGAGCAATTAGATCGCAGTCCGCTCGGGTCGAGTAACCCTGGAAGTTGCGATGGAGTGTGCCTTGCTTTTGGGATTTGGCTAGCTCGTCTTCAGGTAGGGCGAAGTGGTCCATGCCGATAAAAACATAACCAGCATCAGTGAGCTTTTCTATAGTTCTCCCGAATAAGGTCAACTTCTCCTCGGGTCCGGGCAAATCATCTTCTTTGATCTGTTTTTGTATCTTGAATAAGTGAGGCAGGTGAGCGTAATTATATATTGCAAGACGCTCGGGGCGAATGTCGATTATCTCGTCAAGAGTCTGCTCGAATGACTCGGCAGTCTGTTTGGGCAGGCCGTAGATGAGGTCAACGTTTGTCGAACGGAACCCGTAGCGGCGTCCCTCTTCAATTATTGAGCGGCACAGCTCAGGACTTTGCTCGCGGTTTACCGCTTTTTGTACCGTCGAATTAAGATCTTGAACTCCAACGCTCATGCGGTTAAAGCCGAGTTCAGCAAGACGGGAGACGGACTCGAGATGGAAATCTCGGGGATCAATCTCGATTGAAAACTCACGCTTATCACTTTCCTCGAGATTGAAGTGCTCGCGTAGATTTTGAACCAGCCTAGCTATGTCCTCATCACGCAAATAGTTCGGCGTGCCCCCACCAAGATGGAGTTGCTCGACGCGTCTGTTGTCGTCGAATAGCTCGCTCTGCATAGCGATCTCGCGGAAGACGTGCTCCAGGTATTCTTCGGCGTGCCGATAATTGGCCGTGACTATTTTATTGCACGCACAGTAGAAGCAGACATTACTGCAGAAGGGGACGTGCATGTATACAGACAGGGGCTTGGGGTTAGGCACCTCATTGCTGGCCCGGGCTGCAGCGGCATAGGATTGGTCATCAAAATCTTCGTGGAACTGTGGTGCAGTCGGGTAAGAAGTGTAGCGGGGTCCGCTGACATCGTAGCGGCGCAGCAAGTCGCGGTCGAATTGGAGACGTTGTTCCATAGCGAGACCTTCAGCCTTTTTCGAAAATAGAGATAATGTTTTACATTAACTACGCATTACTCTGCTTCACCTGTCAGCCGGTATAACGGCGTAGGGCTAGTGTAGCGTTCGTTCCCCCAAAACCGAAACTATTGGACAGTACGGTATCCAGCGAAACATTTTCGCGGGTCTCGGTGACTATGGGCACATTTGCTGCTTCGGGGTCTAGATCTTCAATATTTATTGAGGGGGAGATGAAGCCATGCTCCATCATAAGCATAGCGTATATGGCTTCCTGAACGCCTGTAGCACCTAGGGAGTGCCCGGTCAGCGATTTGGTCGAGGATATCGGTGGAATATCATTGCCAAAGACATTGCGAAGCGCTTCAATTTCTGTGATGTCACCTGCCGGCGTACTGGTGCCGTGGGTATTGACGTAATCGACTTTGCCCTCAACTCCACTAAGGGCTTGCTGCATGCAGCGGGTGGCACCTTCGCCTGATGGGGCAACCATATCGTAACCATCTGATGTAGAACCGAATCCGACCACCTCCGCGATTATTGGTGCGCCGCGCTCCAGGGCGTGATCCAAGGCCTCAACTACTACCATGCCGCCCCCGCCAGCTATCACAAAGCCATCCCTGTTGGCATCATATGGGCGCGAGGCCTTCTCTGGGGTCTCGTTATATTTAGTCGTTAGGGCCCCCATGCCGTCGAACAGTTGAGTCAGGCTCCAGTGTTCCTCCTCGCCACCGCCGGCGAAGACTATATCTTGCTTGTCGAGTTGAATCTGCTCCATAGCGGCGCCTATGCAGTGGGCACTAGTAGCACACGCAGAGGTTATGGAGAGGTTAACCCCTTTAATAGCAAAAGGAGTAGCCAAGCAAGCCGACACTGTACTGCCCATGGTACGGGTTACCCCGTACGGCCCAATCTTGCGGACACCGCGCTGACGCAAGGTATCAGTGGCGTTGACGATATTAGCGGTTGAGGCGCCACCGGATCCTGCGATCAGGCCTGTGCGGGGATTGGATATGTGGTTCTGTTCAAGCCTGGCGTCGGCAATGGCTTGATCCATGGCTATGTAGCTATAGGCAGCGGCATCACCCATGAAACGCATGGTCTTGCGGGGGATGTGATCTTGAACGTCGATCTCGCAGCTACCAGCTACCAAGCTGCGCAGTCCTACTTCTTCATATTCCGGGCGGTATTTTATCCCCGAGCGCCCGGCCCGCAGTGATGCAACAACCTCCTCTCGATTGTTGCCGATGCAGGAGACTATACCTAGACCAGTTATAACTACTCGACGCACTGTGGCCCTCCTTTCGGCTCTAGCATGAGCATTCAGTCCTTGTTGGTGCGCTCCAACTCACCAGCATTTTGAAACAAGCCCACCTTTAGGTCGTAGGCCTCATAGATCGGCTTGCCATCAACATAGACAATACCATCAGCAATGCCCATGACTAACCGTCTATTGATCAACCTCTTCAACTCTATATTGTACGTAACCAGCCGGTTCTCGGGGAGTATCTGGCCCGTAAACTTGACTTCTCCACAGCCGAGCGCGCGCCCCGCGCCGTTGCCGCCGATCCAGCCTAGGAAGAAGCCAACCATTTGCCATAGGGCATCAAGACCCAAGCACCCCGGCATGACAGGGTCACCGCGAAAGTGGCAGTTGAAAAACCACAAGTCTGGGTGGACATCCAACTCCGCTACCATCTCACCCTTGCCATGCTGACCGCCATGCTCATTGATTCGTGTTATGCGGTCAAACATGAGCATATTGGGGGCCGGTAGCTGAGGGTTGCCAGGTCCAAACAAGCGTCCGTGGCCGCTTAGTAACAGTTCTTCATAGTTATAGCTATGTTGCTTTTCCATGCTGACCTTCTGTCAGTTTCTCAAATGGGATACGAGAGCGCCTATCTGTGGGTCCATATCGTACACGCTCCCAAGATGTCTGGCCACGTAAATTATCCTTATTGCCATGGTGGCACCCTTAAAAACTGCGCCTAAGCCAATTAGTTGCCCCGGTGTGGAGGACACCGTGAATCCACCCCTGGAGGTTTCATGGCGCCATGCATGGCGCCAAGATCTCCAAACCGGGGCAACTAATTGGCTTAGGCGCAGTTTTAGAGGAGCCCATGTGAGGGCACGCACGACGCTACTAGTTAACCCCGGTCATATAAGCATTTAATGAACCGGGGTTGTGCGCCAGCCAAGCCTCTATAAACATAGCTTATGAGGTTTGGGCATGGCAGTAGTCATTCATTTTCACGAATTTTAGCCGACACCTCATCGCGCAGATCGGGGTCCATATCCATGGCATTAGCTATTTCCGAATATTCCGGGACACTGAGCCCGTTATCCTCTATAGCCCTAACCATGTCGTCGTTAGCTTGCTCTTGTAGTTCACGCGCCTGCTCGCCACCGTCGGCCTGCTGGATATCGGATGTATAATCCTCTTGAATTTCAATGATCTCAAGGTATGCATCTACAAAACGCTCGATCTGCTGATCGCTGAATGTCGAGCGCTGTGGCTCGGGAGGTGCCATACCAGGATCTTGCTGCTGCATTCCCGGATCTTGCTGCTCCATCCCCGGTTGCTGCCCCATGCCGGGGTCTTCTTGTCCCATGCCGGGCTGCTGCTGCATCCCGGGGTCCTCTTGTTGCATACCAGGATCTTGCCCTGGGGGTGGCTCAGCACCCATCTGAGCTGTGGCAGTGACGGCGGTAGCACCTAGTAAGAGTGTAGTTACTGTTGCGGATATCGAATGCTTCAAGTGCCCATGTTGCATTAAGCTCTCTCCTTTTAACACCGTTCGCCGCCCGCCCCGCATCAGGTTGCTGGCATCCTATGCTCCGGATCTATCGAGTACTTGCGACAAAGGGGCAGACGGAACACGTCTATAGATCCTGTAACCTCGTACCCGGATTGACAGTGCAACAAGCGATGGGTTCCATAAGGCGGCTTTTCAAATCATCACTCCAGGGGTTACCATACCTTGCCTCAACAATCTGGGAGCCTCTAGCAGATGCCGCTGCGAACCATGTAAAGCTCCCGTTCGAGTATCCTATCTATTTCATCCACCGTTAAGGGGACACCATGCAGGAGACGTCTGCGGACGTTAGTAGCCGCCGTACATTCGCGATTATATCTCACCCTGATGCAGGGAAGACGACCCTAACCGAGAAGCTGCTCTACTATGGCGGCGCCATTCAGATGGCGGGCACAGTGAAGGGGCGCAAATCCAAGCTGCATGCCACCTCGGATTGGATGGCCATGGAACAGGAGCGGGGCATCTCGGTGACGTCATCTGTTATGCAGTTTCCTTACCGCGGATGCCTGCTCAACCTGCTCGATACCCCTGGGCACGGGGACTTTTCTGAGGATACCTACCGAACCCTAACCGCTGTTGATTCGGCGCTGATGGTAATCGACGCAGCTAAAGGTGTTGAGCAGAGGACTGTCCAGCTCATGGATGTCTGCAGGATGCGCTCAACCCCCATTACAACCTTCATAAACAAGCTCGATCGCGAGGGTAGGGATCCGGTAGAGCTGCTCGATGAGATCGAGTCGGTCCTGAAGATTCGCTGCGCTCCGGTTACCTGGCCGTTGGGCATGGGCAAGTCATTCCGCGGGGTCTATCACCTGGAGCATGATCGCGTCCGCCTCTTTGCCGATGGTGAGGTTATTGAGGGGTTGGACAATCCTAGATTGGATCAGCTGTTCCCCTATGAGGTTGAGCACTGGCGTGAGCAGATAGAGTTAGTCAGGGAGGCAAGTGAATCGTTCGATCATCAGCAATACCTCGATGGGGAGTTGACTCCGGTCTACTTCGGCTCGGCGATCAACGATTTTGGCATCCGCGAGCTGCTCGATGACTTCACCGATCATGCCCCCGGGCCACTCAGCCGGGACGCCGGGAGGAGGGTAGCAGCGGAAGAGTCCACATTCAGTGGCTTTGTCTTCAAGATACAGGCCAATATGGACCCTCAGCACCGCGACCGCATAGCCTTTATGCGGGTCTGTTCAGGTCGCTTTGAGCCCGGGATGAAGCTTCATCAAGTGCGTACAGGCAAGGATGTAAAGGTCCCGCGCGCCACTACCTTCCTGGCTAGTGATAGATCGCACGCTGATACTGCTTTGCCGGGAGATATCATCGGCATCCACAATCACGGCACGATCATAATTGGGGATACGTTTACTGAGGGTGAGAAGCTTCACTTCAAGGGGATACCCGATTTTGCTCCGGAGCTTTTTCGGCGCGTCGTGTTGCGCGATCCGATGCGCATGAAGGCATTGCAAAAGGGTCTGCAGCAGCTGTGCGAAGAAGGAGCAACACAGCTTTTCCGCCCCCTCATAGGCAGTGAATGGATAGTAGGTGCTGTTGGAGCCTTACAGTTCGACGTGGCTGCCTACCGGCTGCGTAACGAGTATGGCGTCGAGTGTAGCTTTGAGCCAGTGCAGGTCTTTACTGCACGTTGGGTCGAATGTGACGACGCCAAGATGCTGGAGCGCTTCAAATCGCGCAACGAATCGGCCCTCGCCTATGACGGAACTGATGCGCTGGCTTATCTAGCACCCACTCGTGCCAATCTCGATATCACCCAGGAACGCTGGCCGGATGTGACCTTCCACGCCACCCGGGATCGCTAACCGATGGCGCCTCACCCCCAAGAGGAGCAACGCAGCTTACTAGCTGTCCAGGAGTGGCAGTCATGGCGCCAGGGGGTGGCGCCATGAAGGCCCCCAAGGGATCGATTTACGGCGTCCTCCACTCCGTACCAAGTAAATGGCCCAGGTAAATAGCCCAGGGAAGTTTTGAGGTTCCCGCTTTAGGCACTGATTAAGCGCTCAATGATCCGTGCACCAGCTAAATAGGTACCAGCTGCTGAGCCTATCGAGGCGAATAAGAAGACTAGCAGGGTCCGTGCCACTCGGTTAGTCCACCAGCCTTGCCAGCGGGTTACGTGTTTACGTAGGCTGCGAAAGTCGCCGACCCGAGGGCGGCGCACGGTCAGTTCAATCGCTGCGGCCACAAAACCAGCCCCAATAGTGGGATTTAATGACGTTAGCGGAGCCGCCAAGAAGGCACCCGCTACGGTAATCGGGTGCCCATAGGCGATGGCGACCCCTAATGCAGAGAGCCCGCCGTTGAGCAACACCCAAGTGGCCACCAGGGTCCATCCCAATTCAGGGCTTTGAGCAAAACCTAGCGCAAACCCCGACAGCACAATAACCACCACCGCCCAGGCGAGGAATTTTGGCCACCGTGAAGGGGGAGGGCAGGTATCGAGCTCCTTGACCTCTGCAGCAGGTTTTGGGGTCGGTTGCTCCAGTGCTGATGCCACACCTTCAAGGTGGCCAGCACCTAGCACTACCAAAACCTTGCGAAATTTGCCCGCACACTGCTCAAGCACCCGCGCTGCCATATAGCGATCGCGCTCTTCGATCAGTGGCTTATAAAGGGTCTTGCTGCTTTGGGCCATCTCGCGGAAGGTTGACTCCATTATGTCGCCCTTCTTGAGCCTTTCGACATCTTCAGAGTCAATCTTCTGCGAGGTGGCAACACTGGCTACTAGGCCGCCGATAAGCCCAAAGCGCTGATACCAGGGGACGTTGCGATAGAGGCGGCGCATGGTGGTGCCCACCTCACGATCAATGAGCACCAACTCGGCACCATTATCTTCGGCCTGTTGTGCCGCCGCTTTAAGCTCCGCCCCAGGCTCTACCCCGAGTTGCTCGGCGAGGCGTTGTTGATATGCGCCTAGGGCCAAGTTGGCCATAATCAGGCCTCCACGCCCCTCACGTAAAACCTGAAAAAGATCAAGGTTCTCCAAGTAGTGAGGGTCGGTTAGGCTGCGCAGCCGACTCTCGCAAAGTTCTACCGCAACCGCGTCGTATTGGCCACTGCCTATTTCAGCAATCACCTCATCGGTGCTGGCCTGGGATATGTGAGCTGTGCCAAGAAGAACTATCTCTGTGCCATCAACCGTAATGGTTTTGCGTGGACCAGCTGTTGCGGTATCTGCCATTCTGAAAGCTCCGGTGTAAAATAAGCGTACGGATGTATCTGAGTTTGGGTGGTCCTGCTCGCCAACAATAAGCGCAATAGTATGTACCAGAGATAAGACAAAACCCAAGGGCTGGAGGTGAGCGGCATGGGCTGGATACGCAATTGGCGGCGCCGTAGGGTAGCCAACAGTAGGCGAATGCCTGCCAACTCATGGCCCCATGCTGAATCTGCTCTGCCTGGGCTACGCCGACTCGATTGGCAATTGCGTCAACAAATTGATGAATACGCAGTAGTTTTCCTTGCTGAAAAGAACTTTGAGGCAGTCGCTGGGGCTCGTCCCAGTGAAGGGCAGCTTGGCGCTATAGCAATCCAGGCAGTGTTACCGGTTCTTAGGTTGGGACTTGATTGGTACCTGCCGTGGAAGAGTGTACTGCTCTACCCTGGGGGGTTTGTGGCTGCCCATGAATATCAGGATGAATTCGGTGTTGTGCACGTTGGGCAGAGCCCCTTGATCGGAGAGGCCTGGGAAAAAGGCCCTCTTATTCTATCGCTGGAGGATGCCCTCGACCCGGAACCCGGGAGCTGCGTTGTGATCCATGAATGTGCCCACAAGCTTGATATGTTGCAAGGGCAGGTTAATGGCTTACCGCCACTGCCGTATGAGATGGCGGTAGAAAGGTGGGCAGAGAGCTTTTCCAATGCCTTCAAAGAGACCGCCCGAGCTGATGCAGGGTGGGATGACACAGGGTATAACCCGGATAATCCAGTAGATCAGCCAGGGGACCACTTAGAGACTAACCTATGGGTTACTAACTCGGGGACTAGCCAAGAGCAGCTGCCGCGGGCCTTTGACACGTTTAGCTCGACCGATCCAGGAGAATTTTTTGCTGTTGCCTCGGAGGCCTATTTTGCTGATCCAGCTCGACTACGCAGTTCATTTCCCAAGGTTTTTGATCAACTTCATCAACTTTACGGTTGGCAAATGCCGGTTGGTCGCTAGTGAATAAGCCACGCATGACGCCCAATCCTGGATGGTAACCTCTCACTTCCCGGAGCCACTCAACTGCCCCGGTGTGGAGGTCTTGGCGCCAGGGATGGCGCCATGAAGCCTCCAGGGATGGATTCACGGCGTCCTCCACACCGGGGCAGTTGAGTGGCTCCGGGAAGTGAGAGGTTTCCTGGTTGGCGTCTAATATGTAAGCCTAAAAAAATCTTTGGACGCCATACGCAACCCCAGCGGCAGTTATGGAACCACCATGGACGATTCCCCCTGGAGATCACAGCGCCATCCCTGGCACCATGAACTCCAAAGGGGGAGGGTACTTATCAAACGCAGCAATGGGGCATCACTGATTGGCGTAACGCCCGATGCGATGGTTTTGCATAGCATCAGCGATCTCATCCAAGCTGCCCGGATCATCAATAGTCGATGGGGTAGGGACGCTATTACGATCCTCTTTGGCCAGGGTGCGAATACTCTTGCGCAGTATCTTACCCGAGCGCGTCTTAGGTAGCTTCTGAACAATCGCAACCTGGCGCAAGGCCGCTATAGCACCGATCTCATCGCGGATACGCTTGACCAATTCCTTTTCCAGCTGCTCCTGCTCAATATCCGCTCCATCTTTGAGCACCACGAATGCCACCGGGAGTTCGCCTTTGAGTTCATCGTGGATACCGACAACCGCACATTCGGCTACCGCGGCATGGTCGCCGATGACTTCTTCCATCTCACCGGTAGACAGGCGGTGGCCCGCTACGTTAATGACATCGTCTACGCGCCCCATGATGAAGACATAGCCATCCTCATCGATGAAGCCGCCGTCCGAGGTGTCATAAAAACCGGGGAAGCGTTCCAAATAGGATTTGCGGAACCGCTCATCGTCATTCCACAGAGTCGGCAGGCACCCCGGTGGTAATGGCAGTTTTATTGCCAGATTGCCTTGCTCGCGGGCGGGGAGTTCAGCGCCGGCATCATCGAGTACGCGGATATCATATCCGGCAACCGGTTTGGTCGCGGAACCGCTTTTGACCGCATGAGGCTCTATACCCATGGGGTTGGCAACGATAGGCCAGCCGGTCTCAGTCTGCCACCAATGATCGATTACCGGACGTTTGAGGGTATCAGCGAGCCACTCGTAGGTCGGGGGATCAAGCCGCTCTCCAGCCACAAAGACATTCTTCAGACATGATATATCGTATTTGCCCAAGTGTTGTGCTTCAGGGTCTTCTTTCTTGACCGCCCGGAAGGCCGTCGGCGCGGTGAAAAATGCCTTGGCACCGTACTCCGAGATAACCCTCCAGAAGGCACCGGCATCAGGAGTGCGCACGGGTTTACCTTCGTAGACTACGCTTGAGCAGCCGCGTATGAGCGGGGCATAGACGATGTAGGAGTGCCCCACAACCCAGCCGACATCCGAGGCTGTCCAAAAGACCTCACCGGGGTGCAGGTCGTATATGGCCTCCATGCTCCAGTTCAGGGCAACAGCGTAGCCACCGCCCTCACGTACTACACCCTTAGGCTTACCGGTAGTGCCGGAGGTATAAAGAATATAGAGCGGATCTGTTGCATCAACCGGAACGGCATCTGCCGGCTCGGCTTTAGCAACCAGTTCATGCCAGTCGTGGTCACGCCCCGGCTGCAGCTCAACCTCGGCCTCTGGGCGCTTTACGTAGACAACATGGTTGGGGCTGTGGTTGGCTCTTTTGAGCGCTTCGTTAACTAGTGGTTGGTAGGGGATAACCCGCTCAAACTCAATACCGCAGCTTGCCGTCAGTACCGCTTTAGGCTCGGCGTCATCAATGCGTATGGCCAACTCGTTGGCTGCAAAGCCGCCGAACACAACCGAGTGGATTGCCCCGAGTCGGGCACAGGCGAGCATAGCAATAACCGCCTCGGGGATCATCGGCATATATATAACCACCCGGTCACCATGCCCAACCCCGAGGGAGCGGAGCATACCAGCTGCCTTGGTGACATCATCGCGCAACTGCCGGTAGGTAAAGCTAGTTTTGGTATTGCTGACCGGCGAGTCATAGTAAATAGCTACCTGATCCCCGCGACCTGCATCGACGTGCGCATCGAGGGCAAGGTAGGAAATGTTTAACTTGCCGCCCTTAAACCAATGATAAAAACCGTTTTCATCTTGGGAGAGTATCTGCTGCGGCGGTTCATGCCAGGCAAGCCGGTCAGCCTGCTTTTTCCAGAAGCCTTCAGGATCGCGGATAGACTCCTGGTAAATCTTTGCGTAATCCATGTATCCTCCTATTCCACTATGTTCTTCTTTTATTGGTCGATATTAGCTGTATTGCACTAAACTATAACCAAGTTGCTACTCAAGCTATAAGCATAGCAGTATGCCAATTTACCCTGCATGGCTGGCTATGCAAAGGTATTGACACAGATATCGTTGGACAACGAGGCATTTTTGATTCGCGGTAGCGCGGCGGAGGAATGATAAATGAAGTGGCAAGATGATGAGCTAGCGGTCGTGACCGGTGGTGGAACGGGGCTTGGCCGTGCTCTAGCACACGGCTTGGCGAAACAAGGTGCCAATGTCCTCATTGTTGGTAGGCGGGAGGAGCCCCTGAAGCAGACGGCCAGCTTTGCCCCGGAAAACATATCCTATCAGGCAGCAGATCTGGCTAGTGAAGATGGCCGCGATAAGGTGGCTAATGCTATTCCTCAAGACAAGCGAGTGCGAAGCCTGATCCATAATGCCGGTATGCTTGAGCCTATAGGGCCTCTGGCTGAGGTAGAGCTCGAGCAATGGCGCAAAGCAATTGCTATCAACGTTGAGGCGCCGCTATTTCTGACCAAGACCATGCTCGCGAAAATGCAGCAGGGTGGGCGAGTGATGCACGTCTCATCGGGTGCTGCACACAAGGCCATGGTTGGCTGGGGAACTTACTGCACTGGTAAGGCAGCACTGTTTATGCTTTATGAGGTCCTCAAAGAGGAGCTTTGGGATCAGCGGGTGCTGGTTGGTTCAGTCCGCCCAGGTGTAGTCGATACACCGATGCAGGAGTTGATAAGGCAACAGACGCCGGAGCGCTTTCCCGCGGTCAACCGCTTTGTAAAGCTCAAGGAGAATAATCAGCTCTATAAGCCAGAAGAGGCAGCTGACTTTATTCTCTGGGCTCTACTAGAGACAGCGGATAAGCAGTTCGTTGAGCAAGAGTGGAATATTGGTGATGAGGAACATGCCAAACGCTGGCAGGAGACTCGTTCAGGTAACCTGAGATAAGTAAGCTGATCTAAAGAGTACCACGACGGACCGGCAGCGCTGATTGTTGCCGGTTTTGTTTTCTGCTACACCTGATTTAACATAATATACCTTATGCGAACTTGCTCTTGGCGCTGTAGGGCGACGCTCCGAGAGCTGTTACCATTGACTATGGCTATGCTCGCTTATCCGCTCAGCGTTTCAGGCTTAGCCTTTCTGAGCTAGGCCTTTCTGAGCTAGCAGACATCTAGTACGCATCTAAACTGCTGCCAGAACCAGTAACGCTTAACGCTTACGTGCTTCACGAATCTATCTGGAATCAATAATGCCAAACCATCCGCAGTTTCCCCACGATCAAGACATCATCTACCTCAACCATGCCGGCGTCGGACCGTGGCCAAAGTGCGCCAGCGAAGCTGTCCAAGCCTTCGCTAGCGAGTGTGCTAGCCGTGGGGCTGCTGATTACCCGAACTGGATCACCGTTGAGACCCGCCTGCGCCAGCGGTTAAGCCGCATCATGGGAGTTCGGCACGAGGAAGATATCGCCCTGATTCCTAACACCTCCGCAGGGCTATCCATCATTGCCTTCGGGCTCGATTGGCAACCCGGCGATGAAGTGGTTATTAATGACCAGGAATTCCCTTCCAATCGCTGGGTTTGGCAGGCCTTGGAGAAGCGCTTTGGGGTCAAGGTAAAGCAAGTTTGCCTAGATTCAGCACCAACCCCTGAAGATGCGCTTATCAGTGCGCTAACAGCCAAAACCCGCATTCTTCCAGTAAGCAGCGTCCAGTATGGCAGCGGCCTGCGTATGGACCTTGAGCGTCTCGGCTCAGCGTGTCATGAGCGCGGAATAATCTTCTGTGTCGACGCTATCCAAAGCCTAGGTGCTCTACGCTTTGCAAGTGACTACGCCAGATGCATAGTTGCCGATGGCCATAAATGGATGCTCGGCCCCGAGGGTTTAGGGGCCATGTATATCTCACCTGTACTCAGAGAGAGACTAAACCTGCACCAATTCGGCTGGCACATGGTTGAACATCTAGGCGACTTTAAGCGCGACAATTGGCAACCAGCCCAATCTGCCCGCCGCTTCGAACCCGGCAGCCCCAACCTACTTGGTGCTCACGCCCTTGAGGCTAGCCTAGGGCTTATTGAGCAGACTGGCATAGATGAAATTGAGCGCGATGTCCTAGCTAATGCCCAACTTAACTTTGAAATGGCTCAACAGCGGGACTTCGAACTTGTAACGCCAACCTCGACTACTCGTCATGCCGGCATAGCAACATTCCGGATACCTGATATCGACCCGGAGCAACTGCTCGCTGAACTGCGCAACAGTGGCGTAGCCTGCGCTGAACGCTGCGGTGGGATACGTTTTTCGGCCCATTTCTATAATACCAGACAGGATTTGGGGCAAGCTTGGCAGAGGTTGGATGAGTGTGTTGACAGGTTACGCGATTAGCTCATCAGACTGTCGGCCTTTTCGTAAACCCATGCAACATAGCCTATCGAAAGACGATAGACATCCAGTTTCTCGTGTCCAAGCCCCATATCTCTTCGATCCCGATAGCGATCCCGATTTCGATTATCCCAACAGCTTGTTATAGGACACTTCTAGCCGCCCTGCCCCACAAGGCTGTCGATAAATCAATGAAAATAGCTTCAGCAGCTAGGCGACCTTGGAGAGGCTGCTCTAAATGGCGCCTATGGGCGGTGATCTGCTCGAAGACTTGGTGGAGTGAATCCAGCGGCGTGGCATCGGCCAATCTTTCGCTAAGCGCAGCAGGCAGCATGCCTAGCATTGAACCGCCGTGCTTACGCCGCAGCAACTCGGCAATCACTGCAGTTAGCATTTCCGCCAAAACATGCGGATTATCCTGCCACATCTGGGCTTCTTTGATTGGGTCGCCACCGGCGCTTAACCGATGCAGCTGCTGCAATAAGGCCTCTAGCCTGTCCAAACCGTGCTGATGCAGCATGTTGTGCGCACTGAAAGGCATGCCACCACACAGAACAAGGGCTTGGCGTAGCTTTTCAGAACTGAGGTTGTGGTGGCCAGACAACCAAAGCTGTGCCTCATCCAGCCGAGGGGAAGGTAGCTGGTGAATTGTGCAGCGACTGCGGACTGTAGCGGGTAATCTACCAGGGCGACCGGTAGCGAGGATCAAAAAGACTCCTTGGGGCGGCTCTTCCAAGGTCTTGAGAAGGCTGTTAGCGGCCGAGCGGTTGAGCCGGTCACACGGCACAATCACCGCAACCTTGGTGCCGCCGAGTTGGGCACTGAGGTGGAGAAACTCAATCAGGCCACGGACTGTATCGACGACTATTTCACCGCGCTCACCAGCTTTATTCGGACCCAGCAGGCGCATATCGGGATGATTGCCGGCGGCGGTCAACCGGCATGACTTACACTCCCCACAGGGGCGCTGTGCAGCGCTAGTGGGGCTGCCACCGCCCCCACCCCCTTGGTTAAGATCACACAACAAGGCCCGGGCCAAAGCCATGGCCAGAAAGCTCTTGCCCAAACCGGTACGGCCACTCAGGAGCAGCGCATGATGGAGTCTACCCGCGTCGAAGAGACCGAGCGAACGCTCCAATTCGGGCACAAGCCACGGTGCTAGATCAGAGCTGCCCTGAATAAGCGCCTGGTGCACATCATCTTCGCTAGCACCTTGCTGCTGCTTATCACCTTGCTCTAAAGGCTGCTGCGATTTAGCGCCTTTGGTCTTAACAGCACCAGTGTTTTGCCGCCTGCTCGCCATTAATATTCTTTAACCTGGCTGCTAATTCAGTTGCTGCGTTGCTCTATCAAACCGCGAATAGCCTGCTTAACCTGACGGGTAACATAGTCAACTGACTGATTAGCGTCTATGACACGGAACCTTTGCGGTTGAGCGGTGGCTCGGTTTAGGTATGCCTCTCGGACAACCGCAAAGAAATCATCTTGCTCCTTCTCGAAACGATCAGCCTCTCCTTTGCGCTTTCCCACCCGCTCTCTGCCGACGTGCGGCTCTACATCCAGCAATAGGGTAATATCTGGCTGTATATCATCGGGCATCGCCCACTTCTCTAATGTAGCGATACGCTCCGCCCCTAAACCTCTACCGCCGCCCTGATAGGCATAGCTAGCATCCGTAAAACGATCACTGATTACCCACCTTCCTGCCTCAACATTAGGGCGAATCACCTGAGCAACGTGTTCGGCGCGGGCGGCGAAAAGCAACAGCGCCTCGCTCTCGCCAGACATACCCCGATAGTGGGAGTTAAGCAGAATTGCCCTTATCGCCTCACCGACCTCGGTACCACCAGGCTCGCGAGTGACTATCGGATTGTTGATCCCCATCTCAGCTAGTGTTGAGCTGATAGCATCAAGACAGGTTGATTTGCCCGCCCCTTCAATGCCCTCAATAGTGATAAAAAAACCTCTTGCCTTATCCAGCATTTATCCCGCCTTTGCCCCGCAATACTATTTATATCAACCAAGTCTGCAAACTCCCCCCGGAGCCACCCCATTGCCATTGCCCCGGTGTTGGAGTTTTTGGCTCCAGGGATGGCGCCATGAAGCCTCCAGGGATGGGTTCACGGCGCCCTCCAACACTGGAGCAATGGGGTAGCTCCGGGGGGAATTTGCGGAGGTCACCTAATTATCGATTACCCAATATATAGCGCTGTACAGCTCGATTGTGTTCTTCCAGAGTTGACGAGAAGTGGTGAGTGCCGTCGCCCCGGGCGACAAAGTAAAGCTCGTCACCCGGCTCAGGATTTACCGCGGCCTTAATCGATGAAGAACCGGGCAATGCTATCGGTGTCGGCGGCAACCCGCTGCGGGTGTAGGTGTTATAGGGTGTGTCCCGGCGCAAATCGGCACGAGTGATGCGGCCAGAGAAATCATCGCCTATGCCATAGACAACTGTCGGATCGGCCTGTAGACGCATGCCCTTATCTAGACGGCGAATGAAGACGCCGGCAATGCGCGCCCTCTCCTCTTCTACCCTAGCCTCACGCTCAATAATGGAAGCCAGAATCAAGGCATCGTAAGGGGTATCTAACGGCAGACCAACCTGTCTAGTTTGCCATATCTGCTCTAGGCGCTTAATCATCTCAGAGTAGGCGTTGCGTAAAAATTGGCGATCAGTTATGCCACTGGGGAAGTTGTAGGTGGTTGGATAAAACAATCCCTCCGGATGGCGATCTTCGCCTATTCCTAGCTCTTTCAGCAGATCTTCCTTTTCAACTCCCTCGAGGGTATATTCGATCCTATCGTGCTGGCGCAGTGACTCGAGTAGTTGGGCCAATGTCCACCCTTCGACGACTGTCAATCTGTGCTGTACCACATCTCCAGCTGCCATGCTATCGAGAAGCTGCTTGGCGCTGATGCTATCACTGATAGCATACTCGCCTGTCTTGATCTGCCCAGCAAGGCCGGTTATGCGGCCATACAAGCGCATAAACAAAACCGTATGCGAATCCACCCACCCTTCTCGTTCCATCCTATGCGCCACCGCGCTAAGGGATGATCCATCAGCTATCTCTATTACTTTGGGTGAGGAGTCTACCTGCAAAGGCTTGTTGAGCTTGTATGCGCCCAGCCCAAGAATACTGGCAGGAAGAATAATTGCCAGTGTGGCTAAGATAAAAAGGAATCCGCGCAGAGTCATGATCCAGCCCTCACCCAGCCTAAGCTCCAGATCTAAAACGAAGCTAGCCTTTATAAGCCCAGCATACCACCCACATTAATTAGGAAAAGGCCTGGGCATAGCCCGGTTGCCTACTTAGGCAGATCCAGTGTACGCATAACCTGATCAGGAACCAGCGAATCTTGGGCGACGCGCTCCAGGAAGCGGTTAGCTATATGGCCCTGCGCAATAGTACTTTTAGCTACTGAGCGGACACGCCATACCCCTATGACACTGTTGGTTAGGAAGAGCTCGTCGACATCACCTAACTCCTCAGGGTACAGCCCTCTATGCTCAACCCTTAAGCCGAGCTCAGGGGCCAAATCAATAATCCGCCGCCGCATAACACCCTCAACGCCGCAGTAATCGAGCGCTGGTGTTACAAGGGCTGACGACTGCACAACAAAAACATTAGTCGCTGTGCCTTCAACAACCAAGCCGTTCTCATCGAGCATCAAACCTTCAGCAACACCCTGATCACGCCACTCTCCGCGAGCCATGACCTGCTCGAGGCGGTTGAGATGTTTGATGCCTGCCAACGCCGGTTGTGAGCTAAGGCGGGTTTTGCATATATTGACTTCAACCCCCTCAAACCAATTGCCGACGGTCTGTTTGGGCGGCTCATGGAGGGTCAGGACTCGAGTAGGCAAAGGCCGTGATGGGGGGGCGTAGCCGCGGTTCTCCCCAGAACCACGAGTGTAGATTATCTTCAGAACAGCCTTTTCTATGTCACGTACTAAATAACGCGCCTCTTCCCGAAGTAAACTTAGTGGCGGTTCAGGCAGGCCAAGTCGGCGCGACCCATCCAAAAGCCTGTCCATGTGGTAGTTCCAAAGGCACAACTGACCATCGCGCACGGGTATGGTCTCAAATAGCCCATCCCCGTAGGTAAGCCCCCGATCGTCGGGGTCTACAACAGCTTCAGAACGGCCATTAACAAGCTTTTTATTTTGCAAATCTGTGCCTATTCGACATGACTAAATATCAATGAGGCATTAGTGCCGCCGAATCCAAATGAATTAGTTAGCACATGGCGTAGTCCCTTTTGCCGCGCCTCATGGGGCACCAAATCAAGCCCCTCACATTGCTGATCTTGTTCGTCTAGGTTTATGGTGGGCGGGATAACACCATCACGAATTGCTAATAGGCAAAATGCCGCTTCAATACCGCCAGCTGCACCTAACATGTGCCCAGTCATTGACTTGGTTGAGCTCATCGGCACCCCATGGGCGCCGTTTGCATAGAATAACCTGCGAACAGCCGCAGCTTCAGCAACATCTCCCACTACTGTAGACGTCCCATGGGCGTTTATATAGTCGATATCCTCAGGGTTTAGGCGCGCATCCGCTAGAGCCCGGGCCATACAGCGCTGGGCTCCTTCACCACTCTCTGCCGGTTGAGTTATATGATAGGCATCGGCACTGTTACCAAACCCGGTCACCTGAGCGTAGATATTGGCGCCCCTACGCTTAGCATGTTCGTATGACTCGAGGACTAGTACTGCCGCACCCTCACTTAAGACAAAACCATCCCTATCACTGTCCCACGGCCTGCTCGCCTGTTCAGGGGCATCATTGCGCTGGGATAGCGCCCGTGCCGAGGCAAAAGAAGCAACACCAAGCGGCGTAATGCACTTCTCGGCACCACCTGCCAGCATAACATCTGCATCACCGGCTGCTATCATACGGGCAGACACGCCTATACTGTGGGTGCCCGCAGCACAAGCAGTAACAGCTGAAAGATTCGGACCGCGCATCCCGAAGTGGATGGATATATTGCCGGAGGCCATGTTTATAACGCTGCTTGGCACCAAAAAAGGGGAGACCTTGCGCGGCCCTCCGTCGATAAGGGCCTGGTGACCATTCTCAATACCCTGTATGCCACCTATACCTGAGCCGATCGCAATACCGATCCGATCCGGTTCGCTGGATTCAACATCCAGGCCACTATCATCGATAGCCTGAGCAGAGGCCCCAAAGGCATAGTGGATAAACGGATCCATCCGTTTAGCCTCTTTAGCCGACAAGTGCCTGGCTATATCAAACCCTTCTATGGTGCCGCCTATTCTGACCGAATATGAAGATACATCGAACTCCGCTATTGATCTGACACCACTTTTGCCGGAGATTACTGACTCCCAAGCCTCATCGGCGGTTATCCCGACAGGCGAAACTATCCCCACCCCCGTCACAACAACTGCATTACTATCCATGTCACACTCCAGGCGCTGATTTTCGAAGAGGCCAGCTACCCGCCTCCTCGCCGCGCGGGGGGCCGTCCAATCCACGACTCACCCGCTTTGGCTCTGGGGCCAGTTGGTTAAACCCGGGATTGATGCAAACCTCGGGTAGTGGTTGGGAGCGCCGGATCGCACCGCAGAAGGTGTGAATCCGGGCTTATCCCCAACGCCATATGGCCAGTGCCTGTACCCGGCTCTGTAGCCGGATGGAGGGGATTTATCACCCCTCCAGATGCTTATTGATATAGTCGACCGCTTGCTGAACCGTCGTGATTTTTTCGGCTTCCTCGTCGGGGATTTCACACTCGAACTCTTCTTCAAGTGCCATTACCAGCTCTACAGTGTCGAGGGAGTCGGCTCCCAGGTCATCGACGAAGGATGCCTCGCCCGTCACTTCCTCATCCTTAACCCCTAATTGCTCTACGACAATCTTCTTGACGCGATCTTCGATGCTGCTCATTTAAACGATCCTCCGAGATTTCATTTGGCGCATCCTTCAGGCATGCGGCGCGTATTGTAGGGAAACAAAACGCCGAGTACCAGAACTACTCCAAACTTTTATTGCTTGAGTGATTTTACTGATGAAATAGGCATCTTTTTTGCTATCCCATATACATACCGCCATTGACATGTAACGTCTCGCCGGTTATATAACCGGCACCTGGAGATGCTAGGAACGCGACTGCAGCAGCTATGTCTGCGGGGCTCCCAAGCCGCTCCAAGGGTATGTTACCAGTCAAGGCACTGCGCTGCTCTTCGCTCATAGCAGCGGTCATATCGGTTTCTATGAAACCTGGTGCCACAGTGTTCACGGTGATGCCACGGCCGCCGAGTTCTCGCGATAAAGACTTAGTGAATCCGATCATACCGGCCTTTGCGGCTGCATAGTTCGCCTGTCCGGCATTCCCCATGGATCCAACTACCGAGCCGATGTTTATTATCCGTCCGCGCTTAGCTTTAGTCATGCCTCGTAGACAAGCCTTGCTGACTCGGTAAACCGAACTGAGGTTAGTATCGAGGATAGAATCCCACTCGTCATCTTTCATGCGCATTAGCAGATTGTCGCGGTTAATCCCGGCGTTGTTGACCAGGATCGTCGGAGCACCAAATTGAGCGGTTATATCCTTGACCACCGAGCTAATCTGCTCAGTATCCGTAACATTCAGGGCCATTCCGGTACCTGTAATGCCGGATTTTTGCAAACCCTCACTAATCGCAGTAGCACCGGCATCGCTCGTTGCCGTTCCGATAACCACTGCGCCCGACTGACCCAGTTCGTGTAGGATCGCGTGACCTATACCGCGGCTTGCCCCAGTAACAAAAGCCACTTCACCTTCCAGGTTATAGTGCCCCACTCAATCCCCCTATCTTGTTGACGTTCAGGAAATTCATGAAAAATTACCAAGCAACTTATCGAATGAACCAGGCTCATAAAGTGGCTCAGCCGACAAGCTTTTTTCAATCCGCTTGACCAGTCCACTAAGCACTTTCCCTGGTCCACATTCGCCGACCACTTGCACCCCGTCGGCTTTTATCCTACTTATCGTCTCGCTCCAGCGAACCGGATTGGCTAGCTGTTGCACCAGCTTTACGCGGATCCCCTCCGGGTCCTGGCAGGGCTCTACATCGACGTTATGCAGCACCGCAGATCTAGGCGGCACAATATCAACAGCTGCGAGCTTATCGGCAAGACGCTCAGCAGCAGGCTGCATCAAGCTACAATGCGAAGGCACGCTGACCGATAACGGCAATACGCGCTTAGCTCCCTCCTGCCGGGCTATCTCACCTGCGCGTTCCACGGCCTCGGCATCACCAGCAATAACCACTTGACCAGGGGCATTAAAGTTTACAGCCTGAACTACTTGGCCCTGAGCTGCGCGAGCGCACGACTCAATTACCTGCTCATCCTGCAATCCTATTATTGCTGCCATAGCCCCCCTACCGGCGGCTACCGCCTCTTGCATGTATTTACCGCGCTCTGCGACCAGTTCGACTGCATCAGCAAATTGCAAACTACCCGCCGCTACAAGCGCAGAGTACTCACCCAGACTGTGTCCAGCAAATAGGGCAGGCTCTTTGCCGCCCCGTTCTTGCCATAACCGCCACAGAGCGACGCTAGCGGTAAGTATAGCCGGCTGGGTACGATCCGTGCGATCTAGCTCTTCGGCAGGCCCCTGCTCACTGAGTTGCCAAATGTCATAGCCAAGAACTTGACTAGCTTCCGCAAAAGTATCCCTGACTGTTGTTGATTCAGCCCAGGCGCTCATCATGCCAACAGACTGCGACCCCTGTCCGGGGAAAACAAAAGCGAGATCGCTACTCGATGTACTCATCTGCTTTATCCTTGTTCGCTTATCAACAATGGCCCCTTACAAGCGGTAGCAACTGCATGGTTGATTCAGGGAGTTTTGCTACATTGGCCCCTAGTAGCGTACCAGCGCCGATCCCCATGTGAAGCCGCCACCAAAGGCCTCCATCAGCAGCAATTCACCGCGCTTGATGCGCCCATCTTTG
Organism: Halorhodospira halochloris; assembly: GCF_002356555.2. NCBI lineage: Bacteria > Pseudomonadati > Pseudomonadota > Gammaproteobacteria > Chromatiales > Ectothiorhodospiraceae > Halorhodospira > Halorhodospira halochloris. The sequence continues at coordinate 1,410,923 of NZ_AP017372.2, forward strand.
ACAGCGGTATCAAGGGCGATTGGCACTGAAGCAGCTGATGTGTTGCCATGTTCGCCTACTGTCACTACTACCCTGTCCATAGGCAATTCAAGTTTTTTGGCCGTTGCCTGAATAATCCTTATGTTAGCCTGGTGCGGGATCAGCCAATCGATTTCAGATTTATCGACCTGCGCACTCTCCAAGCTCTCCTCAACTATCCTGGTGAGCGTGTTGACCGCGACCTTAAAAACCTCATTTCCACGCATACGAATATAGCCGCTCTTATCATCGAGGGCGGAGAACCCTCGGCCTGGCCCCCAGGGGACGTATAGCAGCGACTCGAAGCTACCATCGGAGTGCAGATGGGAGGAAATAATCCCATCTTCATTTTCGCTCGCCTCCAAGACTACCGCCCCGGCCCCGTCACCGAACAAGACGCAGGTGCCGCGGTCATCCCAATCCAGGATTCTGGTCATCGTTTCTGAACCAACCACAAGCGGGCGTTTGGCAGCACCTGAGCGGACAAATTTATCAGCTATACCTAACGCGTATATAAACCCCGAGCACGCGGCTGAAACATCGAAGGATGGGGCCCCTGGTTGAATATCCAGACGGCTCTGTAGCACTGAAGCGGTACTAGGAAAGATATTATCCGGGGTACAGGTAGCTACAATAACCAGGTCGATATCACTGCCACTTACGCCGGCTGACTCCAACGCTCGCTGCGCGGCAACCAGGGCAAGATCTCCGCAAACCTGGCTCTCTGCTACTACTCTGCGCTCGTAGATCCCGGTCCTCTCGCGTATCCAATTATCCGAGGTATCGACTAGCTTCTCGATATCGTGATTAGTTACCACCTTTTCAGGCAGATAGCTACCGGTACCTAAAATCCTTGCCCTGGTCACCGCCTTCTCCTAAATCCACCGAGCAACCCCCCAATCCTCTCCCCTATGAGCCCAGGCACATTTTGCTCAGCCTCAACTACCGCAGTATCTATAGCGCGACCGAATGAGAAGCTGTCCGCCGAACCATGGCTTTTCATTGCAACAGCGCGCAGGCCAAGCAAGCTCGCGCCATTATACTGGCGAGGGTCAATACGGCGGCGCAAAGATTTGAGCACCGGCAGAGCTACCAGACCTGCAAGGCGGGTCAAAATATTGCGATGGAACTCCATACGCATATAGTCAGAAATCAAGGAGGCCACGCCTTCACTGCTTTTCAGAGAGACATTGCCAACAAAACCGTCACAAACGACTATATCGGCCTCTCCTGAGAAGACACCATCACCTTCGATATAACCGGTGTAGTTTATCTCCTCGGCATTACTGAGCATTTCAGCAGCCTTTTTGACCTGATCGTTACCCTTGATATCCTCCTCGCCAATATTCAGTAGACCAACCCGCGGGCGTTCTATGCCGTAGACAGCCTCAATCGCAACTGAACCCATTACTGCAAACTGGAACAGATGCTCTGCCTTACAATCTACGTTGGCGCCCAGATCAAGCATGTGCGTAGCACCGCCCTTAGCCGGGATAGTGCTCATAATTGCTGGCCGATCAATGCCGGGCAGAGTCTTCAGCAGGTAACGGGCCGTGGCCATTAGAGCGCCGGTGTTGCCGGCACTAACACAGCCATCGGCCTCACCGGCCTTGACCATATCGAGGGCAACCCGCATGGAAGAGTCGCGCTTATTACGCAGGGCGATAGACGGTGACTCATCCATCTCAACCACTTGGCTGCAATGTCGAGTTATAAGTCTACCTGAGTCAGGCGCCTGCAACTTGTCAAGTTGTTCAGCTATGGCCGACTCACGGCCGACTAGGATCAGCCGCAAATCCTTGTGTCGCTTGATGGCATCGACCGCAGCAGGCACAACTACACTTGGGCCATAATCACCGCCCATGGCGTCGAGGGTGAGCGTTGTAGTCACACCATCTGCGCCGACTGCATCTGCCCCCCGATCTTTGCTTTGAGCATTAGTCATGCCCACTTCCTCGATAGACCGAGTTGCAGTCAATCTTCTTGGCCGCGAGTAACCTTGCGGCCCCGATAATAACCATCTGGACTTACATGGTGGCGAAGGTGCGTCTCACCAGTTCTCGGCTCAGTCGACAAGGTCGGTTTGCCAAGCTTATCGTGCGAACGGCGCATGCCTCTCTTGGAAGGCGTTTTACGATTTTGCTGTACTGCCATTACTTCAACTCCACATCTGTCATGCGAATTAAATATTCATTCGAGTAGCTGTGAAATCACTTGCGTTCACAGCTATCGTCACCAAAAACCCCGCGCAACTGCGCAAAAGGGCTTAGCTCTTCACGAGAAATTCCGGCTCGGTTAGGAGGAGGACTGCACTCGCCTTCCCGGTGTCGGGCGACAACGGGCAAAGCAAGCAGCAACTCCTCCTCTGCCAAGTCCATCAGTTGTACTCTTCCTCCAGCACTAACGAACGGCTCAAGATCGTCAGGCAATTCCTCTCCTTCAGCCTCTGAGCTGACCAAGGTTAACCGGAACTCCTCCTCCACAGCGTGGGGGTAGGCCCCAAGACAACGCTGGCAAATCAGTATCAGCTCAGCGGTAACACTACCTTCAACAAAACGGCGCCCGCACTCATCAACACGACCCGCTATAACCAGGTGAGCTCCGCCGTGCGCCTCTGCAAGCAGCGGGACCAATCTCGCCATCTGCCCTAAGGCAAGCTCGCCTGCATACGTAGGCGCGTCAGGACCAAAATCGTCGGGAGTCAATCCTTGCGGTAGCATAGGCTGTGGCATGTTATAGAGGCTCAACGGTACTGTAAAGCATCAAGTGAGCATAGTCAGTATGATCAGTGCCAAACTAGGAGCTTCAAAGAGGTGCCTCTAAAACTTCGCCGGCGCCATCATCTGCCCCGGTGTGGAGGACGCCGTGAATCCATCCTTAGAAGCTTCATGGCGCCAAGACCTCCACACCGGGGCAAGATGATGGCGCCGGCGAAGTTCTTAGAGGCTCCCAAAGAGCTTTTGTGCAGACACCACCACTGTCGTGTGGGGCACAAAGTGAATCCATCTCAATAGTATTTTTTAGATGCATCCTAAAGGTAATGCGCTCGACAATCAAACCTGTCGAGTTGAGCAAGGGGTGGGTTTCTAGAGTGCCCAAATGCTAAAGTACATCGATATGGCGCGACCAAGAACTGCTATGCTGAACTCGTGGTTCAGCAGTTTTTCACTGCAGTTGGCTACGCGTTAGCTTAGCAGTCACTTTAAGACAACAAACAGGACCTGCGCATGACCAGCCCCGATCACGAATCTAAAAAATTGATCCTGGCTTCAGCATCCACTTATCGTCGCGACTTATTGGCAAGGCTCAAGCTAGACTTTGCAGTCCAGGCTGCAGACATCGATGAATCTGTGCCTTTTGATGAAACTGCTCACCACGCGGTGTTGCGTTTAGCAGAAATGAAGGCCAGGACTGTGGCTGAAAAGAATCCCGGGGCGGTAGTTATAGGGAGCGATCAAATTGCCCTACTAGGCGAGAAAATCATCGGCAAACCCAATACCCGCGAACAAGCAAAACAGCAATTGCGTCAATCCTCAGGCCGCAGCGTCGATTTTCTGACCGCTGTAACAGTGATCGACGGCGAAAAGGTAGAGCAAGATATAGACACGACGCGGATAAAGTTTAGGGACCTTGATGATGATGCTATAGACAGATATTTGGATGCCGATGAGCCTTACGATTGTGCCGGAGCTATTCGCTCCGAGGGCCTGGGGATCACTCTCCTTGCAGCTGTGGACACCCGCGACCCATCAGCACTTATCGGGCTTCCCTTGATTGCCCTAACTAGAATGCTGCGAGAGGCAGGCTTCGCAATCCCTTAGGACACCTCCAAAAACTCCCCCGGAGCCATCCAGCTGCCCAGTATGGAGGGCGCCTTAAATCCACCCCTAGAGGCTTCGTGGCGCCACCCCTGACGCCACAGCCTCCATGCCGAGGCAACTGATCCCCTTCGGTGGAGAGGTTTCTAAAGGCGCCCTTATTCAGCGATCCCTAGCAACTAACTGCCGTCCATCAATGGACCTGGTACTCCAACCTCTTGAGGGTGTAGTAGAGCCCTTGGCCGACACTAATGCCGAATTGCTCGCTTAATTCAGTAAAGAAATCGCGTTTGGCCGTATAATCGACCACCTCTTCCTCGCCGATTACGTCGCGAGCAACGCTGGATACGCTGCCTATCTCATCAGCTAAGCCGAGCTCTATGCTTTGAGCACCGGTCCAGACCAAGCCTGAGAATAAATCCTCATTGTTTTCTTCATCCAGCCGTTCACCACGCCCCTCCCGAACAGCATCAATGAACTGCTGATGCATATCCTCAAGCATTAGTCGTAGATGCTCGACATGATCGTCCCTTAGAGGTGAAAAGGGATCTAGAAACGCCTTATCCTCACCGGCGGTGTGAACACGCCGCTCAAGCCCGAGCTTCTCCAGTGCCTCTTCGGCGCCGAAGCTGCCGGCTATAACCCCGATCGATCCGACTACGCTCGAGCCGCCAACATGAATCTTGTCAGCTGCCGCGGCGACAAAATAGCCGCCAGATACGCCTATATCATCAATTACCGCGTGCACTGGGATATCGGGGTGCTCGTCACGCAGGCGCTTAATCTCATCGTAGATGCGCTGCGAGTGGACCGGACTCCCGCCTGGGGTATTGATTCTAAGCACTACCCCGGCAACATCGTCCGCTTCAAAAGCCGCATTCAGGCCCTTGATTACGTTGTCAGCGCTAGATGCAGAATCAGACATAATTGGTTCATTAATACGTACCTCGGCAGTATGCGGCCCGACCTCTTCTTTATCAGTGGTCATAGCACACTGGGTGATACTGATGGCAAGGACGAGAATAGCTACTACCAAAGCGATGCGGGTTATAATCCGCCATAGCCTATTACGGCGACGTTCACGTAGCGCCTCGTCAAGAATCTCCCGCAGAGCTGCACGTTCCCAAGCTTGATCGCTCATTACATCTCCCATTTTGTCAATTGGTTGTGACTGTTACTTCATGGCATTTGTTAGCACTTTGTTGAGTTCAGCGCTCAATGGCGCTTGGACATGCAACCGGTTACCTTGCTCCGGGTGGCGAAAGGCAAGCTCGTTAGCATGTAGAAACAGGCGCCTTAAACCGAGCTCTGTGCGCAGCCGTGAGTTGCTCTGGCGCTCGCCGTAGCGATCATCACCGGCAACCGGATGGCCGATATGGCGAGCATGCACCCTAATCTGGTGAGTGCGCCCTGTAGTCAGCTTGATATCAACAAGCGTGCCGTATGGGCTTTGACTTATCACTTTAACCAAAGTTTGGGCGCTGCGCCCACGTTGCGAAACGCGCACCAACCGTTCATGTCCCGCGCCCGCTAGTTTTTCGATTGGCGCGTCTATAACTTGTTCTGGCTGCTTAACTTCACCTACCAATAATGCGGTATAGCGTTTTTCAATATCGCCATTGCGCAGCATTTCGTGTAATCGGCGCAGGGTTGAGCGGCGTTTGGCCAGCAGCAGGCAGCCGCTAGTCTCCTGATCCAAGCGGTGAACCAACTCAACGAAGTGCAAATCGGATCGAATTTGGCGTAGCGCCTCAATTAGCCCGATCTTCACTGTGCTGCCACCGTGCACGGCTAAGCCACTCGGTTTATCTATGACGAGTAGGCGTTCATCCTCGTATAAAACACCGTCTCGCAGTGCCCTTTCCAATCCCGAAGATGGCTCAGGCCTAGGCTTGTGCTCTGAGTCAGCAATCACTACAGGAGGCAAACGCACCACCTCGCCAGCTTGAAGTCGCCGGGTCGGCTTAGCCCTACCGCCGTCCACTCTTACCTCGCCGCGCCGCAATAATCGATAGACACGACTACGGGGCAGGCCCTTGAGCAGACGCAACAGAAAATTATCTATCCGTTGGCCTGCTTCATCGTCGCTAACCTGATGATATTTTACGCTACTATGCGTTGATGTTGTTGACATTATTTATCATACCGCCCGTTAAGGGTGATTAATACTACGTTTGTAGGATATGCAAGTTGCTGATAGAATTGAGCTGGCGCTGGTAAGTCGACGATAGTCTAGAGTAATTGCATGGCAAAGTACTACATATACTCTCAGCGCAGAAGTTTTCCGGGCGCAGCGCCTGAGGCATGAATGGCGCCGCCCAAATTGCGGCATGAGCATATACGCACATACATAAAGACAATTGCCAGATAGACCAATGAAGAGGCGTTATCGCCACTCTATCCAGGCAGATGAAGACAAATAACGCGAACAACAATAGCCCTGCGCCCAACTTGGAGTCAGTGTATGGTCCGGATCTCTTCAGGCCAGCCAAATCGGCCACAAGATGCCGTGATTAATATCTGGCAAGTTTCTCGACAACCTGGTGCGCTGCATCGCGAACCGGCGTCTGAAGCGACCCATGGGCTACTCCCCTGCTCTCCCAACGCGATGGCTGCGGGGCTGTGGAGAGTCAACCACCATGAAAAGAATGTTGATCAACGCAACCCAACCAGAAGAGTTGCGGGTTGCCCTAGTAGATGGACAAGTCCTATATGATCTCGACATAGAGGCTCCTTCGCGGGAACAAAAGAAGGCTAACATATACAAAGGGATCATTACTCGCGTAGAGCCTAGCCTGGAAGCTGCCTTCGTGCGCTACGGTGCTGAGCGGCATGGCTTTTTGCCCTTCAAGGAGATAGCGCCCTCTTATTGCGTAGGGAGTGATGGACAGCGCTCTACCCCGCGTGAGTCCTTGCGCGAAAACCAGGAGGTTCTGGTCCAGGTGGATAAAGAGGAGCGCGGCAACAAAGGCGCCGCGCTGACCACCTATATCAGCCTTGCCGGGCGCTACCTGGTACTCATGCCCAACAACCCACGTGCAGGCGGGGTTTCTCGCCGTATAGAGGGCGCCGAACGGGCCGAGATACGCGAAAGCCTGCGCCATCTCGAGGTGCCCGAAGGCATGGGCCTTATTGTGCGCACCGCCGGAGTTGGGCGGAACACGCAGGAGCTGCAGTGGGACCTCGATTACCTGCTTAAGCTGTGGGACGCTATACTCAAGGCGGCCATGGAGCGCCGTGCGCCATTTCTCGTCTATCAGGAGAGCGACGTAATAATCCGCGCCCTGCGTGATTACCTGCGCCCCGAGATCGGCGAAATACTAGTCGATGATGAGGATGTCTTCGCCAAGGCCCGGGACTTCATCGATCAGGTGATGCCCTATAACCGCCAGAAACTCAAGCTTTACGACGATCCGGTCCCACTGTTCTCCCGTTATCAGGTCGAAAGCCAGATAGAATCGGCCTTTCAGCGCGATGTCAGGCTGCCCTCCGGAGGGGCCATAGCCATAGATCATACCGAAGCTCTGATCTCCATAGATATCAACTCATCGCGCGCTACCAAAGGCGCGGACATTGAAGAGACAGCCCTCAACACCAACCTGGAGGCGGCCGACGAGATAGCCCGGCAGCTGCGTCTGCGCGATCTCGGTGGGCTAATCGTGATCGATTTTATCGATATGGGGCCACCGCGCAGCCAGCGAGAGGTGGAGAACCGGTTGCGTGAGGCGGTTAAGGCTGACAGGGCGCGAGTACAAGTAGGTCGCATTTCCCGTTTTGGTCTTCTGGAGATGTCGCGCCAGCGCCTGCGCTCCTCTTTGGGTGAAGCCCACCAAGAGGTTTGCGGGCGGTGCGGTGGCCAAGGAACGGTGCGCAGCGTCGAATCACTGGCCCTGTCTATACTGCGCATCATCGAAGAGGAGGCAATGAAAGATAAGACGAGCAAGGTCCTTGCTCAATTGCCCCTTGAAGTAGCGACTTTCCTATTAAATGAGAAGCGCTCGCAGATTAGTGATCTGGAAAAACGGCACTCTGTACATATCCTCCTGATCCCTAATCGCAACCTGGAAACGCCCCACTACGATATCCAACGTCTGCGCACCGATGAGTGGGAGGATCAAGATGATAGTAGCTATCAACGGCTCAGCCCCGCTGAAGAGACCAACCTGATTGATGCTGGGTTGCCGACCCCACGCCCGCAACCTCCTGCAGTACAGGGGGTTACACCTAGCACCCCGGCTCCTTTCGCCAGCGGCGCTGACTCTGCACAAGATTCCGATCAGACCACTCAGCGACCGACAACCAACAACGAACAAGTGCCCCTGGGCTGGATCTTCAGCCAGCTGCGCGGTCTGCTTTTCCAGAGCGGACAAAAAACCGTCGATGGCAATACCGCCTCCTCGCGGCAACCAGAATACCGCTCAACTGACGAGCAAGATGATGGCGATAGAAAATCCGGTTCTAGCCGCGGTAAACGTGGCAGCAGTAGCGGCCGCTCCCGCTCAACTCGTGGGCGGCGCAGCCGCAACACTAGCAGCCGCCGCCGCGCAGAGACCGAGAGCGGTGAGCAACAGGAATTGGCCACAGCAGATCAGCCCGAATCGCTGCAGCCCAGTAAGGCCGATGCAGATACGGCCGATGCAGATACGGCCGATGCAGAAGAGTACGAAGGTTCTTCTGCCCTGCCAGCATTTGAAGATATAGAAGATCAGGCTCAAACCCCGCCTTCAGCCCAGAGCGATAGCGCTGATACTGATATAGATTCTGCGGATAACGGCGATGGGGAGGCGGCTGATAGTGCTCGCAGCCGCTCTTCCAACCGCTCCGGTCGAAGCAGGCGCGGCAGACGTGGCGGGAGGCGCCGGCGGCGGAGCAGCTCAACAACTGAGACTGCAGGCGAAATTGAATCAAATGATGGTGCTGATACGAACAGTGCCGCCGATGAATCCTTGCCAATACCCGACCACGAGGTATTCGAAGAAGGGGCGCAGGCAAATGGCGCCGCTAACGGAGCCGCATCCAGCACTAGTGATAAAACAACCCCGGACCAAGCTCAAACCGGCAGGAAATTTGTGCGCAGCGGCCGCCCGCGAATTCCGCGGCGACAAAAATCGGCTGAGCAGGAATGCACAGACCCTGCGTGGGCAGATGATGTCGACTCGAGCACTGAAGAGAGCTGTAACACTCAGCGCGATGACTTGGCGCCTGAAGAGCAGCCCAGTCCAGAAAACTGGCGCCCTTCCCAGCAAATCGCCAGAAATAAGCAGCTAGTTCCAATAGAGCGAATAGAGCGAAACTTGCCCATTGAGGGCTTTTCCGGTACAAGCAGAGCAGATCACGCCCAGGAAGAGTCTGCGAACAAAGAGACGGAAGATAATATCTGATATGATCTGGCGCCGCGCCCGGGATAAGGCATGGCCTTTGATTCTCGGGCTTACAATGCTCATCGCGGTAGTCTGGGCTGCCTATACACAGTTCGGACCTGTGCGCGAAGCGGTCGATACCGCGGAGCGTTTTTTCTACGATCAGCGCCTGCTGTGGACACAGACCGGTCAGGACGATTTCGATACCGAAGTCGTCGTGATAGATATTGATGAGTCTAGCTTGGCGAGGATCGGGCGTTGGCCATGGCCGCGGGCTACAGTTGCCGAGCTTACCGAGCGCCTATGGGATGCCGGGGTTGTGGTCATCGGCTACGACGTGGTCTTCGCCGAACCGGAGCGCAATATCGCTGAGCAGGTAGCGCAGGCTGTCGATGACCCACAGCTAAAAAATCGTCTAGACAGGCTACGTGAGCAATTCGACGGCGATAAGCGCCTCGCTGATAGCCTCAGCAAAGGGGATAGCGTCCTCGGGTTTATCCTCCACAGCGATCAGGCCGGCACTAAAGTCGGCTCCTTACCCCCTCCCACCAAAGATAGCCTGAGCATAGAGCAAAGGCCGCTGACCGTCTTTCGCCTGCCTAGCGTAACCGCCAGCCGCCCGGAACTGGTAGAAGCAGCAGGTGCATCGGGATTCTTTACTGTCCGCCCGGATCCAGACGGTGTGGTACGCCGCGCGCCACTGCTGCTCGGCTATGAAGATAAACTCTATAGCTCACTAGCCCTTGAGGTAGTCAGACAGTATCAGCTGCTCCACAGCATTGACATCATCAGCAAACCTTTCGCCGATGCCAAAGCGATCGATCGGGTTGAACTAGGTGGATTAGAGATACCCACGGATTATCGCGGTCAGGTTCTAATCCCTTACCGGGGCCCTGAAAAGACCTTCCCTTACGTTAGCGCCGCTGATGTTCTAGAAGGCAAGGCCGCAGAGGAAAAGCTAGAAGGCAAAATAGCACTCCTCGGAACCAGCGCATTAGGCCTGTACGACCTCCGCCCCACGCCAGTAGGCTCCGCGTATCCTGGGGTTGAGGTTCATGCAACCCTGATTGATGCCATGCTCAAGGGAGACTTTCCCAGGCAACCGGCCTGGGCAGAGGGAGCCGACTTCATTACCCTGATGAGCAGCGGACTCCTGCTCACTGCCACCCTGCCCTTCCTAGCACCGCTGAGTACTCTGATCCTGGTCGCTGCTCTATTGGCTGCGGTGATAGCTACAAACCTCTGGGCATGGGCGGCACATGGGATAGTATTAAGCATAATTCCAACCCTTGCAGCGGTAACCTTGATTACCTTCGTAAATCTAGGCTGGGGGTTTCTGTTTGAATACCGGCGTAGAAACATGCTCCGCCAGCGCTTTGGTGAGTATGTGCCACCCGAACTTGTAGAACAGATGGCCGAGCGCCCAGATGAATATAATCTGGAAGGTGAAACCCGCGAGATCACCCTGCTTTTTGCCGATATACGCGGTTTTACCACCCTGTCTGAAAAGCTTGATGCAGCCACCCTGAAGAGTGTCCTGAACCGCTTCTTCACCCCCATGACCCGAATCATCTTTGAGCACCACGGCACCATAGATAAGTATGTCGGTGACATGATAATGGCCTTCTGGGGCGCCCCTATGGATGATCCCGAGCAGCGTAAAAACGCCCTGGAGGCGGCATTTGCAATGCTCCGCGAGACAGATCGATTGAAAGAGGAGTTCGCTGCTGAAGGCTTGCCGGCAATTGAGATCGGCATCGGCCTGAACACCGGGCCGGCTAGTGTCGGCGACATGGGCTCGGAATACCGCCGCGCTTACACCGCCCTTGGCGACTCAGTTAATCTTGCTGCGCGCACCGAATCGAAGACAAAAGACTACGGGGTGCGGCTTCTTGTCACAGAGCATACCCGTGAGGGCTTAGAAAAGCAATACTCTTTTAGGGAGATTGAGCGGGTTCAGGTTAAAGGGCGCAACGAGCCGGTAACCATGTATGAGCCAATAGGGGGCCTATAATAACCCCTTGAACCACGCCAGCACCCCCTCTGCTAAGGAGAACGCCTTAACCACGCCCTAAAGGCCTTGATGGCGCAATCCCTGGCGCCGGAACATACAAGGCTGGTGTTTGTGCAGGGCTCAAAAGCTGATTAGGGAAGGCTTTAGAGAGAAAAACCGCACAGCCCTTTGAATGATTTTTAACGCCTGCCTTATTTGGATGAGTAGTGCCTGGAGGTAAGAGTCGAAGTGCGTCAGATAACAGCATTCTTTTATCCGATTGGAATTTTTCTTAGTGTAATGCTATTTCCGGCTGTGCTGATGTCCGCGGAATATTCGCTAAGGCAGGTCATAGCAAGCATTCAGGCTGAGATTCTACAAGGTGAATACCACCGGGCAGCTACCCTTGCCCAAGAACATGAGTCAGATTTCGCAGGCATACCGGAGTTTGACTTTGTCGGTGGCATAGCCTTGATGCATGCTGACAATCCGGAGCGGGCATCGCTGTTCTTCGAGAGGGTAACTATTGTTAGACCCAGAGATAGTAGGGCCCGATTTGAGTTAGCGCGCTCACTCTTCGCCATCGGTGATTACGATTTAGCACGGGATAATTTTACAGCTGTTGTTGAACTCGACCCGCCGCAGCAGATTGCTGATAGCGCACAGCGTTTTATCGACGCCATAGACCGCCGGGCGGCAGCACAGGTAGCCCAATTCCTGAGATGGGTGGAAGGCCGCGTCGGTTATGACGAAAACGTGTTAAGCGCTAGCAACAGCATCATAGAAGGCAACATAGCCAATCTTCAGCACGGCCTGGTAAACCTCAGGCTATACGAGTACGAAGACTCTGGCGCTTCTGACTCTTTTGCCGAAATAGCCGCGGGCGGTTTATACAGCACCCCCTGGGTGGCCAATTCTCGGTGGCGTTTCAATGGGCAGTTTCAGCACCGCGGTTACTACGACTGGGACATTTTCGATCAGACTGTAGTGCAGTTGGGCGGCACACGAGTTTGGCGTCAATCTCATGAGCAGCAGATACATCTAGCTAGCGACATACAGCACATTCGCCTAGACGATGACCACCTCTATTCCCGCCTTCGCATAGCGCCTCAATACCGCCGGATGATCGGAACTGGGGCTCAAGCTAGGTTAATGCCAGAGATAGCATATAACTCTTATGAACTCGATGACCGTGACTCGATATTGGCGAGGATAAACGCGAGCGTCATGGGCGCACTTAGCGAAAGACTCGTCATGGTCGGCAGTGCCGGTATGGGCTATGAAGAGGCCGAGGCCGACATCTACTCCAGATATACCCTGGAGGCAGGAGCCGGATTCCAGATCTTCATAGACGAAGGGCGCCTATTCACAATCAATGGAAGCTTGCAAAGACAGCATTACCGAAGCGGCGTAGATGTTGACGCAAGCGATGTCAGCACGGTACTGACCTACCTTGGTGGTGATGACATTGAGTTGGACTCCACCCAGCGTGAGCTACTAGCACGCGGACTTAATGACAGTGCCGAAAACTCTCTGCTGCGCAGGGTTACAGCTAGTTACATATTCTCCTTTCCAGAGACACCGTGGCGACTGACATTAACTTATTCGCATACCGATAAGAGTTCCAACATAGACTCACGCCAATTCGATCGTGACCAGTACTTCGTTGGCCTGCGCTACGACTGGAACTAGATAGGGGACAAAGATGACTAGTTCTCTCTGTACCAAAAAGGTAACCCACTATGCTCTCCCGGGAGTGGCCTTAGCTGCTGGTCTTTTTGCGGCCCCCGCCGCAGTGTTAGCTGGGAATAGCAGTATAGGCATGGTGCTGGCCACTCGTGGCGATGTCTACGCCGAGCGAGACGATTCGAGGCGCAGCCTATCGCGTCGCGATGAGATATATGTTGGGGATACGATCCACACCGCTAGCAACGCCCGCGCCCAGATCCGCCTGAACGACGACCAGAGCATAACCCTGCGCAGCGATACCCGATTGACCTTTGAGCATTTTGAGTTCGACGCTGAAGAGCAAAGCGGAGAAACACGCAAGTCACTCATCGAAGGGGGCATGCGGGCTATAACCGGGGCCATTCGTGGCGAAGAAAACTACTCTATAGAGACCCCAGTTGCGGTTATCGGGGTACGCGGGACCATTTCCGAGATTGCCCACGGCGACGCCTTCGGCACCGTCGGTGGTACTCCTCGTGGTAGTGGCTGGGTAGAGAACGCGGGCGCATCCCCCGAGCGCCTGTTGACCGGTGAAGATCAGCCCGACACTTACTTCCAAGTAATAGATGCGGAAACCCCTCCTGAGCCTTTGCCGTCACGTCCCGTACAGCTTGACAGCGTCACGCAGGACGTCGGTGAAGATGAGGATGATGAGCCTGAAGAGGATGAGGCAGAAGAAGAGGAAGATCAAGAAGATGAACCAGACGATCAGGATGAGCCTGCCGACGAAGAGACTGAAGATGACCAGTTAACTGATGAGAGCGCTGACGCTGATGATAGTGACAGTGAGGATACCGTAACTGAGGCAGTGGCCGATCAGCAGCGCGAGGTATCAGAGGAGGAAGTTGACGATTCAGTCCGCGCTTTAATATTTACCAGCGATCCTGATAGCGACAATCCCAAGGTATTTAAGGCCTCGGTAAAGTATGATCCAACCGACCCTGCTGGCATGAAGTTTGAGCTAGCTGATAACAGTGATCCTATTGTCAGAGAGGACGGTGAAACGCAAGCCTTCGGCAGCAGAGGACAGAGTTCCTGGGGCGCATGGGTCTACCCTGCAAAAGACCCCGTAGTATGGATTACGGGGAGATCGGATCTTGAACCGGCGGAGTTTAAGACATCCTTTATCGAGCGACTCGAGGTTGAAGGTAAACTGCAGTTGGGCGCAATTGATGGCGTGATCTCCGGCAGCCCTGCCAAACTGCTCGGCGAACAGGCTATTTCAGTTGCAGAGACAGATTTTGCTGCCTTTAACCTAGATTTTACGGCTGGCGATGGTCTTAACTCATCAGCCGAAATGCTTTTAGAGACGGCCATACCGAGCAATTTAGCCACCACAAGCGAAGATCAATTCTGGGAGCGCTGGCACGCAGAGTTCAGTGACAGCGTCTCAATCAATGCTAATGATCTGACTTTGGAAATAAGCACCGTAAGTGGTAGGTATCAGATAACTGATGCTCGATGCTTAACGTGCGATGATCACCAATACCTAGCAGAAGCAGACTTATCCGGAGAGGTAGTGATTCAGCTCTACGGCGACCCTGATGATGCCAGTGCCGGGGCCCTTCTGCATCTCGAGGCAGACTACTCTTATCAACAACATATATGGAATGACGGAGAGCTGCCTGATGAATTCTATGACTCCGAATTGATAGCTGCACTATATCTGCAGGAGGGGTTAATAGCTGATATAGATAGTCATATATCGCCACCTGAAAAAGAACCCGACTTGCCTGATTATGGTAACGGATATAATGACGAAATTCCTTACCATAGTTTCGACTATATTTCTTTTGGAGTAGCCAAGCTAAGCTATCCTGAAACAACTACACCCTTGTTGTTCTTCCCAGCCGAACCAGGTGATGATCCACATGAAGACGTGGTTTTTAGCATCTGGGATTATACAGATGCTGCCTGGGAAGACGAACCGGACAATTTTCAAGATTATCTAATGAGCCTAGAAAGAGGCGATGATGAACTGCTTGATAGCGGCGAATCAACCAGTCATGAGGTCTACTGGGGAGCATGGGGGCAAAAAGATGAAGGTGGAGTGATTCTGCCTAGTGCCAGCTTATACGCCGGTGAAGAATTAGGAACAGAGTATCCGGTTGTTTGGCTATACGGCCGCAGTGCCTTTACTTGGGATGACTACCAGTACGACGCAATGTTATCGAGGTTGGAGAGTGATGGCATAGATATGGCTCTGGAAGGCGGTATTCTTTTATCGACTCTCCCGGAAGGCATCGATCACCGTGATACATTTAAGCTATTTACTGACATCCCCCCTACAGGCATAAACACATATTTTGGTTCAGGCAACTTGATATTTGAACCTGAAGGACTGGATTTAGACCTAGCACTCGAGCGTGAATTTTTTATTGAAGACCATAGTGTCTATGAGTTATGGAATATAAATGATTCACATGACCTTGCATTAGATCCAGCTAACTTACTAGTTTCATTTGCACTAGAGGGAGATCTGCAGTTAACCGCGGAAGGTGAGAACGGTTTCAAAGCTACTAGCGGTGTTACGGGCGTTATGTCCCTAGCTATATACGGGGAGCCGGATCAACTTGGTGCTGGAGGCAACCTCCGGCTAAATGCTCATGAGCACTTTTGGCTCGAAGATGTCGGCAACCTGGAAGAACTACAAGGCTCCCATGCCTTAGAGGGAGTGATTTACTTCGAGGAATAAGCATAGGCCGTGTGGCCACCTCGAAAATACTCTACTCTTGTATATGCCAATATTTGCGCTGTGGAGGTCTCTGCGCTAAGGGTAGCGCTTAGACCTCCACTTAACGGGGCATCGTGGGGTGCTCACAAGAGGGATGTTAGGAGCGGGAGCGCCCCAACCGCTGCTTAAGATCGTCCACCAGGCCTTCACTGGCCTCCTCAATCAGGTCGTAGACAAGCTCAAAGCCCTGCCTGCCGCCAAAATACGGGTCGGGCACTTCGCGCTCTCGACGCTGCGCGGCGTAATCGAGAAACATGCCTAGTTTATCGGCATGCTTGGGTGGGCAATCAGCACGCAACAGATCAAAATTATCCTGATCCATGGCCAGAATCAGGTCGAATTCATCAAAATCGCTGCGCTCAACTTGCCGGGCGCGCAGGTCGCTGATATCGATACCGCGCTGACTAGCGGCATCTTGGGCGCGCGGATCAGGGGCCTTGCCGATATGGTAATCGTGGGTACCAGCTGAATCTGTCTCTACCACCCCCTGCAAACCGGCCTGGCGCAGGCGCTCACGCAGTACTCCCTCAGCTGTGGGGGAACGGCAGATATTGCCCATGCAGACTAAGAGGATTCTAATGCTCGCACTATCTTCCATCGGATATCCCTAATATTGCTTCCTGTTGGGGCCTCTAAAACCGAAAAAAATGTTAAGCCACGCAAACCCCTTAAGCATACGAGCAATCTAGTTGTTTCTCAATCAGCGCTTACTCTCCCAGACTATGATTTATTTGGTTAAAATCAATTTTCCTTGGCGGGTTTGCTGTAGTCGGTACTCCTGCTCGCCATGAACTATGATCAATTGCCGACACCCACAGAACAACTCCTCGCTGCTGAACTTATTCGGCCTTTTACTGCGGCCGCATGCACCACACCCCTGACAGCACCCGCATAATTCTTCACCGCCATGCGCACATACCGAGGTATTGGCACAGTCTGTCTTTACTGTAGAAAGATTTGATTTGTTCTTATGTAAATCCATGTTCCGCCCCCCAAAAAAAGGCTACTAGCGAAGTTTCTGTATCGAATAGTAACGATTATCGTTTGCATGTCAAGGCTGTCCCAGTTCTTCACCAGATATAGAATTAGAGTAATTTAATGCGTGCTAGCGTTTTAATCGGTGCATTTATATTCATTTATGCGTAAATACAAAAAAATCCAAAGCCCTTATTGACTACTGAATAATAATCATTACCATTGCTACCAACAAGCCAAGCCAGCTCTTCTCCACCTTGAGAGCAAGCCAGGAAGCGTAAGTATCACCTGCTCACAGCAGATAACCAGGGAATGATAAAAAGATGAGAGTGGCTAAGTTAGGATGCATTCTTAAAGTTCGGCATCAACAATACGTAACATCCAGCTCAGCAGTTGCAAGCTCTGGAACTGATCCGCGCATAAACCTCACCAACTCCTCCCTACCCGGGTTGCTGCTAGGCGCTGGAGCCTTTTTGGCTGCTGGCTATAGTGCCGGCAGCAGTGCCGACGACAACGCAAACGATCCCCTATTCCACCACGGCCTTGATCCCGTAACCGTCACCGCCCCAACCCGCAGTGAGAGAGCTCGCGATGAAAGCCCGGGCAGCATTGAGGTGATCACCTCTGAACAGATCAAACGCAGTGGTGCCACCATGCTTGATCAGGTTCTGCGCAATCAATCAAGCATGTTTGTAAGCCCAGACGGGACATCGCACTCGATCCGCGGGGCGAAACGCGAGGATACCGTGATACTGATCGATGGCCGCCGGGTCCTCGGCGAGCCGAGCCGTCGCTACGCGCTCAACCGTATCCCGACCGGACGGATCGATCGGATTGAGATCGTCAAGGGACCCGGCAGCGTCCTCTACGGCTCCGATGCCCTAGGCGGCGTCATTAACATCGTGACCCGCCGTCCCGAACCAGGCCTGCAGGGGAGTATCGACCTACAGGCCGGCGCCCGCACCGAGGACGGCGAGGCTCAGCAATACAATGCCTCGTTCAATCTGCTCGGCGGCAGTGAGGACACCCTGGTGAGCCTCTTTGGCCAGGCCCAGAGCCGGGATGGCTATAAGGAGGAAGAGACGGGCAACGTCGGCCTCGGTGGCGACAGAACGCCACCATCCGACGCTCCCCCACCGGGCTGGGCGAGCGAGCTGGATGACCTCGAGGACACGTACACCATCGACGAGTACCGGCGCGACGAGGCCGACGTCTACACCATCGGCGGCTCCCTTGAGCACTGGTTCAATGACCGCTTCAGCGTCGCGCTCGAGGGCAGCTACATGAAAGAAGAGCGCCGCCGTGACTATATCAACACCGGGCGCAACAACACTGCACTGGAACACAATGATAGCTACCGCCCCGCCTTCAACATCCCGGTTAGCTGGCATGACGACAACCAGCGTTACGAAATCGCGGCTAGCGCCGATTGGCAGGCAACAGATAACCTTGCCCTGAACCACCGCATCTATTACAGCCGCTACGAGAAGGATCGTTTCGTGCCGGTTATCCCCTATCAGGACCTGGGCTGGGCAACCCAAAGCGAGAGTGATTTCCGAGAGCGCGATATCACCCTTACTGACTTGAGAAATGAGTTTTTGAGCACATGGACCCCAGACCCAAACCACACCCTACAGCTTGGTTTTGAACACCTAGATCACGAACAAGAAGACCATATTGACGGCCAACAAGGCAGCACGCGCTGGCAGGCGGGCGTCTTCGCGCAGCACGAATGGCAAGCCACCGACAGGCTCGATGTCATCTATGGCGCCCGCTACGACGATGCCTCCATAGATCAGGACAATACCTCTGTAGAAGGCGGTATCATCTACGCACTAGCACCACAGATGCAACTACGCGCCAATTACGCTCAGGGCTTTAAATACCCTGAGACGCGCGACCTTTATGCCGACACCCATACACCTGCGGGTGACCTAAACCTCGGTGCCCGGGTCATCCGCGATGAAAAAAAAGATACTCACGAGCTCGACCCTGAGGAGAGCGAGAACCTTGAAATAGGCCTAAGGGGCAGCCTAGGCACCCCCAGAGAAAGAGAACTGCGCTATGATCTTAGCGCCTTCTACACCGAGATCGACAATCGCATTGAAAGGGTTCGCTATCGAGATGAGGGCTACAGGACCTTCTACAACATCGGGAAATCCAGGACGCGAGGGCTGGAGGCCGCTATCGAGGCAGACTGGTCTCCTACTTGGGGTACGGATCTGAGCATAACCTGGCTCGAGGATGCCTCCTGGCGCGAGGTGACCCGCCAAGACCTGGATTACGAGTTCATCCCCAACGCCCCCGAGTTCAGCGGCATGGCCAGTATCCGTTGGCAGCCTAGAGAAGCCTGGAGCTTGCAGGCCAGGGCTCGCTTTACTGATGAATATTACACTGCCACCGACGATGATGAGGTTGATGAAAGCTATACCACCGTCGACCTCAACGCCAACTACCGACCTACCAACTGGGAAGGAACCCGGTTTTACGCAGCTGTTGATAACATATTTGATGAAGGTAACGACTCCTCACTGTATGCTGATCCTGGACGCTTTGCCCGGGTTGGCATGGAGTATGAGTTTTAATTTGGCAGCGCCAATCAGTAATAGCTAACAAAAGGAACCTCCAAAGGTCGCCACTGAGCATGGCAGCCTCGGTGAGGAGGGCTCTTGACGCCAGGGATGACGCCAAGAAGCCTCAAGGGATGGATCCGCGGTGTCCTCCACGCCGAGGCAAACATGCCCAGTGGGGAGTTTAGAGAGGCGCCCCAAAGCTACAAAAACCGGGCATTAAATTCAGCGAGGTGTTCGCTCATGGATCACTCAAGATTAACCGCCGCAGCTGCACAACAACCGCTACTGCGCAGGATTGCCGTATACTCATTATGCGCCGCTTGCGCACTGTTCAGCGCCGTAATAGCCACCCCGGCTCATGCCGAATCACGCACCGCAATAGAGATACCCCGCGCCGATCAGGAGCACTGCCAGGCGCGGATGCGGGAATACCTGCAGATCACCACCGAAATCCTCTGGGCCACCCTGGATGGCGATATGCAAACCGTAGAGGAGAAAGCTATTCAGGGCGTGCCAAGCCGATATCGGGAGGACTTAGTCGATAACGATAACGACCAACCCAACTCCACCTTAGGTCAAGGCAGAGGCGAACAGAGTGGCGGGATGGCCATGCGAGGCGACGGTCTAAGGGGAGCCGGCGAAGGCCGCAGGGGGGATGGCGGACCCCGCCATGAGCGCATGGAGCAGATCATGCCGTCCGCCTATCAGGCGATGATGCACAGCATGCACGAGGACTTTATGCAGATGGCCAAGGATGCCCGGGATAAGGCAGACCCCCAACATACCCAGCGCCAGCTTGCCCGGATAAAGGATAACTGTGTCGCCTGTCACGCGAGCTACAAATTCGCCTCGGAAGAGTAAAACTAGCGCAGCAAATGGCGGCGATAGACATACATATGCACTGCCAGAGCAGCAAAAAAAGCCCAGCCGGTGACGGTATGCCAATACCGCCACCCCGGGTACCTAAACAGCCCGGTCGCCAAAACAACCACGAGGCTGCCTAGCATCACCTGCTTTGCATGCCGATTGGCTACCATCCGTGCCGGGCGCGACTTGCGGCTGCCCCCAGCGCCACGCTTACCACGTTGAGCAGACTTAACCGGGCTCGGAGCAGCGTAGCTAACCCCCAACACCTGCTCTGCTACTTTTAGAATCTCAAGCTCCAGCGACCTCCCGGCAGCAGCTTGGTGATCATAGCGGACCACCGCCGAACCGGCCTTGGAGTTTACCCGCACATCAATTACATCATCCAACTCCCACAAGTGGTGCTGTAACCGTTGCAGGCTTCCAGGGGCGCGCAACTCATCGCCGCGTACGCGCAGACGACCGGGGATGGAGGCTACTATGCTGATCATGACAAGCAGAACACCTGTTATATATATATATTAATCTCTCTTCCTGGCGGTAAGATTGGATGCTTGCAGCTAGATTTGCAATAGGTATCATAGCAAGGTACAGCGAATAGGAACCTGGGGTATCCAGAGCCCCCTACCGGATCGCAAAACGACGCAACAAACATCCCAGCCAGCCTGTTTTCGCCAGCCAAGGATGTTGCTAGCTCAAGGATCAAGGACTTCGGTATATTGCATAGAGTTACCAGCAACTAATCAGAAGATCCCTGAAGTTAGTACCAACTGCCACACGGAGGCGACTTGGCTAGTGACCATTCCAAAGCGCAGGCTTGTGCGCCAGAATCACCCCGACAGGAAACTCACCCGGTCTGGGAACTACTCTCTTGTGTGCGCATCGCTCACCACATCAGCGGCAGAATCCGCTTCAAACTGGAAGCTGATCTAGCCGCGCGCGGCCTGCGTCTGCCGAGCAAAGACTCACTCAAGAAAGCCCATACCCTGCTCCAGCAAACCCCGGGGATTAAATCGGTGCGCATCAACCCGTATGCGCGCTCCTGCACGATAGAGTACGATCCCCAGAGAATACCCGAGGCAGGCTGGAGTGACCTGCTCGCCGGAAACGCAACGCCCCAAGCAGCAGAGTTACAGCAGTTAATAGATAAACCCCTGCAGGAGAGTGCCGTTCAGGCAGTAATAGATGAAGCAATGCCCAACAGATAAGTAGCGGAGGGATAAATATGCACCCGATAATACCTTTTGCCGCCGGCCTTGCGGTTGGCGCCGTCGCCCTCAGAATGATCAAAAATGAACGGACCCAAAGCAGCATAGATAGAGCCGGTAAGAGTGTCCGCCGCGCTACAGCCTCGGGGCTCAAGGGCATAGAGGGCGCCTCTTCCAAAGCCCGCAATTACCTTGAGAGCGATCACCATGAGGACGAGGCAACCCATCATGGGCATAGGCACGGGCATGGGCATGGGCATAGCGCTAGCCATGACTCGGTGGATGCTCAGCAAAGCATTGATGCAGAAGAGGTGGCAACAGATAGCAGCAGTGACTCCTTCGGGGGCGGCGAAGATAAATAATCACACCCTCTTCGCGGAGGTTATGCGGAGGATCTATGGACAACTCTAAACCGGCCCCGTTTGACTATCGGCGCGATTACAGAGGCTACTTTATTCGCGGCCTGGTTGCCGGGGCATGCCTTAGCGCAGTACGCCACGGGATGCAGGGCAACCCCCCAGTTGAGATGCGCACCATCGCTCGCAACTCCCTCCAGGAAGGCACAGCTATTGCTGCGGGGGCAAGGGCTGCAGTAGCAATTGCGGAGCGCGACTACACCAATGCCGCAGTATCTGCCTGCGCAGGCTTAGCTGGTGTCTACCTCATAGAGCGGATGCTGGGGGAGCGCCAAACAGCAAACCACAACCACAAATCAACCGAACGTGAGGTCAGCGAAGATGAGTAAAGAGGACGACAAAGAGCATAATCATCAAGGCTGGGGCGATGGCCATTACCAGCAGCCCGGCTACCACCCTCACTATGGGTACGCTCATCACCAACCGCACCATTTCGGCCCCGGTTTTGCCCCTGGCTACCCTCCCCATGGCGGCCACCCGCACCCTGGAGCCGTCCCTCCCGGTTACGGCCCAGCCCCCGGTTACTATCATCCTCACGGCTTTGCCCATCCGGGCTACGGCCCGCACCACGGTTATCACCCTAGTCACTACCCCGGCGCCAACCCCTTCTATCAACCGCATCCAGATCAAGGCTACGGAGCAGGCCAGGGCCAGGGTTATGGCTACAGCTACGGCCAGGGTGGATATGGCGCTGGTCAACAAGGTTGGCTGCAGGGGCTGCTCAACGCCCCCCACTCCCAGCAGTTTCTAATGGGTCTAGCCGTCGGCGCTGGTGCCGCCTGGGTGCTCAGCGACGAGGAGACCCGGGAGAAGCTAATGCGCGCCGGAGTCAACCTCTACTCCAATCTTACCGGTGGGGTCGAAGAGCTCAAAGAGCAGCTTGCTGACATCCAGGCCGAGTTGGACGCCGAGCGCCATAAGAATCAATGAGCAACGGCGGAAGTTGGTTTGCCGAACTGCAGCCGCTCCACGCCGCTTGGGGCGGCTCATGGGGGCGGATTCGCTTTCGCTATCGCTGTCTGCCCGCTACCCCGCTCGCGGCAAAACGCATCGAACGCGCGGTCGAGTCACTTAAAGGGGTGACGCATGTCCGCGTTAACAGCAAGGTGCGCTCATTGGCGGTGACCATCGACACCGAATTGACCGATGTCCACACCCTGGCTAGGCGCATAAGCGAGCTGGAACCACCTGAGCAAATTATCGCTATACCTCGCGAGCGAGCACGGCGTGGGGGCTGGGGCAGAACCCTGCTAAGCGGTGCGGCACTGCTTGCTGCTTTACGACTCAACCCGGCATTCATGATGCCGCTGAGCATATTTACCGCCGCCCCGGTAATTGCCAAGGCGACTAGCGATCTGTTTTCGCGCAACCTCAGTTCGCATGTTCTCGAAGGGGTGGCAGTAGCCATCTCGTTGGGTCGAAAAGACTTTTTGGCCGCCAACGCCACCTCATTCCTCCTCGCCCTCGGCGAGCAGCTAGAAGATACCATCGCCCGGCGCTCGGATAACCTCCTCAAGCACCTCATGCACCCGACGGATAACGAAGTCTGGGTCGAACGCGATGGCGTTGAGGTGCTGGTTGACTCGCGCGAACTGGAAACCGGCGATAGCGTTATCGTCGGCACCGGGCAGGTTATCCCCATCGATGGCACTGTGCTCAGCGGCATAGCACAGGTCAACGAAGCTACTATGACCGGAGAGAGCCTGGCTGTTAAAAGGCGCCGCGGTGACAGCGCGCTATCCGGCACCCTGGTTGAGGAGGGGCGGCTGTGTATATACGCCGAGCGCGTAGGCAGTAACGCAGCATCTTCACGCATTGCCGACTTCGTCGAGCAGGCCCTGGCGGCCAAAGGCACAACGCAGTTACAGACGGCGCAACTAGCCGACGGCCTAGTGCCAATGGTGGTCGGCCTCTCCGGTGCCACCTGGGTACTAACCCGCGACTGGGAAAGGGTGGCCGCGGTATTACAGGCCGACTACTCATGCGCCCTCAAACTGGCGACTCCGGTGGCCTTTAAATCGGCTATGTACCGCGCCGGCAGCAAAGGCATGCTGGTCAAAGGAGCCGAAGCGCTGGAGCGCTTGGCCGAAGCCGATACCTTCGTATTCGATAAGACCGGCACCCTGAGCAGCGGTATGCTGGAGGTGACCGACTCAATCGCGTTTGACGCCGATTACAGCGCTGAGGATCTGATCAACCTCGCCGCCTCGGTTGAAGAGCACTACTTCCACCCCATGGCCATGGCTGTCGTCGAGGCAGCCGAACGGCTAGACAATAAACAGCATTTCAACCACCAAGAGGTCGAGTTCATCGTTGCCCACGGCGTTGCGAGCGACATAGATGGCAAACGTATCGTAGTCGGCTCCCGCCACTTTCTGGAGGATCATGAGGGGATTGATACCAGGGACCAGGAAAAGCATATCAGCGAGCTCATCAGGCAAGGCAAAACCATTCTCTACATCGGCTTCGGCGGCGAGCTACTCGGTATCATCGCCCTGCAGGATACCCTGCGCGCAGAGAGTGCAGCGACGGTCGCCGAACTGCGCCGACTCGGCGTGAACAAGATCATCATGCTCACCGGCGATCACCAGGAGCGAGCGCACTCCACTGCGCTGGAATTAGGACTAGATGACTATCGCGCCGAACTGATGCCGGAGCAAAAAGCCGATGTCCTAACCGAACTAACCGCAAACGGCGGCAGGATAGCCTTCGTGGGTGACGGAATAAATGACGCCCCTGCCCTCTCCGGTGCTCACGTTGGGCTGGCCATGCACAACGGCGCTGAATTCGCCCGTCTAGCAGCCGATATAACCTTGCTCGAGGACGATATCTCCCGGATAGCCGACGCCAAACGCCTTGCATTAGCGACCAAACGGCTTATCGACAGTAATTTCCGCATTACTGTGGGAGTCAACTCGACCATACTTCTTGCCGCGGCAGCAGGCCTGCTAAGCCCGGTTAGCACCTCGGTTATCCATAATGGCAGCACCATTCTGACCCTGCTGCGGGCGCTTGCCGGACCGACGCAGCGTCTTTGACGCAACACCTCCATTATGGTCTACCATAGAGAGCCTCTAAAACTTCGCCGGCGCCACCATCTGCCCCGGTGTGGAGGACGCCGTGAATCCATCCCTGGAGGCTTCATGGCGCCATCCCTGGCGCCAAGAGCTCCACACCGGGGCAGATGGTGGCGCCGGCGAAGTTCTTAGAGGCACCCCATAATGGATGAACAAATTGACGATAGGCAGCAGATTCCGGGCACATCCGGCCTGGTCCACGCGCTTATCCTCCGAAGGCCAGCACCATGCAACCAATCAGCGCCAGGTTCTCGGATATATCCGCAGTAAGCGATGCCAGCTTCATCCCCGCGCAGCTGCGCGATGAGATCGCCATGCTCGACGGGATTCTCTACGACGTGCTCAAGGAGTGTGAAGGTGATAGGGTTTTAATCCCCCTAGCGCGTCTGAGACAGGCCGCCCATGAGCTCTACCTGCAATCCGCAGAAGGTGCCGATCCCGATCCTATCCTCAATGAACTGCGCGAGCTCGACCCCACCACCGCCCATAAGGTGGCCCGCGCCCTGACCCTGCACTGTCAGCTGCTCAACCTAGCCGAGGACCGTCAGCGCGTGCGCAGTCTGCGCGCCCAGGGCCGCGATGGGCGCATCGTCGAAGATGCCATCGAGTCCGGCATCCACGAGGTTATCGAACTCGAAGGCAGTGAAGCGGTCGAGGCGCTAATCCAGCGCCTGCGCATCCATCCGGTGCTGACCGCCCACCCCACCGAGGCCCGCCGGCGGGCGGTAGTCGATGGCCTACAACGGATCTCGCAGCAGCTCGAACGCCTCGACGCCCCGGAGGCGGACGACGCCTTCGCGGTCGACGTTCGCCGGCGCTTAGCCGAAGAACTTACCGCCCTGTGGGCGACCGCGCCTTTTCGGCAGGAGCGCCCTACCCCGCTCGATGAGGTCAGGCGCATAATGGCGGTATTCGATCAGACCCTCTTCGACCTCGTACCGGGAGTTTACCGCGAGGTAGAACGCACCCTAGCACGGCGTTACACCGGCGCTACGCCCCCGCGCACCCCGGCATTCCTGCGCTACGGCTCCTGGGTCGGCGGGGATCGCGACGGCAACCCCAACGTCACCGCTCAAGTAACCCGCCAGGCTGTAGAGCAGCAGACCGAGCAAGTGCTGGAACGCCTGGAGCGGCGCACCCGTAATATCGCCCGGCTATTCACTGCCAGTGATCGCTACATCAAGCCCTCAGAGCAGCTGCAAAGCCAGCTCGAGCGTGACCAGCAAGACTTCCCTGAGCAAGCGGCAGCGCTGCAGCGCACCTCCCCCGATCAGCCGCACCGGCACAAGCTTGTTTACGCCGCCGAGCGGCTTAGGGCTCGGCGCCAGAGCGACCCGCGCGGCTATACCGGCGCCGAGCAGATGATCGCCGATCTCGACTGCCTGCAACGCTCCCTAGATGATGCCGGCGTACCGCGGCTGGCCTACGGCGAGATACAGGATCTGCGCTGGCAGGTGGCCACCTTCCGCTTTCACCTTGCGGAGTTGGAACTGCGCCAGCACTCTAGTATCCACGCCGCGGCCATCGAAGAACTGGCGCCCGGCTACAGCGACGATGCCCACGCCCTTGACCGCCTGGCTCGTGACGGTTGGCAGACGACCCCCGAGCCGACCACCGAACAGACTCAGGAGGTCCTGGACACCCTGCGCACAGCCGCACAGGTTCAAGCCACCCATGGGCCGCGTGCCTGTCACCGCTACATAATCTCTTTCACCCGCTCGGCTGCCGATCTGGTGGCAGTACGCGCCTTAGCTCGCCTAGCCGTGCCAGCGGAGCAATGGCCCGATTTTCGCCTCGACGTAGTGCCGCTGTTTGAGACCCGGCGCGATTTAGAGCACGCCGAGCGGGTGCTCGATGAGATTCTGCAATTACCAGGCGAGCGTGCTGCTTTAGCCGAGCGTGGCAATCACCTCGAGGTCATGGTTGGCTACTCCGACTCGGCCAAGGATGTGGGCGTCTTTGCAGCCAACGCCGTGCTCCACGACATCCAGGAGCGCTTGGCCAATTGGGCCCGTGATAACGATATCAACCTGACCATTTTCCACGGCCGTGGCGGCTCTTTAGGCCGCGGCGGCGGGCCGCTGAATCGGGCAATCCGCGGCCAGGCGGCGGGTTCAGTAAGTGCCCGCCTTAAGGTAACTGAGCAAGGCGAAATGATCTTCACCCGGTATCGGACCGTCGAATCGGGGCGCTGGCATCTGGAGCGGACAACCAACGCCGTGCTCGCCATGTCTACCCACCACGCCGAAGAACACGCGGCGCGGCTGGCGGGGCGCTATCGTGACGATCTCCAACGGATGAGCAGTGCTAGTGAGAGCGCCTATCTGGAGTTGGTGAAGGCGCCGGGGTTTGCCGAGTTCTTCGCCCGGGTCACCCCCTACGAAGAGATTGGTCAGCTGGAGATCGGCTCGCGCCCTGCCCACCGCAGCAAAGCCCGCGATCTGGAAAGCCTGCGCGCCATACCCTGGGTCTTTTCCTGGTCGCAGAGCCGCATCAACCTTGCCGCCTGGTATGGAGTCGGCACCGGGCTGGCGGTAATCGGCGAGGAGCAAGGGGGTATTGCCAAATTACGCGAAATGCGCCGCGAATGGCCCTTCTTCGCTCAGCTGCTGGAGAATGTCGAGATGGGACTGGCCCGCGCCGATATGATCCTGGGCAGCAAGGCGCTGGATATGGGCGAGCAGCCGCAGCTGCGCGATCGCATCCTCGATGAGTGGCAACGCACCGAGAAGTGGGTGCTGATTGCGACCGGTAAGGATTATCTGCTCGAACGTCAGCCGTTTGCCCAGGCTAGTCAGGAGCTACGCCGCACCGATGTGGATGCCCTATCCCTGTTGCAGCTCGCGGCCTTAGACCAGCTTCGCAATGCCAGTGAGCAGGACCGGGGGCCGTGGACTGATTTGGTCAAGATGACTATAGCTGGGTTGAGTTCGGGGTTGCAGAATACTGGTTAGGGGGTGGCAGCGTTACTCACGCCTCTCATTACTCCCCGCGGTGGAGGACGCCGTGAATCCTTCCCTGGAGGCTTCATGGCGCCATCCATGGCGCCATGATCTCCACACCGGGACAGTTCGTGGCTCCGGGGGAGTTTTAAAGATTCCCGATAGCCTGCTCTGCGCTCTTAAGAGCACGCTCCAGGGCGTCAACTAATTGCCCATCTACCGGCTCGCCGGTTCTCAAATCCTGCTCAATCCGCGCTGCCAGATCAGCGAGCTCCACCGCAGCGATATTCCCGGCACTGCCCTTTAGGGTATGAGCTGTGCGGCGTACCGCCTCCCAATCGGCATCACCGCTGCGCAGCGGCTCAATAAGCGTGGTTTGATACTCCGAAAGTTGCTCCTTAAATAGCTTCAATAAACGAACATAAGTAGACCGATCGCCACCGATAATCTGCAATCCGCGCGCAATATCAAATCCCGGTAATTCGCTAGGCAGCTCCCCATTACCCTCACCATAATTTTCTCGACCGGCGGCCGGGGCACCCTCCTTAACAGCTGCCGATTGCACTGCCGTATCAGGCTTAATCTGGTCACCATTACCGGCTGATTGGCCTGCATCACTTGCCGGTGGACGCAGCTCAGCCGCCAAAACGGCGTAGAGCTCAGCCTGCTCTATCGGCTTTTTAACCAGCGTCTGCATCCCGGCTGCTGCAGCCCGGCGCCGATCATCATCGAGCACCGCCGCCGATAAGGCGATGATCGGCCCGGAGTACCCCGAGTCTTGCAGCCGCTGCGCCGCCTCAAAGCCATCCATTACCGGCATCTGTAAATCCATCAAAACCAAGTCAGGTCGCTGCTCAGCTGCCGCAGCCAAGGCCTCGGATCCGTTCTCGGCCGTATGGACCCGCGCCCCTGTCTTCTCCAATAGCAGCGAGGCAACCTCCTGGTTGAGCGGATTATCCTCCACCAACAGGATCACCGCCCCGCTAAGATCGGGCACCCTCGCCTGCCCACCCGGGCTGACACGATCAGCTGTACCGCCCTGAGCCTCGAGTGAGGCATAGCCTGAGGCCTGCTGACCGCCATCGGTAATAACACCGCTCTGCTCATCGCCAAGCGGCAGCCGCAGCGTGAAGTAAAAGGTGCTACCTTCCCCAGGCCGCGAATCAACCTCCAGGTTTCCGCCCATCTTCTCCACTAAACGCCGGCAGATTACGAGCCCCAACCCGGTACCGCCGTATTGCCGGGTCGTTGATGCATCAGCTTGGGTGAAAGGCGCAAAGATGCGCTCAATATGCTGTTCACTTATCCCGATACCACTATCGCTAACCTGAAAACGGATGTCCGCGGCCTCATCGCCGTGACTGTCCCTAACAGCGTCCGTGCTGTTACTATCCCCAACAGCGAAGATACTCAGCTCAACTTTGCCGCCGCGTGGGGTGAACTTGATCGCATTACTGAGCAGATTTGTCAGCACCTGAGTGATGCGCAGCTGATCGCCCACCACTATGCGCGGCAGATCAGGCTGAATGGCATATCTCAACTCAAGCCCTTTCTCCTGAGCTGCATCCTCATGGAGCGTAGCAATCTGCTCAACCACATCATTAAGATCAAACCTTTGAGCCTCAAGCTCCAGCTGCCCGGACTCAATCTTGGAGAAATCCAGAATATCGTTAATGATGCCGAGCAGCATCCGCGATGAGCTATAAATCTTCTTTAGGTGATCTAATTGCCGCTCATTAAGATCGGTATCAAGCAGCAGCTGACACAGCCCGGTTACCGCATTCATCGGCGTGCGGATCTCGTGGCTCATGTTGGCCAGAAACTCACTCTTAGCGCGATTGGCCCGCTCCGCCTCCTCACGAGCCTGTTCAGCCTCCTCGCGTGCTTGCTCAGAATCCTTTTGCGCTCGCTTAAGCTCCCTCTGAGCCAACACCAGCCGCCTATTAGTAAACAGCAAGCCGAAGGTCAAAGTGGCAAAGACCAGCAATGCCGCGCTGATGGCAAGAATGGGAGCCCTATAGAGCTCCCAGAGCTCACCCCAACTCAGCTGCAGCGTAGTATCGTAGGGAGGCAGTTTCAGTGCGCGGGCAAGATTCTCCACCGGCTCGTAGTCCATCGGCACCGAAAAACCGGCTATCTCCGCGCTCCGGGCAGCAGGGTGATCGGCCTCAAGACGCAACAAGGCCGCTATAACCTGTCGCCCTATGCCGCTATGCTCGTGCTCGGCCTGATCCAGATAAACGAGGGGCCACTCAGGATAGAGCTGAGTTGATACGGCAAAGGGAAAACCTGCAAAATCCTGCTCGCCGATGATACGAACCTCATCGCGGCTTAGGTCACCATCTGCCCACAAGCGCTCCAGGACCCCTATCCTCACAAAACCCACATCAGCCGCGCCGCTTATCACCTCCTCAACGACCTGCTTATGCGGCATGCCGGTGAATTCTATTTCACCCTCAGCGGGGCTCGGCAGGTCCCTGGAGAGCATCTCCATGGCTTGCGCTTGGTAACCACCCAAAGAGTCCTCGTGAACAGCGGCTATCTTATGGCCGGGGATATCGCCCCAGTCTGCAAGCTGCTCATTGTCAGCTCGGGTAAAGGCAACACCACCAAAACTTCGCAGGTGCTCTCCCTGACGTTCTGTGATCAATGTCGCCAGCGCGCCGGAGAAGGCATAATCGCTGCGCAGACTGATATAGTGCAGAGGATTGGTGAGCAGGAAATCGAGCTCACCTGCAGCGAGCAGCCGCTCTATCTCAGCATAGCCGGCTATAGCCCCCTCGATGCGCACACCCTCAATCTCACCATCGAGGTATTCAATGAAAGGCTGCCACCGCTCCTCGGCCACCTCAGGGGACTCAAAGGCTAGGACACCCAAGGTCATAGTGCGCTCGGTATGGGCCGGAGCAACAAACAGGATGCCGGCAAGGACGACCATCAACCGCCCCAGCCCGACTATTTTGTGCGACATAGAGACCCAGGGTAGAATGCTGCAAAAACATTGAAACAGCTTGGATTATAGGTTGTAATTTGAATAGATATCAATACCTTCCCCTCCCCTGCCCAGCAGGCTTGTCGAATGCACAATAGAAATTACCCTGGATCAACGGAAAACGAAAGCCGCGAACTACAGCTTCAGCTGCTTAACGGCTTAGCAGAAGGGGTCGTTGGGATTGATCTGAGCGGCAATTTTTCATTTCTCAATCCGGCCGCCTGCCGAATGCTCGGTTTTGCCGATGAGCACGAGGCTATAGGGCTCCACGCCCACAGCACCACGCACTATAAAAGGGCTGATGGCTCACCCTTTCCCGAGCAGGAGTGTCCTATCTATCAGGTCCAAAGGACCGGTGAGACGCTACAAGCCTGGGATGATCTGTTTTGGCGCCAGGATGGCAGCTGTTTTCCGGTTCGCGTCTTCGCCTCGCCACTATACGGCTCCGATAATCAGCTGCACGGTATAGTCGTCTCATTCCAGGATTTGACCGAGAAGATTGAGCAAGAGCGCCGCTATCAGATCGCACAACAGGCCGGCGGCGTAGGGATCTGGGAGTATTACCCCAAGCAGGATAAGATATTCTATGATGAAGGGACCTGGCAGCTGCTTGGCTACTCGCCGCACACCCAAAATAGCTATTTTTCCTTCGCAACTTGGCGAGACCTCATCCATCCAGACGATTTAGCCCAAGCTGAACCAGTCATTAGCTCAAGCATTGCGACAGGTCAGCAATTTAGCTTAGAGCTGCGCTATTGGCACGCCCAGCAGTACTGGCATTGGGTGCAAGCCCGCGGCCAGGCTGTCGAATTCTACGCCGACAACACCCCTAAACGGCTCATGGGGGCGCATGTAGATATCCACAGATTAAAAGAGACCGAGCAAGCCCTAAGGCAACGCGAGCAGCAATTCACCGAAGCCAAGCAAATCGCTCGTCTTGGCAATTGGGTATCAGATTTTGTCACAAAACGCATAGAGTGGTCAGATGAGATTTATGACATCTTTGGCATGAGCCAGGATGAGTGGGAGGCCACCCATGAGGCCTTTATGAGCGCGGTCCATCCAGAGGACCGGGATAAGGTCCAAGCTGCCCTCGATGCATCCATCCGCGATGGTGCCAAATACGATGTCGAGCACCGCGTCTTGCGCCCGGATGGCAGTATAGCCACCGTCCAGGAGATAGGCAGGACCATCCACGATGAGCACGGTAACCCCTTGCGCATGGTCGGCACGGTTCAGGATATAACCGAAATGCGCGCGCTGCGAGACGCCAACCGCGCCAAAACTCAGTTTCTCAACGCCGTTAGCCACGACCTGCGCACACCGCTAAATGCCGTTATCGGTTTTGCCGACATACTTGAGCAAACCGATCTTGATGAGCAGCAGCGTCAATACCTGCAGCTATGCCAGAGCGGAGCTCGCCGGCTTAATGAGCTCATTGATACACTTCTTGACTTAGCCCGCCTCGAGCGCGGCAACCTTGAGCTTAGCAAGGAGACCTTCTCTCTCCACCGCTGCGTAGAGGATCTCGAGAAGCTATTGCGCCTGCAGGCAGAAGAGAAAAATCTGGATCTGACCTGCACTATCGATCCACAAATCCCCGCTTGGGTCTACGGTGACCGGGTTCGGTTTACTCAGGTATTCCAAAACCTGGTCAGTAACGCCATTAAGTTCTGCCAGGCGGGTAGCGTACAAGCGGCGGTCAAACAAGCTGAGCGCGAGTCATACGTCACGGTTACAGTGACAGACAGTGGACCCGGCATAGCCGCAGAGGATCACAAAGCGATATTTGAGGCCTTCCGCCAAGCCGGCAACGAGACCTCAAGGAGTCAGGGCAGTGGGCTAGGCTTATCCATTTGCAAGGAGCTGGTGAGCCTGATGGGCGGAGAGATTGACCTGCACAGCGAGGTCGGCGTTGGCTCGACGTTCACCTTCACCGTCTATCTGCCGCAATCACAGTCACCAACTCATCAGGCAACACACAACAAACCGCCACGCAAGGACACGGGAACGGCTTCAGCGCACGTGCTAGTAGCCGATGACGAGCCCACCAACACCCTGCTCTTGCAAGCGATGTTGGAGAGGCGGGGGTTGCGCGTGAGTATAGCCCGCGATGGTCAGCAAGCGCTTGAGTTTTGGCAGGATTATGCCCCCGACCTGCTTATATTCGACCTGCAGATGCCGGCCATAGGTGGGTTTCAGCTGATAGCTAAAATCAGAGAACGCGAACAGGCGCTTGAGCTGCCAAGAACGCCGGCCGTATTGTGTACCGCCAACTCGGCGGAAAGCATATACCGCGAGAGTTTCAACTGTGGCTACGACGAGATCCTAACCAAGCCTATCAGCCATGACTCAATCACCGCTCTGTTGCACAGAGTGCTCAGTTTAAACCACACAAACGCCCGACAGTAAGCCTCCAGTCCGGCCTAGAAGGGCTGGCTCTAAAAACACCCCCGCTAATTGGTTGCCCTGCCCGGTGCATCAGAAGCGGTAAAATGCTCCCCCAGAAACCTCCATATGGAAATCGCCATCAATGCCGTCGAAGAAAAACCGTTCCACATACAACCAAGCCCGCTCACTTACCCTGTGCGTCAAACCAACACCGGCTGAGAAATTAGCTATGTCCACCTCATCATTTGGACCGTTACCGTTCTCCTCCTCTACAGTGAAATGGTGTGCAGAAATCCCGCCGAGTACATAGAGCTGGTTCCAGGTAGTCAGATCCAAGCTAAGCCGAAACACTGTACTCCAAACACCCTCAAGCTCGACTTCTTTATCGCCGCTAGAGTCACTGCCACCGTAAGTAAAGCGCTGCTCAACACTTAGAAAGGGATCAATCAGCTGGATGCCGGCAAAAACGGTTCCGCCCTGGCTCTCATAAGTCTGGTCGTTATTTTCATCAAGATCAAAACTCCACCGACCCGCCCCAGCTCCGAAGTAGATATCGAGCTGAGCTAGTAGAGGATCCCCGGCCGTGCCGCCGTTTTGCTGACCCCACTGGGCATGGGCATTATTGATGCCAGCGAGCATAAGAGTGGCAACAACCAATAAAAGCCATAGTGACTGCGTGTGCTTATTTGATGATCGAATTTCGCCATGCGATCTGGCGGCTACATTAATAAGTGACCAGCCCATAACCACCTCGCCTGCTGCGTTGATGCTGAGTGATGCTTAACGAAAGATTTACAAACAAAACCCGCGCAACCTGTATGCGCTTTAATTGATCTTACTAGTTTGCCTGCAGAACCGGGTGAGAGCAAGGTGACTTATAAGTTATTTTATTTGATGCTACTCGCAAGCTGCTGGTACTGCACATCGGCCCATTGAACAGCATCTAGATAGAAGCCATTTAGCTGTTCTGCAGGAATGTCGAGCTGTTGTAAGCGATCCCAATTACCTTGTTCTTGAGCAAGTGCAGCCTCCAGCACCCGCCCGTATGGCCCTGAATGGTTGATCAGTGCTTGTCTAGTCTCGTCGCTGAGCGGTAACTGCTCGCAGATACTCTCCATTGTGCAATCAAATACGGCATCGAGCCCTGAAAACAGGCCCACTGTAAACGCGGTACCGCGATCCGAGCCGCCATAGCGATGTTTGGTCAATTGCTCACAGACTCGCGCCCTAATCAGCAAGGAGCGGACTCTCTCGGCAGGCTGATTATCTTCTGATACCAAAGCGAGTATCATTGCCCAGCGTGCCAGCTCTTGCCTGCCTAGATACAGAATGGCTGAGCGTATACTCTCCACTCCGCCACGTATGCCGAACAGCGGGGAGGAGATGTAGCGGAGCAGCTTGTAAGTTAGCGATAAATCCTGACTGATAATACTCTCGAGCTTACGCAGATCTATCTCAGGATCATGCAGGGCGGCGATTAAGCGCAACAACGGTACCCGCTGAGTCGTCATTGACTGGGTCGAGAACGTCGAGGGGCGAGAGAGAAAAAAGCCCTGAAAGTAGGAAAACCCTGCCTTCCTGCATAAATCCATCATCTGCTTATTCTCAACCTTCTCGGCGAGGAGCTTGGGGCCATCGGGGCGGATCAGCTTTCGTGCGTGCCGAGCGACCTCCTGATAGGACATGTTCAGCACATCAACCTTAATAATATTTACATAAGGGTAAAGCCGATGACGCTCATCAGTATCAAGAATATAGTCATCTAGGGCGATGCTATAGCCGCGTTCACAAAGATATTGGAGAGAAGTGATCAGCTCCTCGTCAGGCTCTATATCTTCAAGCAGCTCGAGTACGACCTGGTGCTTTTGAAATGGAATAAAATCCTGTACAAAGAAGTTCCGCGTGAGGTTGATATATGCTGTCTTGCCGCCGGTTATGCTCTCAAGACCAAATGACATTATGTAGTTTTCGATGACGCTAGCTGTCGCACTATCCCCATTGGCAACATTAGAAGTGCCCGACTGGCCATGACGATAGAGCAACTCGTAGCCGCACACATCTAGGTCGCGGTTATAAATTGGCTGCCTGGCAAGGTATACTGCTTCCATTTTTATCGTTCACCGGCCGAATTTGATATTTATAGGCAGGCGGCTAAATAAATTATTCAGCCGGCACAGCAATAGCCGCTACCCGCACAATGTACTCTCTTATTTCACCTAGCAACTCAGGTTAACCCACACTAACTCGGTAAGATCACATGCCCTGACGAACCAAAGCATCGAGTTTGATTATCAAAGAGTCTCTCCTCCCCCTTTGAACAGTCATCCTATCCTTCAACACGCCTCGTCAATATATCAGAACATCGCACAGAGTAGTAACAAGTCTGGCCATACAATAGCTACACCTCAGAGTCAAGGGTTCCAGATCCACAACATGACAAGGGGCGCACAAAAGTCATAGGGCCTGGGTGGCTCACTAACAGGCGCCTATATAAACTGCCCCGGAGCCTAACTGTCCCGGTGTGGAGGTCTTGGCGCCATCGATGGCGCCATGAAACCTCCAAGGATGGATTTACGGCGTCCTCCACACCGGGACAGTTAGGCTCCGGAGGGAGGGGGCTTGAGCAGGTTAGAGGCACCCTGAAGTTTGCTTTAGCCAGGCAAATCAATGTTAGACTTCCCCTGGCGAGACAGCGCATCCTCCCCCTATTGCGCCACCAAAAAATATTCCCATAATCGTATGATTTGGAACTGACAGGCGCCTTCTATGCAGCTAGATCCCCGCTCAACCAGTTTTGGTCGCCACGAGACCTTTCCGCTACGTTACGGATGGTTGCCTAAAGGCTTTGAGGCAATTGAGGAAGATCCGCAAACGCTCCACAAACCTGAGATAGCGATGATCAAGCTCGGGGTTGGCCGCAACATGGTCAACGCCATTCAATACTGGCTTCAAACCACCGGCATCATCACAATCGACGGGGGTGGCGCTCACGCTACCGAACTTGGCAAGATGATCTTCGCAGCCGATTACAACGGCGGCGACCCCTATCTCGAAGACGATGCCACGCTATGGATAGTCCACTGGCTGATCGCCTCTAATGCTACCCAGGCTACCGGCTTTTTCTGGTTCTTTAACCGCTATGCCGCCCCCCGCTTCAGCGATAAAGAGCTGCTTGAGGGATTGACCGATTTCGTCAACAATACTTTGAATCAAAAAAAGCGCTCCCAGAACACCCTAAAATCAGACATCTCTGCTATCACGCGCATGTATGCCGCAGTGCCCGGACGCACCGATGAGCACTTGGACTCTCCCCTCACCGATCTAGGCCTGATTGAAGCAGATCCTCACAGTGGCTATCGCAGCCTACGCACGAACCGACCATTTCTCCCAGTCACCGCACTGCACTTCGCCTTATCTCAGCGCTTTGCTGCCGAACCTGAGCAACCCGCGTTGCCGGTGCGTAGCTTACTTTACGGTGATGACGGCAAGGCCTCGCCGGGGGCCATATTCCGGCTAAGCGAGAGTGGCTTCATGGAGAAACTCGAACAGCTCATGGGCACCTATCCTAGCTGTTATGAGCTGCGCGATACCGCCGGCGTCAATCAACTCTATCGCGGCAGCGAACTTCCCGATCCACTAAGCATCCTGGAACATTATTACCGCAGCAGCCTATAGACTCAAAGCAAGGAGAGCGCCCCAGTGAGCACCCCGGGAAACCATATTTGGCTAAACACCGCCTATACGCGATCAATCAATTTAGCCCGCGATCGTGAGGCAGAAGAACTAGTCCGCTCCTACTTGCCAACCACCCGCGCCCTGCAATCACTCCAGCACATCGCCGCCGGACTAAACCAAGACAATATCGAAAACCGGGCGCTTGCCTTAATCGGCCCGTACGGTGCTGGCAAATCGGCATTTGGCCTATTCGTGAATGCGCTTCTCGCCGGACCCGAGCAAGAACTCCACGGCATAGCCAAGGATATCCTGCAGGAGAGCGACCCGCAGCTTGGGCAGCAGTTCGCAGCGGCCTTAAACGACGGACGCGGCTATTTAAGGGTTACCGTTAATGGCGTGCCCGATTCACTAGTCAGGCAACTGCTGCGGGCGACTAGCAGTGCCGCCGAACAAGCCGGTCTACCGTCTAGCCTATGCGGTGAACTCGCAGAGAGTGCCCAACCTGGTACGCCTATGAATGACGTCATCGGGCTTATTGAAAAGACCCAGAGTCAATGGGCTGAAAAAGGCGGTACCGGGGTCCTAATCGAGATCGATGAGTTAGGCAAATTCCTCGAATACGACTCCTACCACCCCCACAACCGCGAAATCCACCTCCTACAACTGCTCGCTGAGCATGCCCAGCAGCCGGGGCCGGCCCCGCTCCAAGTGCTAGTCATGCTCCATCAAGCATTTGAGCAATACAGTCAGCGCCTCGATAAGCAGCTGCGCGAAGAGTGGCAGAAGGTTCAAGGCCGCTTCGAAGCCATCGCCTTCCTCGAGCCAGCCGAACAATCCTTACAGGTAGTCGCTAGAGCATTTGAGCGCGACTGCACACTGCCAGCGGAGATTGACGAACAAATAGGCTCTCTCACTGAGCGCATCAATGCTGTAGATGCCCTACCAATGGGCTTAAACAGCTCCAGGGCAAAGGAGATATTCGAGCGCTGTTACCCGCTACACCCGTTGACCCTACTAATCCTGCCCATTCTCTGCCAAAAGGCAGCCCAAAATGAGCGCACCCTCTTCTCTTATCTCGGTAGCCACGAACCCCACGGATTTAGTGAACGTATTGACCAACTGCACTGGGGCGACTGGATCATGCCCTGGGAACTGTTCGACTACTTTATCCTTAACCAAGGCGGCGCCGGCACCGACCCGCTTACTCAGCAGCGTTGGGTTGAGGTAATCACCGCCCTGGAGCGCCTAGATGCCAAAGCCCAGGAGCCGCATGTTCACTTACTTAAAACCATTGGCCTACTTAACATAATAGGTGCCCAGCGTGGTTTGAAGGCCAGCCGCGGGCTGCTTGAGTTGATTTTTGGCAGCCGCGTTAAGGCTCTTATCAAACAGCTTGAGCAAGGCTCATATATCCAATACCGGCGCTTCAACCACGAATACCGAGTCTGGCAAGGTAGTGATTTTGATTTACAAAGCGCCCTCGAAGAGGCTGTTGTCGAACAAGAGCAGCGCCCCCTTGCCGAGCTTCTCAATAAGCTCGCCCCGCTTGAACCTATTATTGCTCGCCGCGTCACCATCCAATCTGGAACCCTGCGCCGTTACGTGCCGCGCTTTACCTCAGCCGAAGACTGGCCACCCAAGCCGACTAATGAGGGAGACCTGGAGCTGTGGCTATACCTTGCCCAAAACATGCAAGATAAACCGCAAATACCAGCCGAGCTTAATCAGAGCGTGGTAGCAATTTGTCAGTCCGCCGACAGGTTACGCCAAGCAGTAGCTGAGTGGACGGCTCTGCAAGAACTCCCCAAACGCCATGCTGAACTGCAGCAAGATCCGGTCGCTCTGCGCGAACACAGCAACTGGTTAAGTCAGGCTGAGATAGAGACGACGCGCCAAATCCGCTCACTACTCGAAGAGCCGCAATATTTGGATTGGTATTTCGGGTTTGAAAGCGGCAGTAATTGCAAGAATGAGCGGCAAATTCTAAGTCGGCGCGATCTGCAAAATGAATTATCGTCTTGGATGGAACAGCACTACGATAAGGCACCGCTGCTGCGCAATGAACTGATCAACCGTGATCGCCCCTCGCCGAGTGCCAACCTCGGTCGCAAGCGTTTAATCACTGCCATGCTCCAGGCCGCAGATAAAGAAGATCTAGGCATCGAGAAAACGCCGGCAGAGAAGAGCATCTACCTCTCGTTACTCAACCAATCGAATCTCCACCGCCGTGACGGCAATGGCAATTTAGGAATATTCGCACCGCAGCCGGATAATGACCCCTGCAATTTGCTCCCAACCTGGAACGCCATTACCGAGCTTTTAAGCAGCAGAGAAGGCGAACAAGTCCCTCTGCCAGATCTCTACCAGCATCTAAGCGCCGCGCCCTACGGCATAAAAGCCGGCTTATTGCCGGTAATCGTAACCGCCTACATGTTTACTCACAGCCGGCAACTGGCCCTCTACCAAGAGGGTGTCTTTTATGAAGCGCTCTCTCCTGATCAAGCTGAACTGCTATGCCGGCGCCCCGAGCTCTTTGCGCTTGAGCGCTTCGATCTGGAGGGCCTGCACGGTGAATTATTCGAGCGCTACATGCACTCAATTGTCGGCAATCTCCCGGATGATGCCACCCTGCTCGACATTATCCGCCCTCTAGTGCGCTTCATATCAAACCTGCCGGAATACACGAAAAATTCACCGGATTTATCCAAACACGCGCGCGCTGTTCGCGATTCCTGTCAGCGGGCCCGCAGCCCTGGAGCTTTACTTTTCAAGGATCTGCCACAGGCCTGCGATATGCCCTTCGAAACGCTCGAAGGAGAAGATACAGCTCAGGCTGAAGAGTTTATCTCGCGGATTATAAAAGCACTACGCGAGCTCAAGCAGGCCTATCCGCAGCTTCTGGAACGCTGGCAGAGCGAATTGGCCAATGCCCTGCTCGCTGAACAGCCAAGTGATCTGACCACATTACGCCGAACCTTAGCTGAGCGTTACCGCGGACTAGATCACTACACCCCCGATCGTATGGGGCTAGGAGCCTTTATCCGCCGGCTCACCGACCCCGCCTACGAATCAGATCAAGACTGGTTAGAAGCTGTAGCCACCCTAATCGGTAGAGCACCGCCTAACAAATGGCGAGCAGAA
The DNA here is from genome assembly GCF_002356555.2 of Halorhodospira halochloris. Lineage (NCBI taxonomy): Bacteria > Pseudomonadati > Pseudomonadota > Gammaproteobacteria > Chromatiales > Ectothiorhodospiraceae > Halorhodospira > Halorhodospira halochloris. The sequence goes on from NZ_AP017372.2 coordinate 1,450,828, forward strand.
ACTGAGCGCGAAGCCATACTCAGGCTCTATGATCTAGCTAAGCAGCTACGAGAGCTCGAAGAGCTTTATAAGTTGCAGACTGAGGCCGAGAGTGAAAACAGCGCACTGTTTAAGGCAATAAGTCAGCGCCTCAACGAAAAAAGCGCTGAGATGAACATCAGTGCCAAACAGCTTGAGCAGGCTCAAAGCGAGGCGGATAAGATAACCAAAAACCTTGAGAAGCTTGACAGAAAAGAGAGGTATGCGCTTATCATGAAACTTATGGATAAAATGACCGAGAGCGGGGAGCACGGGGGAAGTTAGATGAATAACGACGAAACATCGTCAGGCAAGCCTGTTCGTCATCTTCTAGGCCTTTCGGGCGGAAAAGATAGTTCAGCTCTAGCTATTTACCTGCGGGACCGCGTCCCCGAGATGGAGTATTTTTTTGCTGATACAGGGGCCGAGCTCCCCGAGACCCTTGAGTATATCGATATGCTTGAGGATTACTTGGGGAAGCGGATTGTTAGGTTGAACCCCAACCGAAGCTTCGAGTATTACCTGAAACTCAATGGCAATTTTTTGCCAACTGTAAAAACGCGCTGGTGCACCGCTGAACTAAAGATCAGACCTTTCGAGGAGTACGTAGGCGAAGATACCGCAATAACGTATGTGGGAATACGCGCAGATGAACCAAGAAGAATGGGCTACCTTTCCACAAAAAGCAATATCTCCGCTAGATATCCATTTATAGAAGACGGCATTGGCAAACAAGATGTTATCGATATACTCGAGTCAGCAGGATTGGGATTACCTCAATACTACGAATGGCGTAACAGGTCAGGGTGCTATTTTTGCTTCTTTCAACAAAAAGAGGAGTGGCTGGGGCTAGCCGAACGCCACCCTGACCTTTTTGAAAAAGCAAAGAGTTATGAACAGTTTCACAAAGACGCTGGACGCAGCCAAACATGGTCTCAAGGTGAGTACCTTGAAGACCTGGTAGCACGTGCGGATGAGATTAGAGAAAAAGCAAAAGAAAGAAAAGAAAACAAGAAAAAAGCAGCAAACAAAAAACTTATAGATAAGTTTTCTCAAGAAAACAACGACGAAGAAGATGATGGCTGCCTGATCTGCACATTATGAACACTAATGACCTCATACAGAAGTTGACATCAGTGCGAAGAGGACATAGCGCTCAGGGTAAAAGTATTGCTAAACCCACGCTGATGCTTGCTGCATTGGAGCTATTCATTGTACGCTCCACCAGATTAAACACATTGTCAGACTATGAGGCAGTTGTTAACAAATGGGACCATCCATTTAAAGACGCAACACTGCTATACCCTTTTGCTAGACTCAAAGAGGATGGCATCTGGGAAGTAGAATATGAGGATAAATTAACAAAAACCTCCAAGAATGATCTTTTAAGATCTGAAGTGATAAACAAAAACATCAGAGCAGGATTCACTAAAGATATTTACAAAGCGCTACAAGACAACAAGCAAGGCATAAAAGAAATAGTCTCTGCAGTCCTGTGTGAATTCTTTGACGAAGAGCAAAGATCTCTCCTCACCGAGAGCGCCTCAGCTTTCGTAGACGAAAGCAAAGAACATAAGTTAGCTCGAGAGCCTCAAATGAACAACTTTATTGCCTACTTAAACTCGCTACACAACGTCACATCTTCAGGAGCTAACGCGCTAGCTGAATCTCAAGCTCTAAACAAATATTTTCATGAAATATATGAACCGTTTCCGGTTATCAACGATATCAAAGCCTCTCTGAACAGCGAAGATGATTGTGTTGTTATAGTTACAGGCCACGCTGGTGACGGCAAATCAACGGTTGCTCTCGACATTTACAAACAGCTTCTGGAAATACCTCCTCAGGATCCATTAAATGAGCCCTTGCCAGAGAGCGTTCAATTCTATAATAACACTGCAGAAAAACTAATATCGATAATAAAGGATATGAGCGAGTTAAGCTCTGATGACAGACTAGACAGAGTCAGCAGAGCTTACCGTGAAGAAGGCTCGTGGTTGATTATCAGTAATACAGGACCATTATTAAATACTCTACGTGAGCTTGCAAGCAGCTACAGTGCCAACGAAAGAGAAATTGAAAGCAACGTGCTTGAAAATCTGCAAAAGTCATACAGCAGGGGTCACTTAGAGCGCCACTCTTTATCTCACCTACCTAAAAAAACCGTAATAATAAATCTCACCCGCATAGATAACGTATGTCTTGGCTCTAAAATTTTCTCTAAAATCGTGGGTCACAGCGGATGGGCAGCTTGCCAAGAGTGCAAGTCATACAACATTTGCCCCATAGTGAAAAATAGAGAATCCTTACTGCAAAATTTAGAACAAACTGAAGAGAGAATTCGCTGGCTTTACCGAAAAATCACGGAATATGAAGAAAAGCTAACCCTTAGACAAATGGTTGCCCATATGGCATACAGCATCACCGGAGGGCTTACATGCAAGTGTATACACAACCATGCTGACAATCTCAACGACACAGCCCAACTAAAAGAAAATTACTTGTTTAGTGACTTATTTTTCGGATACGGCAGCATTTCTCAAAACAATACTTATCAAAGCCTGCGTGCTGTTGAGCTGCTAAATCGTCATAAGTTTTCAATTTACACTTCGGCATTCTATGAAAAGCTACTTACAAGTTCTGCAGAAAGCCTTTGGGTAAGTTTGCCTGACACCTTAACACCGATAGTGAACAACTTAATTGATTACGCAAAACAACCCAGCTCTTCGTTTTCACGCTATACTTTACGGAGAATTATTTACTTTTTTGGCACCCCATCAGAGCAAAACAAAGAAGAGCATCATAACTTTTTGTGTGAATTCTTGCTCTCCCCAAACATAGTAAACTACGAAAGCTGGAGGCATGCCGCAGATATAACCTCTTCAAAAAAACAACAGAACGAATTGAAAAGCATGTGTCTGAAAGTACTTCTCGAAATGTTTTCAGGATTTAGCTCTGGACAATTCTCTTCAAGCCATGACCGCCTCTATATAACACTAAGACACCCCAAAACTTCAAGTGTACAGCCTGCACAAATTATATCAGGCTCGTTTTACTTTGATGATTTCAAAATTTTATATGATCCAGAAGTTGACTGCCCAGTTTTAGTTTACCAAGACAAAGTTTCATTACCATTAACCTTACCGTTGCTTGATTTCATAACCCAGAGACATTTCGGCTATTTAGGTGGCGACTTAGAGCAAATTCACAGAACTAAGATAGAGTGGTTCAGAGCAGAGCTACTCAAAACTCAAGAAGATGACAACGATCCAAATGAAATCAGGGTGTTACGATCTAATATTGATGGTCAAGTCAAGGAAAAGAAGTTCATACTTGAAGATACTCACAAGCGCCTGGAGGTACTACAATGAACTTCTTAGAAAGATACCCTAGCAGTGCAGAAGGATTTGACTTCAGAGCAGAGAGAAACCCAGCCATACTTTTGTACGGCAGAAGGTTTTACAAAGATCAAACACCTTTGGAGTATCTTGTTGAATTTTTGATGGCCTTTTCATCGCCAAAAGATCTATCAGGCAATGCGGAACTGCAATTTAAAATTATTCCTAATGAAAATGAAAGATACGGCTACTACCCTAAAGAACACATAATATTAAAACTGTTTTCATTTTTTGCAGACTCTAAGCTTGACACTAGGCATCACATACACCGTCAAACATATTTATATGCTATGCACAGGTGCAAGGAATCTATCGATGCCCCCGAAGAAGAACGTGATGAAACATTAAAACTGCTCCAAAACTTAATGAGTGGCTTTGCTGGAATCTCTAAAGATAGAACCTGGGTAACTTTTACATTTTACCCTGCAGCTAAGTCCCTAATATCCAAAGAGGTAACCTGGCAGCACCCCAAGGCTCTTAAAGAAAGCAAAGGTGAAATACATGACTGGCATTCTAGCTTAAGGTACTTTGACTATAATACCAGAAACTTCATGGGCAGGGGTGGCGAGTTACTTTTTTTGCAGCTCGCCAATCTATTTGAGCACAAAGATGATTCTGATATTGGTTCACTCATAAACAAGAATCATTATGAGCACTTACAGCGCAACTCTTTGGCAGAACTGCAAGATAAACTTGAGAATAATTTATCAGGGATTTTGAATAACTCAGTTACGCAACTTGAGAATATAGCCTCTTTTCTTGAAAACTCTCTACACGAACTAGTTCCTGAAGACGAAGGCAAAAGCTTTTCCGCATTCGCCTGGGTTCCTCGCGCAACCAAGAAAGAAGCCTTGCTCTTTGCAACTGAAATGAACAACATATGCTCATCTTCCATGGGGCCATTAGAAAAAATCGACTTTATAAATAAGCTAGCAACCATACATGTAATGCGCAGCCTATGCTTTCAAGCACAAAGAGCTAACGAAGACCAAAATCACACCGCCGGCTTTGAAGGAAATTACGTTTGGATTGCTTCTGATCATAAAGCACCAGCTAACAATCCGGCTAGGCGTCTATCTGTTGAGTCGTACAACAAAATAGAAACCTTACTTTATAGAGCTCTAAGATCACCATATATTACTCCTAATGGGACCCAGTTCAGTAAAAAAGAATACGAAAATGCTGACGACAATTGCTTTAGACATTTTAGGAAATTTGGCAAAGAGTTGGGCATTGTTATACCTAAAACAGGACCAAGCCAAAGATTCGCTCTTAATCCGGAACTAATAAGATTTTTAATTACAGCTCTCTTAACGCCAGGTGAATACTTGCGTCTCACAGATTTCTACAACCGTGTTTTCGCCCACTACGGCATTGCGCTTGGAGGAGAGCCGCTAGCCACTGCCCTCTCCTGGCTTGGTGGCGGTATCAGCGACAAGACCTACGGCGTAGACATCAACACAGATTGGGTCGAAGAGGCACTTCAGCAAGGCGGTTATCTAATCGAACTCTCAGATGCTGTTTCTATTGTTCACAACCCGGGCAGGGAGGCGTAATAGATGAATCCGTTCGTCGATTCGCTAGCCAACTACATTCAAAAAGAGTGGGATCGAGTCCTTAGCTTAAGTCAAAGGCCCAGAGAAGCCAGGTTCATCATCCAAAGCCTAGGTCCACGTAGCACTTTTGAGTTGTTCCATAAGCTAGAGCAGCATAAAGCTAAGTGGCAAAAAGAGGCTCAAATTGAGTGCCACTTCCGTGTTGCAACAGCGCTTTGGCGAGATTGGCGTAACGAACCGAATCAGGGTGCAGATTACCTCGATAATCGCATGCGCGTGCTTGGCGGGATGGCTCAGGACGGTCAACGCAACTGGATCGACGAAGAGGATCGGCTGACGTGGTATCGCAATCGCACCTGCCCTGAAGACCACGACGGTTTGATTGTTGCCCTAGTGGGCTTAAACCACGCCACAGACCAAGGCGGTTTGTCCGCCTTCCACCGGGTTGATGAGAGCCGTATCTGGCAACAGCAAATGGAGCGTAGCTTCATGTGCTGGTTGCAACAGTTGAACGACGATTTAGGCCTCGACAATGCGCAGAACGACATGGAGCGCTTAGATCGAATCCTTGACACCCTGTTCACCGAAAGGCCTTTACAGCTAGAGCGGCTAGGCGAATTCTTGGCAGATACAATCGTCAGTGATGGCCACGGTTTATACAAGATCAAGGACATTGAATCGCGCCTTTTTGCAAATCTGCCATTTTGGGATTTACCACCACTCTTCAATCAGCCAAAAAATGTCAAGGATGCCGAGCGGCGCATCAAGGATGCAGCTAACTTTATCAGCCACCGCCGCTTTCGTAATAGTAGCGATCAAAACCGCGCTTGGGATAAATTACAAAAAGCCTTCAACGATGGCAACATTAGTGAACCTCAAGTAGCTGCAGATGGAACTGAATATAACGATATTAGTGAGTATAAGGACACCCTATACAAGTTTATTTTTAACGGAGATGCTCAGGCAAGACAGCGCTTACTAAAGACTGATATCGGAGAAGTCCTCGATATACTAAAGCAGAAAACGACCTCTCCTTCCAGCTCAAAACAGAAGGTCCACAGGCTAAACCGCTTAATCAGCATGCAGGCATTCTTGAGGGCCATCTGGAAGACGCTGGAGCTTAAGGACGACACCCCACTCTTCTCTTCGGCTTACGAGCTGAGCAGAATCGAGATCGAACTCGATAAGTTCAGCCATGATCTGACCAGCGATGACAGCAACAACCAAACCAACCATCAGCTAGCACAAGAGTTACTCCAAAGCTGTCTTGGCGGGATTGATAAGGAGCTAGAGAATATCGATTTCCGCTTACCCGAAGATGGTGATCAAGCACAGCAGCATCCCGATAATTGGGAAAAGCATGTCCCCATAGCTCTTGATCTTGATCTCGATAATCTAACCTACGGCACCGGCCGCCAACGCCCAAACCTGCAATTCAAAGTCAAAGCGTTTATCGAGAAAAGGGATGGCGAGGGAGAAACCGAGCACGAGAAGAAGCTGACCTTTCAGTGGAGCTTCGAGCCGACACATCCAGAAAGGATACGCAGCGAAGCCGCTAGGGCTGTGCTGACAGATTGGGAACAACATCCCGAACCCCGGCGAATGCTACCGGCTTGGCAAATCCCCCCAGATGCCATGACGGCCATGTACTATGCCGCCGACGAGGAAGAGGCCAATCGCCTAGTCAGCAACTCTCTAACCGAGTTAAAGACCGTCAATCTACTTGAGGGGTTTAATCCCGGTGAAAACATCGATACAGAACTGTGGCAGCAGTCTTTAGAGTTGTCCCAGGCATACCGCGACTGGCTGCACAGTGCAGCCTCAAAGGGATATTACTATGCGATCAGCAACTGCTTCGATCCAATTATAAAAGCGTATGAAAGGCTCACTGCTACAGCGCTTGATACCCAAAAGTTGGGCGGCTCGGAGCTGTTACGACGGCTCTATAAGGCATTCTTGCTGTTTGATACAAACGTCAACATAAATGATCATTACCTGCGCTCGGCGATGGTCCTCGGCATCAGCCCGCCGGTACTTGACCTGATGCGGTACCGTCTCAGATTTTTGTGTGACGGTTTCCCCGAGGTCGCCGCTAAGCTTGCCCTCGAAGGCAGCGGTCAGAAGCAGTTTGAAAGATTGCTCCAGCTATCGGAAATCCATAGACCTCTCGCGGGATTGGTTGTTGATGCCGATAGACGCCTGTCGGCGGAGATTAAGTCGTTCGGCCTGATCCATCACTTAGGCGCGCAACCCGACGACTCGGCGAAGAGTTTAGCGGTTCAGACACTGCTGCGCGACGACGAGATAGACGATGATGAAGAGGATATATCAGATATAGTCGCACCGAATGAAACGCGCGACTTAGTCCATAGAGTTCTCCAGGACTATCAGCAGCTCTACCCCTTTGCCACAGACGGGCTGCGTATTCTCGCCTTACACGTCGATGAGCTAGGCACCATTTTGTCGGGCGTCGATAGCTTCTTGCGCAAGTATTTAAAGGGCAACACTTCACAAAATTGGCCTGCCTTCCACTGCGAGGTGATGGTATATACCACCTCTTCCTCACCTATGGCTATGGAGAGCCGGCTGAATGCCTGGCGGCAGAAGGTATCCTATGACCATCGAGAAAGCGGCCGGGAACTGGTATTGAATGTAGCCCACCGCTACGCTCCTAATCGCGAAAAGATGCAGCAGATGCTGCGCCAGGAGATTAAACTTTACGATATAGCTTTTCTCTTCCACTTCCTGCAGGGCGAACTCACTGCTGATGTCGAACCCGCTCAGCCTTTTGAGTACAACTTTAATGCCACCAACATAAGTCCGTTTCCGATTTGCGAATACCCGCGCCCGATCAAGAATGATGATGCCTTAACCCGCAAGAGCCTGTTTAGCAACCGACGTTTACGCATCCAAACCCGCCACGCCGATCTCTCAGCTCGGCTCTGCCATCCCCACGATAGCAGTGATGAACACCTGATCTACGGACGCATCCACTACAATCGGTGGAGCGAGGTTGTTGAGCAGCTCCATCAACATGCTCAGTGGGTAGCCTGCATCGACCCGTTCATCGATAAACGCCTCATTCGCTCCACCGAGCAAGGTGCCGATGCAGCGACTGCGCATAACCGCAAGATAGTCGGTTTCACCTCTGGTCTCGGCGACTACGGTGAGTTGAATCTGGCCATTTCAACCGAACAAGATACTCTGCAATCACTTAACGATTTGGTTTATGGCCAACTGATTGATCTGTTGCCCTTTCTCAGCGGCGAGGATCTGAAAGAGATCGCTACCAACGTAGTCGATGAGGCGGAGGAGATAATCGGGCTTGCCTCACTGCATGCAGTAGTCGGTGAAACGGAGCGTATCCGTGAGGTGGTCGGCTTTTCCATGATCCGCAGGGCCCTAGCAACCCCAGAGGCCGATATAGTTCAGCTGCTGCCTATAGACTCGTTACAGCACTGGTTTGAAGATAATGAAGAATCGGGTACTAGGCCCGACTTATTGCAACTCGCTCTCATCCCCCGCGAGGATGATGTGCCCCTGCTTAAGGCCACCTTGATTGAGTGTAAGTTAGGCCAAAGCAACCAAGCTCATATTGATAAGGCTTATGATCAGATCAGAGACGGTCTATCCCACCTTGCTCGTCTCCTGGCCCCTGATCGCGAGGATATCCACGGCCTGACCTTTGATCGCCGTTACTGGTGGGCGCAGCTGCAGCGAGCGGTCACTTCACGGGCGGTTGTCAACATGCCCGATAGTCAGTGGAAAGTTCTTGATCAAGCCCTAGAGAGCCTAGCAGAAGGTATTTTCGAGATTGAGTGGCAAGCGGCAATATTCGCCTGTTGGACCGATGATCAGAACGAATCGCCGGTTATTGAGAAGATTCCGTTAGCGCCTGGTGCGGTCAATGCCCCGGCCGAACACCCCGATAACTTTGCCATTCATTGCATCTCTATTGGCTATCCTGCGTTGCATCGGCTATTTACTGCGGACAGCGACTCCGCTGATGAACTACGGGGTGGTATCAGTCTTGAAGGTCAGGCCATCAGGCTCCGCCCATACCTACAGGGCTTCACCCAATCTATCGCCAACGCTGAAAGAGGGCGCAGCACTAGCGCTGTCGAGCCACCTAGAGCAACTGAACAGCCTACTTTTGAGGACAATGTAGTAGACCTGTATGAACGCCGTTGGCAGCAGAGACAACAGGAGTCTCACCAAAGCCAGGATCAGGAACGCACCACAGCCGCGGCTAGCCAATCCGGATCTAATTCGGGTCAAGTAACACCAACTGGCTCACAAACCTACCGCGGGTGCAGCACAGCTGACAGACACGACCATGAGTGGCCTCAAGTCGCAGATAATGAGCAAACTTCCCACGGTAATCCACAGACAGTCGACTCAGGCACCAAACCCTCGCAACCCACCATACCTGATAAACTGCTCATCGGCACTCGCGGCAATCAACAGCAGCCCGTTTATTGGCACTACGGCCATCCAAAACTAAACAACCGCCACTTACTGATCCTAGGCACTTCCGGCTCAGGCAAGACTTACGCGATTCAGTGCCTGCTTGCGGAGATGGCAGCACAGCAGCTGCACTCGCTGATTATTGATTACACCGACGGCTTTTTGCCCGTTCACATGGAGCCGCCATTTGAGCAAATCGCTAAACCGGAAACCCATTTCGTAAGGCAACATAAACTGCCGCTCTCGCCCTTTCATCCGCAGCGATTTCAGGTAGACCCATCTCTGCCTGAATCTGAAGAGACTCCTTACGATATTGCTGGGCGTATTGCCAGTATCTTCACCGCAATCTACACCACTATGGGTGAACAGCAAAAAGCGACTTTAATGCGCGTTATCGAGGAGGGAGTTGCCACATCTACTGGATTCAATTTCCATGAGCTTCATCAGCGCCTCCGTGACGAGGGACAACACGGTGAAACTCTAGCCAATAAGATCGAACCGTTAATCAAGGCTGACCCCTTCCGCGAGGGCGAGGACGCGGCCTGGGATGAGATGTTAAGTTCTAGTGAGCACCGGGTGCAGATCCTGCAGCTCGCCACAATGAATCGTGAGGTGCAGCGTTTGATTACCGAGATGGTACTCTGGGATCTTTATGATTATGCAAACAGTTATGGCAGTAAGTACCGACCCATACCTGTAGTTCTCGATGAAATACAAAACCTCGACCACAGCACCGATTCACCAATCGATAAGATGCTGCGTGAAGGGCGTAAGTTTGGTCTGTCCATGATTTTGGCAACTCAAACCATGAGCAATTTTAGCCGGGAAGAAAGAGACCGCCTTTTTCAGTCGGCACATAAGCTGATTTTTCGCCCTGCTGATACCGAGATCGACGCCTTCGCTAAATTGCTCAGCGACATCAGCTCTCACTCTAGAAGAGAGTGGAAGGCGCGCTTGTCTGATCTGCATAAAGGGAAATGTTGGTCCATCGGCCCCGCTATGACCTCGGCCGGCAACCTTAGCCAAGAAGAGATCCTGGTATCTGTTACGCCGTTCGAAGAACGTGAAATATTGCGAGGGTAGTGATGGATCAAGCCCAATCTCAACACGCCCCTTTGACATCCTATTTCCCGCAGGATTTTATGCCCGAGCGCGGTCTGCTCGGTGCGCTATTGCGTTTTGCAGCTGCGGGCGGCCACGGCGATAAAGAGGAGATCAGCGCTGCGACCGGCATCCCTACCGGCACTTCGACTGGCAAGGTCGAACCGATGATCCGTTACGCCTGGGCAATGGGGTTAATCAATGCGCTTCGAGATCAGTCCGAATGGCAGCTCTCATTAACGCAGCTCGGCGATGCTGTATATCGAGAAGACCTATTTCTCAATGAACCGGTTACCTTATGGCTCCTGCACTTGATGATCTCGCGCCGCTTTGATGCCAGCCACCCCCCTACCGGTTGCGCTGATGCCTGGTTCGCGCTCTTCGCCGAGGGCGATACCCTTCTCGGGCGCAACTTCCATGAAGATGATTTGCATCGCACTTTTATCCAGCGCTACGGCGACAAAGGTTATCTGCGCCGCTTGACTACTCTGATACCGCGCATGTACTGCGAAACTGGCAGCTTCGGCGAGGCTCGGATCCTTACTCGGAACAGTCACGAGACGCAGACCATTACCCGCCTCTCAGCGCCTACTGATTCAGCCTTTTATCCGGCTTATGCGTATTTTCTATACACTACTTGGGATGAGCTCTTTGGCCCTGAGTACACCCAAATCGATTTTGACGAGTTGGCTCGTACTTCGCGCTTACTCTCACTGCTCGGGTGGGAAAAAGAGCAGGCCAATAACTGGATGGAATGGATGGCAAGCCGAGGCTGGGTTCAGGTTGATCGTCGCACCGGATCAGCGATGCTGCTGCGGCTGACTAAGAGCGAAAAAATCCTCGCCGAACTCTACGCCGAACTAGTTTAGCAATTTGATCTTTGGGGGGTATTAAATTGCGTGTAGGAGAACTGGTTAGCTTTAATGATGAGGACTTCTTTGAAGGCGCAGTTCAGCTAAGTTGGGTATATAAGAACCCGGCTAAAGCACGTGAGGCCGCTAGTGCATTCGTCTTCCATGGTCCGCGCTACCACGGCGCTGATGATGCTGCTCAAGAGGGGCTTGAGGAGCAGCACCGGCTAAAAGACTCGGCTAGCGTAGTCAATGATCTTGTAGAGTCTATTCTCGCCGGTCGGCGCGGAGAAGAACGTAACCCTTTTTGGCTCGCCGTCGCCGGTTATGGATCTGGCAAATCGCATTTAGCTTCAGCAATAGCCACACTGCTAGAAGATCCGCGCGCTAGTTCTGCTCAGCAAGTAGTCGCAAATGTTGCGCGCGCCGATGAGCAGATCGGCTCTGCACTCTCTACTGGTGTTGAACAATTAAATAAACCTGCACTGGTAATATGCCTAGATGGCATGGCTGGTTTCCATCTCGGCGATGCCCTAACGCAGGCTGTCTACACCCGCTTGGATCAGCACGGTGTTGATGCTGGCGCGATCCGCGATTTATCCCCCCGCTTTCAAATAGCCGAGCAGTTTGTCGAACGCAACTACGCCATCCGTCAGGAGGCATTTGCGCAGCGTTTGCCCGGTATGGATGCGACAGCGATATGCGAGCGACTACGCAGGAACGATGAACAGACCTATGCTGAGGTAGATGCCTTATATACCGAAGCAAATGGCAGCCCCATCCCAGTAACCGGGCAAGAGTCGGTTCAGGACCTGCTGCAGGCACTCTGCGATATATATTGCGACTCAGATGGTCCATTCTCAAGCGTAGTAATACTATTCGATGAGCTTGGTCGTTACCTTGAGTACGCCGCCGAAAAGCCTCACCTAGCCGGCGACGCGGCCTTACAGCAGCTCTTTCAGGGGGTGCAGGATAACCCCGATAAGCTCCGCTTTGTCGGATTTATCCAATACGAACTAAAGGCCTATTTGCGCCGCTTTAGCAGCAATAACATGCAACAGTTATTGCGCTATATAACTCGCTTCGATAGCGCTGAAAAGATCTACCTGTCGACCAATCTAGAGACTATCTTTGCCCATATAATCGGTAAGAATGAAGATGCCCTGAGCGATGTTTGGCAACGCAGTCGCGCTGATGAGCTGAGCAAAGCAAGTTGGCAGCGCCTCGATTCTACCCTGCCTAACATCTCCCGGTATCCGGTTTGGCACCAGGAAGAGCGTTTTAATCAGGTCATCGCTCGCGGCTGCTGGCCGCTACACCCTCTTGCGACGTGGTTTCTGACACGCCAAAGCGATGTAGTGCAATCGCGCTCGGCGATGACCTTTATCAAGGAGACTCTTGAGGAGATAAGCTCTGAACAGGCGCTACAAGATGGGCGCCTACGTCAGGTCAGTGCCGCGGAGTTACTCCTTAACCGGTTACTGCCGGAAGTTCTAGCCGCCGAGCAGCATACCGGCTCTAACGTGGCAGAGAATTTACAGCTGTTACTAGAGAAACTGCGCGGACACTTAAACATAGAGGAAAAGCTGACTCTCGCCGGTGTCGCCATCCTAGAGAAGATACGCCTCGGTAAGCAGAGCCTAGAGACGGTAGATCAGCTACTCTGTGAGGCGACCGCTTTGCCGCGCACCCAACTAAAATCGGCGCTACAGCGCCTGAGCTCTGAACTGGGCGCTCTGGAGTGGAATGAAGACCTAGGCCAATACGAGCTTATATCCGATGCGACCACCCGCGGGCAGTTTCAACAGTGGCTTCGTCAGCGCTTGAGCGATGCCTCATGCGATGCAATTGCCAATCTATTCCAAGCCCGTGGCCTAGCTGAGTGCGGACTAGGTGACATAGAGACAGATTTCGCAGCTAAAAATGACATCAACACTCCCGACTGGAGGTTTCAGGCTACACCGGCAACAGCTGGCTCATTGTCAACATCTTTGGATAATGCATTTAAAGCTTGGCAGAGTGCTGAGTCACCTAGGGATGCAAAAGGTCAGGTTATCTATCTCTACATCCACCCTGACGATGATTTACCTGCTATAGATCAGCAAATTAATGATCTTTTTGATGCTCATCTTAATAAAGCAAATTGCGCTGCTGCACCTATTTGGGTCATTGGTATATTCGATTCAAGCGGCAATATCGCCGAGCATCTGTGGCGTATTCATGTGTTCGACGAGCGCCTTAGCAGTGAGGAGCGAGAGCGCTTTCGCCGGTTTATACCTGAGGAGCGAGAGCGTAGTACCCAATCCCTAACCGAAAGGGTCAAAGAGACCATTAAGGAACGCCGGTACTGGATAGCCGGCATGGCTGATGTTCCGCAGTCCCGTCTTAAGGCTGTCGGTGAAGCAATTTTCAAGCATGTATATCCTGAGGTTTTACCCTTCCCGTTCGACGGCTTCGCCAGTAGCAGTGGTGGTGGAGCTGCTGATGCCATGCAACTGACGCGCAACCTGATTACTCGTCAGGTAGATGGCGCATGGCTACAGGCACAGCCGAAGCGCCTGCAAAATAGAGTCAAAGCGCTCTTGGTCAATAACTGGCAAGCGTTAAAAAGCAGTGGCGAACTCTCCGAGCCGCAAGAGCCTCAAATCAAGAAGGTATTTGAGGAGCTAAAGCAGGCGCACAGCGACGATCCACAGCGGAGTCTGTGGCAGTCTTATCAGCTGCTGATCGGCCCGCCTTATGGTATGAATGCATCCTCCGCTGCAGTACTGCTCGGTTTGCTAATCGCTGGCAGTCACCCTCCTCGGCGCATTGAGCAAAATGGTAAGCCGGTCACTGCAGGCGACTGGGTAAATGCTGCAAGCCCAAAACAGCAAAGCAAACACTTTTTACAGCAAGAGATCTTGAAGCAATCCTCTCTCCGCTTTCTAGCTGAGGATGCAGAAAGCCGCTGGCGTTCTTTGTTGAGTAACTGGGAAAATGAGCAGAATTTGCAAAAATTGGTGGAATACCAAAAACATGCTGCTCAGATGCAGCAGGAAGAACCAATCCCTGAGGCCATGGAGGGCTTATACGGTTATTTACGTGACCGCTCTCAAGCAGCATTAGAAAAGCTAAACACTCGGCAAAGAGAGTTAGATGAGTGGGAAGAGGGCTTGGAGAGAGCAACTCGACAAAACAATGTTGCTGAAATGCTGCGCATCGGCTCAAAACTCCTGCGCAGTAAGCGGAACATGGAAGATAGTCCGGAGTGGGATAACCATCCTTTTATATCAACCTGTGAGAACCTGCTCGCTTATGCGCGGAGCATTATCGGTGAACATATCGGCGACTGGATTTTTAAGCAGAGTTGCCACAATGCCGCCGAAGTAAGCAATTTTCGTCACAAGATGGAGAAGGCAGTAAAGAGTCTCAAAGAGCTTGGCTTTCAACATGAGGCAGAGACTCTTGAAAAGCAGGTTCAGCATATTACCTATCGCATTGAGCAGCGCCAGGCATTTCAGTTGACGCTAGATGAGAGCGACGATTACCCCAGACAACCAGATCCTAACCCATCAACCCCTGTAAAAGAGCTGCGCGATCAGATTCGTCGTGGTGATGACCTCATTAACGCAGTCAAACAGGCTAGCAATGCCCTTCAGAAACAAGAGATCGACTCACGGGTCAATGCTATATGGCAGCGTCAAGACAAATTAAGGCGTGCTCTAGAAGAGCAAGAACAGCAGCTTGCTGAGCTTTTCAGTTTACAGATAGATTGCGAGGCGGATCTGCGTGAGGCTCTCTCTAAGGCTGAGAGTTTGCGTGATTTGTTTGCCCAGACTAAAGACTATGATGATATCCAAGAGGCGGTTCTGCAGCTGTCACGGATAGTCGAAGATCTAGCGACGTGGGAGCACGGTGACATTTCACCAGAGCGACTCGAAGAGTTGCTCAATCAGCAAATCCCAGCTCAGGCAAAGCAACTAACTGATGAATTACAAGATAAGGAGATTGATCCGGTTTGGGATTTGCACTCGATCTATCAAACACTGGCACAAGAAAGGGTTAACGCTGCGTATCGGCGTTCATACGAGTGGGTCAATCCACGTTTGGACTTAATAGATTCTATTGAGCAAAGAGATTATCAAGCATGCCACTCCCTGGAACAGGAATTGCTAGCCGCCCCCTCCTATTTGGCCAGAGAGGACCGAACCCATGTAGCCAATCTGCTTGTGGCGGTCCGCAAGCGCCGCGCAGAGTTGGCAGAACAACAACGCGCTCAGCATGTTGCTGAGTGGCTGTCCCAGCTACCGCAGGAAAATGAGATCAAGAGTTTTGACCTCCGTCAAGCCGAAGAGCTGTTGCGTCAATTAGAATCTCCACCGGAGCAGCTTAATAACCAGGAATACAACCAGCTGAAGCCGCTAAAAGAGGCAGCAACCGCTCGCTACGATGAACTGAGCATAGAAGATATTATTCGGCGCATCATGCGGTTGTCCGAGGAACGACGTAAAGAGTTGCTAGCTCGGTTGAGTCATTGATGGGTATCGTGCCTATTGGAAACATCTAAAGGCAAATCTAAAACTTTTCAAGCCTAGCTGCCCTTGGCGCAAACCGCACCAAGGGCAGCTCAGGCCACGGCCCAAAATCTCTTCTATTACTTTATGATTCTGAAAATAAACGGATATCTGTACCACTCTCCGTTGTTAGCCTTGACCGTCCCCATAATCATTAGGATAAGCCATGCTAAGCCAACCAGGGGCATGAGAATTACGCCAATGGCTATGACTACCAAAAACATAGAGATGATATAAGCTATAGCTATATTTATTTGGAAGTTCAGCGCCTCTTTGCCCTGATCGTTGACAAAGGGCATCTCCTCACGTTTGATTAGCCATACTATCAAAGGCCCCAAAAAACTGGCCAAGCCTGAAATATGGGCAATCAATCCCCAGGTTCTTTCCTCTCTGGAGGGGGTGTCAGTGGATTTTTTTGTAGAATCTGGGCTTCCCGTGGAACCGCTCTCGGGTGCTTGATTTGTATCTACCATGCTACAACTCCTTTTCAGACAAATTCTCGACTCGAGATTAATAGCACAAATCGTAACGGCCTGTCAAACTGTAAACATAAACTGAAAACATAACTAGTAGCCTATTGGGAGTTCCCTGTCCAAAAATCAACCAAAGTAAATGTATTACGCTGCACTTGCTATGCTCTGAATAACAGGGGAAAGGGAACTCCCCCTATCTATCGAAGAGCTCACTATACACCTTGCGCGGCCCACTAGCCTCTGAGAAATCACCAAAGCATCCACTACAGCGGCGTGCCTCCAAAGCCATGTCCCCGAGTCAATTTAGTTGCTGCCCCGGTGCATAAGCTGTCCTGTGATACCCTACTCAGATAACAGCTACATTACGGAACACGTTAAAGATTAACCTTACTAAATGTATACAAAAAGTTACCAGCCGCCTCAATTGCCGATTTATTTCGACACGGCAGCTACCACGCAAGTAGACCCGCTGGTTAGCGAAGCCATGAGTGCTGTACTCAACGATGCCACTCACTTCGCTAACCCCTCTTCCACTGAGCATAACTTGGGTAGACAGGCCGAGGAGTATATAGAGGATTCTCGCGCGCTCATCGCCAACGAATTTAACTGCGAACCAGACGAAGTAGTATTTACCTGCGGGGCAACCGAGAGCATAAATCTAGCCCTGCGCGGCGTCATGGACGCGCTCGCACTACACGCCCCTGAGCAAAAACGCCATATCATTACATCAACAATTGAGCACAGTGCTACAGCCGCCTGCTGCTCCGCGCTCGAGCAAACTGGTACCGAAGTTACTTACCTTGATCCGGCAGCCGACGGGCGCATCAATCCCCAGTCTCTTCGCCAGGCGATAAAGCCGGAAACCGTCCTGATCTCACTGATTCATACCAGCAATGAGGTCGGCACCATCCAACCGATCGAAGAGATAGCCGCCATTGCGGCCGAGCATGGGGTGATACTTCATGTAGATGCTGCACAGGCCGCAGGTAAGATGCCTATCGATATGGCGAAGAGCGGCATAGATATGCTCTCGCTATCGGCCCATAAATTCCACGGCCCCAAAGGCAGCGGTTGTTTAATCATCCGCGATCGCCAACGTCTGCCAATCCGCCCGCTGTGCTTTGGCGGTGGGCAGGAATTTGGCTTGCGTCCCGGCACCCTGGCCACCCATCAGATCGTCGGCCTAAGTAAGGCGTTAGAGTTAGCTGCGCAACGCCGAGCAGAGGATCTTAAGCACGTTAGCGGGTTGCGTCAGCGTTTCCTCGGGTGCCTGCAGGATGCCGGCATAGATATGTATATCCACACCCCGCTCGAATACAGCTCCCCTTATATAATTAACTTTGCTATTGCAGGTATACCTAGCAGCGTACTGATTAATCAGACCCGCGAGCAGATCGCCATAGCTTCTGGATCAGCTTGCTCTTCAGGATCTCTTGACCCCTCGCCGATATTGCGTGCCATGGGGGTGGAGGGGGATCCCCTATACGGCGCAGTCAGAGTGAGCTTTTCGCGTCAGCATACCGAGGCTGAGATAGACTACGCTGCTGCAGCTATCAGTAATGCAGCGCAACGGGTCAAGCAAATGAGATAAGGGCGCCTCGAAAAACTTTCCCGGAGCCATTAGTTGTGCCGGTATGGAGGTCTTAGCGGCAGGGATGGCGCCGTGGAGCCTCCAGGGATGGATTAACGGCGTCCTCCACACCGGGACAACTAATGGCCCCGGAGAGGTTTTTCGAGACGCCCATCCGATTAACCCTACCGCACCACCTTCGGCACCCGCTTACCTGACGGCCCCTCGCGCATCCAGACAATTTGCCGGTTGTGCTCAGGGCCATAACTGACATGGATCGGTCGCTCGGAGTTATAGAAATAAAGTCGATCAAATGGGGTATTGGCCGCTATCCACTCAGCAACCTCCCACATATCTTCATCTTCCACAATAAAATCAACCGCCGCCCCTAGCCGCGGACAGATCAAATTACCCCGCCGGTTGATTTCATGCGCGGCGTGTTGATCGCGCTTTGGGTCTATGCGCCCCGGGATATGCTTGGTCAGCTGCGCTGAGGCAAAACCGTAGGTCAGGTGGATCATGCCGAACCAGTCGATCACCGGATCAAGCACCTGTTCGGCAAGATCAAGCAGCGCATTCCAGCTCTCCGGTTGCTGTGGGCGGTTATCGATGCCCTGCTCCGCCGCTAGCCTATGCCACGTCTCACCACACTCGATAAACTGCCTAAAGGTCAAAAAACTGCCACACGGGTCGTCTAGCTGCGGCGGTGTAAGCGAGCGGCGCAGCTCCATGCCGTCGATCTCCCAGCGATGCCGGGCAAGCGTATCGCGCAGCACATGCGGCGGCGGTCCATAGCCGGACATGTCAAAGAGACCGAGATCATCAAGGGCCTGATCAAAGGCAGCCTGCTCGGGATAGTAGGGGTGCTCCTCGTGGATGTAGAGGGACTTCCAATATAGATACGGCGGCTCATACTCCTCGCCGTAGCTGAAGTAGTCAAAGTCCTGCTCGCGCAGCTTAATCTTGACCCGCTCTAACATGCGCGGCAGTGGCTGCCCGTCAAAGTCGTCAAAGCGCATTAGCGAGAGCTTGCCAGAACCGATATGGATCTTGACCAGATCACTATTGCGCCAGTCGCCGTAAAGCAGCGCAGCGGCCCCGACATATATCCGCAGCAGTGCCGGTAGCCGCTCCACAAGATTGCTGTGTAGCTGCAGTGAGCCGTGCAGCTCTTGCTCCCAGTGCAGGCGCCCTAAACCATTCTCTGCCGCTTCCTGGCAGGCCTGAGCAATCGCCTCGCTATCAGCAATCTGCAATAGGCGCTCGCGGCCGGCTGCCAGAGCAGCCCGGTAATCGCCGAAAAAACTGCGCACGTCGCGGCGCAGGTCAGGGTCGAGCTGCCGATACGACTGACGCCGCTCGAACTGCAGCAGGGCGAAATAGACCTCTAAATCAGCTACACGCCGATCCTCAGCCTCGACAAGCATCTGCTCAAAGAGCTCATCGCCAAGTTCCCTGCGCCGGTATTCCTCGATAAAACGCAGGGCGCGGTTAACAGAACCGAAACCTTCGGTTAGCTCGACCGAGTTCTCTGCTTCATTTTTATCCGGTTTCCGACCAAGAGTAAGCCACTGCTCCCAGAGACGTTCTAGCGAGTCGCGATAGGCCTCATAGCGCTGCGCAGCGCGCTGCTGTGCTCGCTCGCGGCGGCGCTGCTCGGTCGGCACCTGTGCTGCTGATGGGCGCAGCCCCGGAGAACGCAGCGGCCGCCCTCGGCTGCGATAACGATCGAGAAGAAAGCGCTGCTCCAGCTCCTTATCACGAAAGACGTAGAAGACCCCTGGGGCTACCGGGATCGGCTCTTCATCGAGGGCGCGCTCCAGGAAAGATTTAATCTCGCCTTGTGTGTAGTACTTCTGAAAAGTGCCCCGCCGGGTTATGACGCCATCACGAAAGCTCTCGCCGCACCGATCATTATCATTAGCCAGCATCACCGCCACAACCAGCAGCTTCCTAGTCAGCGACCAGGCGCCGAGCAAGGCCTCCAGCCGCTCGTCGAAGTCTTCGATGACGTTGATCACGAAACCGAGGTTGACCAGGTCGGCCTCCTCAAGCGACTCCTCGGGCGCGTAGTAAGGATCCCAGCCACTCGCTGTCACGTCATTTTCGTGCAGGCCGCGGATGTCATCGCCGCGCCCGCAGCCGTAGTCAAATAGGCTATAGGTGCCATCGAGAAAACCGTGCCTAGCCAGGGCCTGTACCGGAGTCGAGAAACCGTAGCGAACGAGCGCTGTGCGCTGCCGCTCTGCCTGCCAATCGACGCCTTGATCACAGCTCTCGCGCTCCTCGGGGCCGATAGGTACTAGGGCATGGCCGTCGATACGGTAGCCGGCTTCGCGCAACAACCCCAACCACTGCCGGCGGTAACCTATGCGGGTAGTATTATCGAACAGGCCGATTGCTTCGGCAGCCTCGGTCAAGGCCGCATAGTTAGCATATTCGGGGTGATCAGGGCTAAGCAGCAGCTCCTTACGGTGCAAGATTGGCGGGTTTAACGAGTCGCGATAGCTGCGATGACCTAACGTCCCGTTTGCCGGGACATAGCGCCAACTCTCGGCCAGGGCGGGAAAGGGATCGGCAAAAAACTCCGGGTAGTGAAGCAGCCCTATCTCGCTGACAGCAGCAAGAGTATCCGCCTTTTCTTCCTCTGCCGACTCGATGCTGGAAACAGCGCCACCTTCGTACTGAGGCACGAACTCAAGGCGGACGACGTTAAAGTGCTCACCGCTTTGCACCCCTACTGCGGCAGAAGCCTGCTCAATGGCATGCTCCCAAATTGCGCGCTGCTCTTCATCGAGTGCGGGAATGGTCTCGATATGCAGATAGACGCGCCGCCCGATACGTTTGCCCAGGCTGCTTGATCTAGGCACAGTTAATTTGCTCGCAATCTTGGATTGTATCCTACCAGTTTAATAATATGAATTATCGCATACCTGAATCCGTGAAATCCGCCCCGGCGCTATAGTTCTTCCTGCATGCCACGGCCTGAGGACTCCGTCACAGGTCCAAGACTCGATACGGGTGGGTGGCAAACCCTTACCCGACGGGGACTTTCACCCCGCAAGATACGCCGAGCTTTGCTCGGCGCGATAACGTCAGCCATCAGCCGCGCGAGGAACGAGCGTCGGCTGCATGGCCTTGTTCGGCAGTCAGCGACGCCCCTTCCAGTACCCAGGGGCCCGGTGCAAGTTCATCACGGCAATCACAAGAAGAGTTCCCTCTTCTTCGGAGTAAAGCACCCCATATGGGAATCTTCGCACCAACGCCCTCCGGACTTCTCCATCAAACACCGGCCATGCCTGTGGATAGGCGACAGCGCGTTGAATTGCTGAATAGATCTCAACGGAGAGGTCATATCCGAGGCCTGGCTCGATCCCTTCGTAATATTCGACAGCCTCTTCAAGCTCGCGCTCGGCTTCAGGATGGAGATGAAAGCTCATTCAGCCCGGTCCCTCCAGATCCTTGCAAACACCTCTTCACCAGGAACGCTCTCCACCGCTCCGGAGCGAACCTCTTTCAAACGCTTAGCTGTCACCGCCGCCCACTTCTCATCAATCTTCGATTCCGGCGGATTTAGGCTGCGAAGGAGCGAATCAACTACGAGCGCCCTCTCCTCCACCGGAAGAGCCTCTGCATCCTGAATCAGATCTTTGATATTCATCCAAAACCTCTCATCGAAAGTCTCTTACTGCCGAACGGCAATGCTCAACGGCGCGCGTCAGCGCGTCCGTTGAAGCGCCTTGTTGGGATCGCATTTTTGATGTATTGGTGATGCGTGCGTCTCCACGCCCAAAGCACGAATTACTTTCAGAACTGTATCGTAACGTGGCTTAGCTCCTGGGGTAAGCGCCTTGTACAGGCTTTCTCGTCCAAGCCCCGCTTCTCGCGCAAGTTGGGCCATTCCTCGTGCCTTTGCTACATCTCCCACTGCCGCCAAGAATACATTCGGATCTTCATCTTCAAGAGCAGCAGTGGATTATACAGACGCCGCTTTTCGCTACACTATCCCGCCGCAATCTAACACCCACGGATTCCTCCTGCGCCCGCATCCCGACTGAATCATCTCCATGCTTTACTGCCGCTGCCTTACGCCATTCAACACGCGACGATGAACGCACACACTGATCCCGGTCAAGTGCCCAAGCGTATGCCGAGTTCACCCTCTGAACCGTGGGAGTCTGATGAACTACTCCCGCCAAGCTTACGCTATGGCGTGAGTTTCGCGCTTCGACGGGAGTGCCGATTCATCCAAAGGATGACCCGGTCTGACCTCCCTCCACGCATCGGCCGGTTCCCGACCGGATAAACTCCGCTCCAGCCAAGCCAACAGCACCCGAGCGGCGTTCTCGTCCCGTGAACAGGACGCGCCGCAAGGGCAGCTGTGCCAGCGCTGGCCGAGCGGTTTCTTCTCCTGCTGCCCGCAGGCGTGACAGGTCTGTGAGGGCTTGATCTGCCGCGTCGGGGCCTCCACCGCCCAAGCACCAGCTTCTTCCGCTTTGAGCTTGAGCAATTGATGGAAGGCCCCGCCAGCGGCATCAAGAATACTGCGATTCAAGCCCCGTTTATATTGACCGCCGTTAGCGGTCATGTTTCGAATGCTCAGCGCCTCTAGGCCCAAAGCACTAAACTCGTTGATCAGTCGGGCAGAGACCTGATGGAGAAAGTCGTGGCGCTGATTGGCCACCTTACGGTGCAGCCGGCGCAACTCATCGTACGCCTTGCGCAACCGGTTGGAGATGGGGAAGCCCCGACTCCTACCCGACGCCTTCTTGGCCGCCTCCTCCTTGCGGGAGATCTCGCGCTGTACGCCACGGATGGCATCCAAGGTGCCGGCAAGGTGGCGGGGGTTATCGATGGTCTCGGCACCTTGCGCGGTCGCCACAGTGGCGAAGGTCTCCAAGCCCCAGTCGAGCCCGACCATCTGCACCTGCTCTTGGAGTTGACGCCGCGCACCGCCCCCTCCGCCTTCGTCAACAATCTAAAGACGGTGACCTCCCGGCTCATCCGCAAGGAGTTCGGGGAGCATCTTCAACAGTATTACTGGCGCAAACCGGTATTCTGGAGTCGCAGCTACTGCATCATTACCGTCGGTGGTGCGCCGCTGTCGGTCTTGAAGCAGTACATCGAACAACAGAAAGCCCCAGAGTAATGGCGCTGCGCGCCATGCGCCGCTTCACCACCCCCTAAGCCGCTGCGCGGCTATAGGCGGAGCACTGCGGCGCGTTTTGGTAGCCAGAAATAGCTTGTGCGGATGTAGTGTTCAAACTACACTTGTGCCATGTTTGACGTTAAACAGACAGAGACCTACCGAAAGTGGGAACGCAAGCTCCGTGATCAACATGCAAAGGCATTGATCGCGGCCCGTGTCTTCCGGCTGGCCAATGGCTTGCCGGGCGACGTCTGGCAGCCCATTGGGAGGCGTCATGAGTGACAAGATTTACGACTACGACCCGGCGGCGGCCCTGGAGAGTGATGAGGCCATTGCGGTGTTTCTTGCCGATGCCCTGGAAACCGGGGATGCCGCTCACATTGCGAAGGCGATCGGCGTCGTGGCTCGTGCCAGGGGCATGACGGAATTGGCCCGTGAAACCGGCCTTTCCCGCGAGCAGCTTTACCGCTCATTCAGTGAACAAGGCAACCCGACTCTGAAAAACATGCTTGCAGTGATGCGTGCTTTGGGCGTGGACTTGACAGCACGGCCCCACGACGAAAAGCCCACTGTCTAACGGGTTTTCCGGTTTCGGCTCCGCTTGTGCGCGAGAACGAGAACCGGGGTCAAGAAGTGGATTTTATATGGTCTAATATGGCGTTATGAATTACCTATCCTCACTCAGTGATAAATGCCGAGCAGTGCGCGTTGCCCTATTCAGCGCCCTGCTCGTCTTCGCCCCACTAAGCCAAGCCGAGAGGGATAGTGGCACGATTTATCTGCCCCTCGCCTTCTACTCCCCGGATACAGGGGCCGGCATTAGCTACACCATGCTCTATTTCTCTTCCCGTGAACTGCAAACGGGGGTTTCGGGCACCGATACTATACGGGTTACCGCTCTTTATACTCAGGAAGATCAGCACATGGCCTCTATTGGTGCATCCTGGTTTATCGGTCGCGGCCTGTGGAAGGTTAGTAATAACGCCACAACCCAAAACTTCCCGCGCGATTTCTACGGTATAGGCGCTACCACGCCCGAGGAAGACGAGGAAGAGTATACCTATGAACGGCATAGCAATCTGCTGGCGCTGCAGCGCTGGATGGGCAATGAGTGGTACGTCGGCGGCGTGTTTGAAGCCAATCGTTCTAAAATCACCGAGTTTCAGGATGATGATCAGGGGCTGATAAGAGAGTATTATTCAGATAACAACCTTGAGATGAGCGACACCTTCCACGGGGTCGGTATCCAGATCAATCGAGATAGCACTGATGCCCCTTTCTTTCCCCGTCATGGCTCCAAGACCAGTCTCAGAGCCCTAGCCTACCCGGAAGATCTCGGCGCTAACCAAGCATTTGAGCGCTACGACCTTTCGCAGCGACTATACCTGCCCCTGGGCCGGGAAGGGGCCTTGGCTTTGGAGATACAAGGTGAGTACGCCTCTGATGGCGCCCCTATTCCTTTCTTGCCTAGTCTTGGCTCTGGGTCCACATTACGAGGTTACGCTGGCGGCAGGTACATGGATCAACTCTACCTCTCTGGGCAGGCCGAGGTGCGCTTCCCTATCCAGGGCCGCTGGCAAGGCACGGTATTTACCGCCGCCGGGGATGTCTTTCCCGACTTTGATGATATATCGGACGACAACCTCAAATACGGCGTAGGCGGCGGCATCAGATACGCCTTACAGCAGGATATGCGCATCAACTTACGCTTGGATATAGCCTACGGGTTTGCTACAGGCGATGCCGAGGACGGCGAGAGCCCCGGGGTCTACTTTAATTTCACCGAAGCTTTTTAGCCTATTTCTAATTTGCTATGATCCGCTGATGTTACAAGCCCCCCTACCCAATGATGAAGAGCGTCGCCTGTCGGCGCTGTATGAATACCGCATACTCGACACCCCGGCTGAAGAGGCCTTTGACAGGGTTATAAGGCTTGTATGTCGGCTCTTTTCAGTCC
The DNA here is from genome assembly GCF_002356555.2 of Halorhodospira halochloris. NCBI lineage: Bacteria > Pseudomonadati > Pseudomonadota > Gammaproteobacteria > Chromatiales > Ectothiorhodospiraceae > Halorhodospira > Halorhodospira halochloris. The sequence goes on from NZ_AP017372.2 coordinate 1,475,924, forward strand.
CGATGGCGACCATTACCTTGGTCGATCGCGACCGGCAGTGGTTCAAATCCTCGTGCGGAGTGGATGCTTGTGAAACCGAGCGGGGCATCTCGTTCTGCGGTCATGTCGTCTTCCAGGGCGCCCCGCTGATAGTCCCCGACACCCACGAAGACCCCCGCTTTGCCGATAATCCTTTAGTCACCGGCCCTCCTCATGTTCGCTTTTACGCCGGCGTCCCCCTGACGACATACGACGGCCTGCATATCGGCGTGCTCTGCGTGCAGGACAAACAGCCCCGGCCACAGGGTATCAGCGCTGACGAGCTCGCTAACCTGACTGAACTCGCCGCGATGACCCTGGACGAACTGGAATTGCGCAAGGCAAAGAGCCAAGTCGATGCCGAGCAGGAGATTGCCCGCCGAGTCATAAATTGCGCGACCCAAAACGAGGTGCTGGGCAACCCCGGGGTGAGGCACTACTACCGGCCCGCCGAGCGCCTCAGTGGCGATCTGCTTCTGGCTGGCAGGCGTTCCTCTGACGGTGCCCTACTTTTTTTGCTCGGTGATTTCACCGGCCACGGCATCGGCGCAGCAGTTGGAGTTCCCGCCCTAGCCGGCAAATTCTACGACCAGATCGAGTTAGGGGTAGGATCGGAGCAGATCCTGGGTAGGCTCAACGATCACCTGCACAAGCACCTGCCCCCCGATATGTTTCTAACCGCAGCTTTAATCGAGGTCAGCCTGCGTGATGACGGTATCCATCTGGCCATATGGAACGCCGGCTTGCCGAGCATATTGCTGATCTCTGCACAGGGCCAAGCTACCCACTTCGCCTCCGAGGGGCTACCGCTGGGAATCGTATCATCGACTAGCATCCAAGCAGCCGGATTAGAGTACCATTTACCGCCGGCCAAATCGCGCCTCTACGCATGCTCGGATGGAGTTGTTGAGTCGCGCACGGCAGATGGCAGTATGCTGGCTATAGAGGGCCTGGAGAATACTCTATGCGATAGCCCTAGCGAGGCGCGTTTCGATGCGGTAGTAAAGCTCATGGAGGATGCGCGCGAGCACAACAGCCGCGACATTGATGACATAACCTTCCTTGAGCTTGATTTTGATAATCTATCGGCGATGCTAAGTCAGCAGTAGGACGCCTCTATCTGTTATTCCTGAACCATTTGGTTAACTGGTGTGGGGATCTTGGCACCAGGGATGGCGCCATGATGAGCTAGCTTTGGTAATCCTTGAGCAATCTGCCAACCACCTCGATATCATCAGCTGTATCCACCCCCGGCCCCGGCCTCTGCCGGGTGACGGCCACCTGTATTGAGTATCCGTGCCACAGGGCACGCAACTGCTCTAACTGCTCTAAGCGCTCGGCTGGGGCTGGCTCTAGATTCGGATAGCAGCGCAGGAAGCCAGCCCGATAAGCATAGAGACCCAAATGACGCAGCCAGTTACCGGCATTGACCTGAGCATCGCTGATCTGCAGCATCGCCTCGCGTTCCCAGGGGATAGGTGCACGACTAAAGTAGAGAGCGCGGCCCCGGTTATCGCATACAACCTTCACCGCTGATGGATCTTTTAGCTCGGCGGCAGTTTCAATAGGCACCGCGAGGGTAGAAATATCCGCATCGCTATCTTGAGCCAATCGTGATGCCGCTAAGGCAGGCAAATCGGGCGGCATGAGCGGTTCGTCGCCTTGTAGGTTAACTACAATGCTCTCATCAGGAATACCGAGCCTATCGACCACCTCGGCAATGCGCTCGGTGCCACTGCTATGATCTGGACTGGTTGTTAAAACTTGGGCGCCAAACCCGTGACAAGTCTTCTCTATGCGCTCATCATCTGTGGCAACCACCACCTGTTGGGCACCGCTCGCCGTGGCGCGCCGGTAGACATGCTCAATAATCGGTAAACCACCAACCTCAAGCAAAGGTTTACCTGGTAGGCGGCTAGCTGCATAGCGGGCTGGAATAACAACTATAAAGGCGACGCTTGCCGTAGACATATTATTTTATTCAATAACTTGTAGATTGTTTATGAAGTTGCGCATCAACTTTCTCTGCCAATTCACTACTCGGTTCGACCACAACCGGCAGATACCAGCACCTATCGCTTTGCGGCAGGTTAGCACACTTCACCGCGTCCTTTTCGGTCATGATGATTGGCTTGCTATCACCGTTATCGGCAAATGCTAGGTCATTTGCGCCAAACTTATGGTGGTCGGCAAAGGGATGCTCCTCGGCCTCAATTCCCAGCTGTGCCAAGGTACGGAAAAAGCGCTGCGGATTACCGATAGCAGCTACTGCGTGGGCTGGGCCACCAGGCCAGCAAGCTCCCCCTTTGATGACCGGCTGCGGCCGCCCGGGTGTTAGGCTGAATGAAACCTCCTCCTCACTGGGTTCGGCGGTGTTGACCACAACCAGATCGACCTCATCAAGGCGCTGAGCCCTTTCGCGCAGGGGGCCGGCGGGCAGCAGGCGGCCGTTACCAAGCCTACGCTCACCATCAATAACCGCTATCTCCATGCTGCGCTGCATCCTGTAGTGCTGCAGGCCATCGTCACTTACGACTATATCGCACCCTGCCTGCGTAGCTGCAGCAGCTACCGCCGCCGGTCGATCAGCGCCAACATAGACCGGGGCGGCGGTGCGTCGTGCGAGCAGCAACGGCTCGTCACCTACCTCATCAGCGCTAGAAGCAGGTTTAACCCGCACGGGGCCTTTACCAGCGCTCGAGCCGTAACCCCGCGAGACTATGCCCGGTCGCCAGCCCTGCTCACGCAAACGCTCAACCAGCCACGCCACCAAGGGGGTCTTACCAGTGCCACCGACTGTTATATTGCCCACTACGATAACCGGCACCTGCGCCGGCAGGCTCTCCAGCCATCCTCGCCGATAGGCCTTACGCCGCAGAGAAGTTATTGCACCATACAATCCGGCAGCAGGGATAAGCGCCCGAGATGTAAAACTATCGGTATACCAAAAGGCGGGCACGACTAACCCTCAAACTGCATGCGGTAAAAGCTGGCATAGCGGCCAGATTTAGCCAAGAGCTGGCTATGGGTGCCCTGCTCCCTTATCTGCCCATCTTCGAGAAAGATTATCTTATCGGCATTCTCGATAGTCGACAGACGGTGAGCAATGACAAAAGTCGTCCGCCCTGTCATCAACTGATCAAGCGCCTGCTGGATGTAGGCCTCCGATTCGGTATCCAGCGCTGACGTTGCCTCATCGAGGATAAGTATGGGCGCATCTTTAAGCAGGGCCCGGGCAATGGCCAGACGCTGACGCTGACCACCCGAGAGCAACACTCCGTCCTCGCCGATATGGGTATCAAACCCCTGCGGCAAGCGCTCTATAAACTCCAAGGCATTTGCCGCTTGAGCCGCCTGCCTGATTTGCTCCTGAGATACGTTATCGCTAGCACCAAAGGCAATATTTTCGGCTACACTGGCGTTGAATAGGGTTACGTTCTGACCGACCATGGAGATCTGACGACGCAGATCAGCCAAGCGATAGTCGTGCAACACCACCCCATCTAGACAGATCTGCCCACCGGTAGGCTCATAAAATCGCGGTATCAGCGCAACAAATGTCGACTTACCGCTTCCTGAAGGACCCACCAGGGCGACTCTCTGCCCAGGCTCGGCATGCATATCGATCCCGCGCAGCACTTCGTGCTCACCATCATAAGAGAAGCGTAAGCTGCTCACCTCAACACGGCCCTGAGCTCTCTCTATGCTGATGCTACCGTTATCTTGCTCAGCCGGTGTGTCAACAACCTGGAAGACGCTCTTAGCCGCAGTCAAACCCTTTTGGATTCGCGCATTAACCGTGATCAAGCTCTTAATGGGTGGATTAAGAAGCATCAGCGCACCGGCAAATGAGGCGAACGTCCCGACAGTAATGGTCTCCACTAAGGCGTCTATAGTAGCTAGATAGATCACACCGGCGAGTGCTATACCAGCAAGGAACCGGGTCACCGGCACTGCTGCGTGCTTGGTTGCGAGGAACTTCATGTATTGACGGCGGTTCTCTTCATTGGCCTTTTCGAACCGGCGCAATTCCCGCTCTTGCTGACCAAATGCCTTTATGACCTGATGGCCGTGCACGCTCTCTTCAGCGATGCTACCCACCCCGCCAACAGCGCTATGGACCTTTTTGGTTATCTTGCGAAACCGCTTATTTACATAAGCCATGATGCCCGCCAAAAGGGGGAAAATGGTGGCAACTACCAAGGTCAACAGAGGGGCCAGATAGATCATGTAACCAACCAAGAAAACCACCCGGGCGCCATCTTGAATCAAGTTCAGTACGGCCTTGGTTACAGAATCTGCGACCTGCTCGGCTTCGTAGGTAAGCTTGGAGATTAACCGCCCCGAGGAGAACTTATCGAAGACGCTCGCCGGCATTACTAGCAAGCGGTCATGGAGATTGCCTCTTAGCTGCTTAATCAGATTACGCGCGATCCAGGTCTTTAGGTAGTGGCTAACAAAGAACATCACCCCCTGAAAGACGACGAAGGCGATCAGCAGAAAGGCATAGAATCGAATCGTTGCGGCGTCTTTTTCGACAAAACCGTCGTCAAGCAGCGGCCTTACCAACGCTACGACTCCAGTCTGAGTAGCGGCTACGGCGAGCATAGCGACAATGGCTATAATGCCTAACTTCCAATGCGGCAGCACATAGCCGATGAAAAGACGTTTAAAGGTTGGCCATGTCCCGCGCGCGGCCACCGGGGCGACTGAGTCAGGGAGTGGAGGCGTTACTTCACTATCCGCTTTTGCGCTCATAATCCAGCGATTCCAGTAAGCTCAGTGGTGAGCTTTTAGAGGTTCCGTTTGGCAGAAAGTTACTGCTCAGGCTCTATGGTAGCGATAGAGACTCGGCTTATACCCAACTGCCCGACACCATCCATAGCTCGGACTAACGCCCTGTGCGGAGCATCAGCGTCAGCACGGATAACCACACCGCTCACCTCTTGGTCTTCCAAGGCTTCACGGATGGCGCGCATCAATGTATCCAGCTCGCGGTTAACTAAGGCCTCTCCTGCGACATAGTACTCACCACCCTCATCGATGCTTATCTCCAACAAGTCGGGAGGTGTATCAGTCCTTTCTGTGTCGGCTTCCGGGAGGGTTATATCCAAGCCTGTTTGATGGACGAAGGTTGTGGTCACCATGAAGAATATAAGCAGCAGGAAGACGACATCGATAAGTGGCGTTAGATTGATGTCGGGCTCGTCATTGCGGCTACGCCGACGCAGATTCAACTCCAACCTCCATGCACATCAATCGCCCGAGGCACATCAATCACCCGAGACACTGGAACCGGCCTCAATGAGCAGCATCGCCTCTTGCTCCATCTCAACCACCCGCGCGTCGACTAGACCACGCAGGTAGCGATAAGCGATAAGTGCCGGTATAGCTACCGTAATCCCCGAGGCGGTGGTGATAAGGGCTTCTGCTATCCCTCCGGATAAGGCCGGCATGTCGCCCATGCCCTCAGCACTAATAGCACCAAAGACCTTGATCATGCCGATCACGGTGCCAAGCAGGCCTAACAAGGGGCTTATAGCAGCTATTGTGCCGAGGGTATTTAGATATCGCTCAAGACGGTGAGCCTCGTGTCTTCCTGCATCCTCGACCGCTTCGGCCATAGCCGAGCGGCCATGAGGCAAGGCATATAGGCCGGCCGCAAGGATCCTGCCCAGGGGCGAACTCTCTTTCAGCGCTTCGAGGTAACGCTCCTCTAGCTGCTTCTCGTAGGCAAGCCGCCAGGCACGACCGCGCAGGGCCTCGGGCAGGATGCGGTTCTGGCGCAAAGTCCAAAATCTTTCAACTATTATCGCCAAGGCGACCACGGAGCAAGCCAGGATTGGCAACATTAACCAACCGCCAGCCTGAATCAGCTCAAGCATCTATCCCTCAAAAGTGGTATGAAATCAGGGCAAAGATTCGCTCGGTAGTTTAATGCGGCACCATCCCTGATGTCCACTAACTACGGCGCCATCCTTGGCACCCAGGCCTCCACGGCGATCTAACAGAGTGACTGATAGAGACAGCCTTTAGCTGCTTGATTATATCCGCAGGTCTTCCAGATCGCCGCCGGCATCAAGCCAGTTCTGTACCCAATGTGGGCGCCTGCCACGACCAGTCCAGGTCTTATCAGGATCTTCAGGGTGGCAGTATTTCGGCGGCACTTTACCTTTGCTGCCACCGCTAGATTTTGTCTGTCCGGCTACTATCTCATGTAAACTAACGCCGTATTTCTCGGCCACCGCCTTCATCTCAGCCTGAGCCTGCTTGCGCGCCTCTTTCTCGCGCTGTTTATGCTCGCGCTCAATGACGCGTTTGGCCGTATCTAGCTCATTAAGATCTAGGTGTTGAACCGCGTGTTCGATTTTTTCAAGTGCTTCTGCGCTCATTCCAAAAAATCTCCTGTGTACATTTGCATCTTTTATAGGTTAAGAACCGCATAACTACTTGGTAGTTATAATTGAGCGCAGTCTAACAAGAGGCAAAAGGATTTGCCATAGTTTTTAGTACCGTTTGGTTTAAACAATGCGCCTATTCGTCTAAACACAAACGCTCATAGACATCTGACTCCCGCACAGATGAGTTATATGAAGCGGCCCAATCGTAGGCAGTTTTACCATAGCTATCCCGGTGAGCAGGATCGGCGCCGGCATTTAAAAGCATTTCAACGATATACGGCTCATTTAGCTTGGCGGCGATCATCAATGCGGTCATGCCATTTTCTTGCTCGGCTTTCACATCGGCACCAGCATCTATTAACGCCCTGGTCATCTGCTCATCATAGCTATACTCGGCAGCGATCATCAGCGCATCAAGCCCTGATTCGCTACGGGCATTAACGTCCGCGCCGTGTTCGAGTAAAAGCTTAACGACTTCGGTTTTTTTGCTGAATGCAGCTGCCATCAGGGCAGTCACCCCATCACTACGGGCAGCCTTGACGTCCGCCCCGGCGCGCAGCAGCTGTTCAACAACTTTCTCATTGTTATTGTAAGCTGCAATCATCAGCGGGATTACATTCTTTGCCTTTGCTGTATTGACCTCAGCACCAGCCTCAATAAGCTTTCGCGTCACCTCCGGATTTTGATTGAGCTGCGCTGCCACCATAAGGGGTGTGGTGCCGTTCTGTTTGGCCAGATTCACATCGGCCCCTGCCTCAATAAGCCTATCTATAATTGCTGTATCACTGCAGTGGGCAATGGCTACCATTAACGGCGTCGAGCCTAATTTTTTTTGCGTGTTTACCTCTTTGCCTGCAGCCAAAGCGGCATCCAGCCGGGCACAGTCGCATTTTCCCGCTGCCCTGTGGACCGGAAAGCGGTACATGTGAACACCGAACCAGCGCAAAAGCCGTTTAAATCTTCCCTCATTCGACATTTCTAGAGACTTCCTAAAATTTGATTGCTAGCTGTGGTTTTTATCTGTGATTAATGACCCGCCGCCACTCGCCCTCACGGCGCGGATCCGCTGCCCCGTGTAAACGGCCTTCGCCATCTATATAGATGGCGTGCAGGCCGCTATTTAACTCTTCAATCTCTACCTCATGGCCACGTTCTTCTAGCTCTGCAGCTAAAGCAACACGGGCTGTATCTTCCTCTAATTCAGTCGGCCCATTACGATTTACGATGTTCCCCGTTTGAATAGCCTCTTCTAATGAACTATCGTATTTGATGATATCTATTAACCGTTGCGAAACGTAGCCTATAATCCGCGTTCCTCCGGGAGAGCCGATCGCAAGGCGCGGTTCGCCAGCGCCATTATAGGCAATCACCGGCGTCATAGAGCTAAGCGGCCGTTTGCCCGGCTCAACCCGATTAGGGGCCTTGTTACCGTCAGCATCGCGGGGCTGAAAGTCGAAGTCGGTAAGCTGGTTATTTAGCATAAAGCCGCCGACCATGATCTGCGAGCCAAACGGCATCTCCACCGAGGCGGTCATTGAAACCACGTTGCCATATTTGTCTACTGCTACGAGGTGTGACGTGGAGTGGGTCCTGTCTGCACTGGAGCGAGCACTAGCATCATTCAACCCTGGGGCAGCCTCGCCCATGGAACTGTCCATAGCGATCTGTCGCGCCCTGTCAGATAGGTACTCCTCATCCAGCAGATCATCTAACGGCACCGTAACGAACTGCGGGTCACCCAGGTAGGTGTTGCGATCGGCGAAGGCTAACCGCGACGCTTCGGCGAGCAAGTGCGCCTTATCGGCTTCGCCCTGTGGCTCGTGCTTGGCCGCGGCGTGGGCGTAGATGCTCAGTATTTGCAACGTGGCGATGCCGCCGCTGCTCGGCGGCGGTATGCTGCAGACCTGGTTGCCGACGAAGTCGGTGCAAAGCGGCTCACCCTTTGCCGGCTGGTACTCGGCCATATCCGCGTGGCTGAGCTTACCGCCCTTCTCCTGCACCGTAGCGACTATCTCATCCGCTAGCTCACCGGTATAGAAGGGTTCAGCCCCCTGCTCAGCGATCTTTTCCAGGCTGGCGGCGAGCTCTTCATTGCGCAGCTTATACCCCTCGGGCAGCGGCTCGCCCTCGGCGGTGAAGAAGTACTCTGAGGCGGCATTAAAATCTGCCAAACGCCAGCCGTGATCGAGCATAGAGTGCAGCCGCGACGAGACCTTAAAGCCCTGCTCGGCGTGTTGGATGGCAGGCTTAAACAGCAGTTCCCAGTCCATTGAGCCGTGCTTATCATGGACCATCTCAAGCATACGCAGCAGGCCCGGCACCCCGACAGATTGACCGCCCGCCGCGGCGTCGAAAAAATCTAGCTCAGCGCCCTGCTCATCCAGGAACATATCGCTTGCCACCGCTGCCGGGGCCTCTTCACGCCCGTCGTAGGCAATCGGTTTACCGGTCTCGGCGTCGTGGTAGAGCATAAAGGCGCCGCCGCCGATACCGCTCGACTGCGGCTCGACTAGGGTCAGGACCATCTGCATAGCGATAGCGGCATCTACTGCGCTGCCGCCATTGGCAAGGATTTGCTCACCGGCATCGGCGGCTAGAGGGTGCGCAGCAGCCAACATAGCGCCGCCGTCTTGCATCTTCGCCGCAGCGGACTCTGGCTCTTCGGTAGAGACATCCGACGGCCCGCTACAACCGGCGATACCTACTAGCAACAGGATTACTAAGCCCGATATAGCGATACAGGGTCTTGGCATCTCAAATACTTCTTTAAATTTTAAATGTTTAATCTGCTTAAGGGTGCCTCGCAAAACTTCGCCGGCGCCACCATCCGCCCCGGTGTGGAGGTCTTGGCGCCAGGGATGGCGCCATGAAGCCTCCAGGGATGGATTCACGGCGTCCTCCACACCGGGGCGGATGGTGGCGCCGGCGAAGTTTTGCGAGGTTCCCTTAAAAGCTATATTGTAAATGGGCCCGGGCAAACCAGGCATCCTCGGCATCATCCGGGTAGTAATCTCCTACGGCTAGATGCTCAAGGCGTAAATGGGTTTCCAGGTCTTCAGTAAACTGCATGGCCAAATTTATTGTAGTAAGGCCACCACGTTCGTCGCCATCACCTTGACCGTCTTTTTCATCGGCAAGCAGCAGATGATAACGCAGTTCTAGGTTTGTTTTGCCACCCAATCCGATATCGGCACCGATAAACGGGGCGTGGAGATTACTCCAGCCGCCGACACCATGGTCCGTACCAACAAAAGAATATAGGTATAGTTCGCTCAATTGCGGCCAGCGCGAGAAGACCGGAAACCAGTCCTCGCGCTCATCCGAGTCAGCGTCGTTGCCGGAGAGGTAGTAGTAACCGCCACTAAGCGCCGGTTCTAAATTACCTGCAAGCTGAGGGCGATAAGTGAGTGAGGCATCGATCATCTCACTTGCAATATCTTGATCGCCCTTTTCTCCTTGCTGTATCGCCAATTCCAGATTAAGCGACCACTCACCGAAAGTGGGGAAGACCCGCCCGCCGATAGTTTGAAAATCTGCTGAATCCGAGTCACGGTCTTCGTGTTTATAAATCCAGTGGTACTCAAAAGGCCACTGCTCAGGCACCTGGCTCTGCCCATAAAAGCCAACCGCCATCTCATCATGCTCAATAAGATCAAGGCTGGATTGGCTATTTATAGTCAGCGAATCCTCATCCTCATTATAGATTGCAAAGAGATCTACTTGATGATCAGGGTACAGATCTAAGCTGAGTTTGGCCGCGTTGACGAACAGGGTGCGAGAACCGTCCCTTGGGGTGCCGTTGAGCATAATGCGACCGTTGCCGTAGATCATCTCCTGACGACCGAGGCGCAGGTGCATATTGCCATCCGCAAGGTTATCTACATCAACGTAGAGCAGATCGGGGAGGACCTCGCTCAACGGTTCGCGATCTTCCTGAATATCGCCGTAATCACGGCCACGGTCGCCCCAGAAGAACTCATTCATCAAGCGCGCATGGAATCTGACATCTGGAGTGATTTCATATTCAGTCCAGATGCGGGTGCGGTTACGGTTAAACAGTTGGTTGTGTTCAGCGTGCTCAGAGGTCTCTGGATGTACGTAAGGAACCTCATCTAATAGGGTAACCCGAGAACGAAAGTCCCCGCCCCACTCCCAACCCGAACCGCCCTGCTCCGCCGCTGCGGCATCAGTGCTAACCAGAACTATCGCCAACGCCCCGCCCATCGCCACTGTGACTGTACGCATAATAGATCTCTCCCGGCCTCAATTAGGTAGCTGTAATTTTTATGCCGCCTCGCGCAGGACTGCAGTTTATTCCAGGCTAGCCCCATGACCAAGTGGCCACGATAAAGTGAATACCTCAAAGTCCCTCAAAGGGCCAGGCACTTTGAGGTGAGGGACTCTTCTTAAAGTGCCTGGCCCTTTGAGTATTTGAGTAGCCCTGGTGGAGTGCCTGGCCCTTTGAGACTTTAAGAGCGGACGGACACCTCTAAGGCCTGCCCCGGAGCCATTATTTGCCCCGTGTGGAGGTCTTGGCGCCAGGGATGGCGCCATGAAGCCTCCAGGGACGGATTCACGGCGTCCTCCACACCGGGGCAATAATGGCTCCGGGATAGGTTTGCAAGCCCCCTCTTGGCTCACAGCCCTGATTGTGGTTTGATTAGCGCGTTTTGTGGCTGCTAGCTTGCCTGATCAATGGCTCTAGTCCCATAACTACTACCCCGCTGGCCGCTAAAGAGGGTAAGCCCATGCGAAAACTAACCGCCATTGCCGTCTTGCTTACTGGCACTTTTATTGGAGTAGGTTGCGATCAGGGGTCTGAAGATCCGATCCGCATCGGTGCCTTTGTCTCCGCGACTGGACCGGCTTCGCTGCTCGGCGATCCGGAGCTGAAAACGCTGGAGATGTATGTTGAGAAAATAAACGCCGAGGGCGGAGTCCTTGGCCGTGAGTTAGAGCTCATCCATTACGATGATGGCGGCAGGGCTTCCGAGGCACGCCGCTACGCAAATCGTCTGCTGCGCTCCGATAACGTCGATTTTCTAATTGGCGGCACGACTACCGGCACCACCATGGCCGCGGTTCCGCTTGCTGAGCGCTCCGAGATTCCTTTCATCTCTATGGCCGGGGCAATAGAGATCACCGAGCCGGTGCGAGACTGGGTATTTAAGACGCCGCAGACCGACCGCATGGCCGCGGAGCGGATACTCCAAGACATGCAAAACGAAGGCATAGAGCGCATCGGTTTGATTTCCGGTACCGACAGCTTCGGGCGTTCAGGGCGGGAGCAAACCAAAGAGATAGCTGCCGACTACGGCATTGAGATCGTCGCCGATCGCACCTACGGTCCCGACGATACCGACATGACCTCGCAACTTACCCGCATTAATAATAACGACGAGGTAGAGGCCATCTTCAACTTCGGTTTCGGTCAAGGGCCGGCGATTGTCACCCGTAATTATGAGCACCTAGGCATAGATCTGCCACTCTATCAGTCGCACGGGGTCGCCTCTGATCGTTTTCTGGAGCTAGTCGGCAGTGCCGGCGAAGGGGTTCGCTTGCCCGCCTCACCGCTGCTGGTGCCGGATGCCCTGCCCGATGACGATCCGCAAAAGGCAGTGGTTCAGGGCTACAAGCAGGAATATGAGCAGCGCTGGGAGGAGTCGGTCTCCACCTTTGGCGGCTACGCTTATGATGCACTAATGCTGGCGGTTGCAGCCATGGAGCGGGCGGGAAGCGCCGAGCCTGCTCAGGTGCGCGATGCCCTAGAGCAGACTGAAGACTTTGCCGGTGTAACCGGTATCTTCAACATCACCCCAGAGGATCACAACGGCCTGGAACCTGAATCGTTCCGCCTGCTAGAGGTGCGCGATGGACGCTGGGAGTTGATTGATTGAGCGGCTCCTGAAGCCGGCGCTTGCTCATCGCCTGACTTGCGATTAACCGAGGCCATAAATGTTCGCCGAATTTCTCCAGTACCTGCTTGCCGGGGTGACGATCGGGGCTACTTATGCCCTGATCGCCCTCGGCTTTACCATCATCTATAACGCCAGCCATGTGATTAATTTTGCCCAGGGCGAGATGCTGATGATCGGCGGCATGGCCACTGTGGCACTGTTCGCCACCGGTGTGCCGTTGGCCCTAGCAATCGCCCTAGCGGTGCTTCTTGCAGCGATTCTCGGCATGCTCCTGCACCGTCTAGCCATCGCCCCGGCGCGTCAGGCCGATGTGGTAACACTGATAATCATCACCATTGGGGCGGCTATCTTCCTGCGCGGTGTCGCGCAGATAATCTGGGGCCGCGATTACCACTCCCTGCCCTCATTCAGTCAGCCGTCATCAATCGAGGTCTTCGGCGCGGTCATGTACTCCCAAAGCCTATGGGTGCTCGGGGTGGCGAGCGTGGTAGTGGCGCTGTTGGCGGTCTTTTTCATGAAGACTGCGGTAGGACGAGCGACCTTGGCCGTCTGTATGAATAAGCAGGCCGCACGCCTTATGGGGGTGCGCGTTGAATGGGTGCTGACCCTCGCCTTCGTCCTCGCTGCCGCTCTCGGTGCCATTGCCGGGGCGGTTGCTACCCCGATCACCCTAACCAGTTACGATATCGGTGTTATGCTCGGCTTGAAGGGGTTTGTTGCGGCGGCCATTGGCGGGCTCGGCAGCGGTGTTGGAGCGATTGTCGGCGGCCTGCTGCTAGGTATAAGTGAGGCAATGACCGCCGGCTACCTCTCCTCCGATTATAAGGATGCCGTAGCCTTCCTGCTTATCCTAGTAATCCTGATGTTCATGCCGCGCGGTCTACTTGGTGCTCGTGAGGCGGAGCGGGTTTGATGAGTGGCGCAAACCAGGACCCAAATCAGCAGTCGGGACAGGCACCGAAACGGCAATCAGCACGGCACCCAGACCAGCCGCCGGATCCGCACCGAAGCAAGAGCTCCGGCAGGGGCTCAAAGTTAGCCGGGATGGCCCGCAAGATTAACGGGTTACCGGCGCTGATTATAGTTGCCCTGACCTTCCCGTTACTGACTAGTAACGAGTTTCACCTTGATATCGCCACCCAGATGGCGCTGATCGCGGCCACAGTTGTCGGTCTGAACCTGCTCGTCGGCTACGCCGGGCAGATCAGCCTCGGCCACGCCGCCTTCTTCGCCATCGGCGCCTATGCCAGCGCCATCCTCACCGGTGATTACGGCTGGGGCGCGCTCCCTGCCCTAGTCTGCGCAGCGCTGCTCGCTGCCGCCATCGCCTGGCTGGTCGGGCGGCCGCTACTGCGCCTTAAAGGGCACTACCTATCGATGGCTACCCTTGGCTTCGGCATCATAGTCGCCATAATCATTAATAATGAGGGCTGGCTAACCGGTGGCCCTGACGGCACCTCTGTCGAGCCTTTTGCAGTCCTCGGTTTCGAGCTTAACGCCTTCTCAGATTATAGTATCCTCGGCATGACGGTCTCCGGGACGCTGCTCTGGTACCTGTTCGCGGTCTTGCTATTGGTGGTGGCAGTATGGATCGCCTTAAATATCATCGACTCCCCGATCGGACGGGCACTCCGTGCAGTGCACGGCTCGGAGGTAGCAGCGCGGGTGGTCGGGGTCGATACCGCTCACTATAAGCTGCTTATTTTCGTAATAGCGGCCATCTATGCGAGTGTTATGGGCAGCTTCTATGCCCACTACACCGGTTATATAACCCCGGAGCTGGCAACCTTTGAGCACTCCATAGAGCTGATCACCATGATCGTGCTCGGCGGCATGGGCTCGACCTTCGGGGTGATTATCGGCGCTGTCCTGCTAACCTTACTGCCGCAGCTGCTTGCCGACTTCCAGCAATACGAGATGATGCTCTTCGGTCTGGTGCTGATGCTGACCATGATCTTCATGCCCAAGGGTCTGCTACCGACCTTGAGCGCAGGCAGCTCTAGGCTCTGGCACAGCTATCGGCAGCGTAAGTCACAGCTAGGCGGCACGGGTGCATCGTCATCGGAGGGTGGCCCATGATGGATAGTAGTGTTCGCCTACAAGTTAAAGAGGTAAGCAAGGCCTTCGGCGGGGTTCAGGCGGTTGATGAGCTCAGCTTCAGCGTCGGGCGCGGTGAGATCTACGCCGTGATTGGTCCGAACGGTGCCGGCAAAACAACCCTGTTCAATCTTATCACCGGCATCTACCCCCTCGATAGCGGCGAGTTATTGGTCGACGGTGAGCCGGCGCACGGACTCTACCCTGAACAACTCGCCCAGCGCGGCATCTCGCGCACCTTCCAGAATATGCAGATCTGCATGAACATGAGTGCGCTGGAAAACGTCATGCTCGGCCGTCACCGCCACCTAAGCCGGGGTTTTGTAGCCACAATGCTGCATCTGCCTAAGCTGCGGCGCAGCGAGCGCGACTGCCACAAAGAGTCGCTACGCCTGCTCGAGTTCGTCGGCTGTGCCGCCTACGCCGAGGCGAGTGCCGCCGCCCTGCCCTACGGTGCCCTTAAGCGCCTAGAGATAGCCCGCGCCCTGGCCACCGAGCCGTCTATCCTCTTTCTTGATGAGCCCGCAGCCGGCCTTAACACCACCGAGACTGCCGAGATTGAGCGGCTTATCGGTGCTATCGCCGCTCAGGGGGTCAGCATAGTGCTGGTCGAGCACGATATGAAGCTGGTGATGTCGATCGCCGAGCGCATCCTCGTGCTTGATTACGGTCGCCGCTTAGCCGAGGGCACACCGCAACAAGTACGCCAGAATCCGGATGTAATCGCCGCCTATCTGGGCAGTTAAGACGACGGGGCAAAGATGAGCGCACAGCACGAGCATGATCCCGCTGAGATAGCCACGCGCACCATATATCAGGAGCATATCAACCTCTGGCGCATCATCCTGCTGCTCGACCGCTTGCAGCGGGATATTGACGAGCGGGATGAAGAGCCCGATGAGGTGCTGATCAGCAGCATCCTAGACTACTTTGAGCAGTTCTCCGAGCGGGTGCAAAGCGGCCCTAACGAGATCCTGCTATTCGAGCGGTTGCGTCAGCGCAATGCCGGCAGCTTTGCCGAGCTCGATGAGCTCGAACGGGACTACTTAACCGCCCACCAAGCCCTGCAGGGGCTGCGCCAACAGCTGCACGATTGTGTCACCAACTGGCCACAGGGGCGTGAGCAACTAAGCGCCGCCTTGGGCGATTTCACTACTCACCTGCGTGGCCACATTCAGCAGGAAGAGCAGCTGCTCATACCCCGCGCGCGCGAGCTTCTCACTCCAGCAGACTGGTCCGAGATCGCTGCAGCCAAAGATCAATACGACGATCCTCTCTTTGGTGAGCGGGTTCGCGAGGAGTTCCGCGAACTACGTCACCACATTATAAATATCGCCCCCGAGCATGTCGGCGGCCTCGGCATCCAGCATAAGACCCGCATCGAGCCGCAGACACACGAGCAGATCCTTACCGTAAGCTCATTGAGCACCTCGTATGGGCGCATCCAGGCCCTCTATGACGTCGATCTGTCTATCCGCAGCGGCGAGATAGTCGCGCTGGTAGGTGCTAACGGCGCCGGCAAGAGCACCCTGCTAATGACCCTCTCCGGTCTGCAGCCGGCGGATTCCGGGACTATAACTTATCGCCATCACGATTTGACCCGCATGCCGGCGCACCGGCGGGTTCACGAGGGAATCGTACAGATCCCCGAGGGCCGGCAGGTGTTTCGTGATCTGAGTGTCCACGATAACCTGCTCATGGGCGCTTATACCCGAGGGCGCGATGCGCAGGTGATGACGGATCTGGACAACATCTATAGCCGCTTCCCGGTACTGCGCCAAAAGCAGCATCAGCTTGCTGGCATGCTCTCCGGCGGACAACAGCAGATGCTCGCTATCGGCCGCGCCTTGATGGCCGCACCGCGCCTGCTTCTACTCGATGAGCCGAGCATGGGCCTAGCCCCGTTGGTTGTTGAAGAGATCTTTAACATCCTGCGCGATCTCAACCGCGAAGGCATAACGCTCTTTCTAGTCGAGCAGAACGCCTCGCAGGCGCTATCGATCGCCGATCGCGGCTACGTCCTCGAGGCCGGCAAGGTAGTGCTATCCGGTAGTGGTGAGCAGTTACTCGCAGATGATAAGGTGCGGGAGGCGTACTTAGGTCTTTGATATGATTCAGCTGCGCAATATAACCCTGCGCCGCGGCACCGAGGCGCTGTTAGAGCAGGTGAGCACGAGAATCTACCCGGGCCATAAAGTCGGTCTGATCGGTCCCAATGGCTCGGGCAAAAGTACCCTGCTGAGTATGCTGCGCGGCGAGCTGGCCCCCGATAGCGGGGAGTTCTACCTGCCCAGGGACTGGGAAATAGCCTCAATGGCCCAGGAAACTCCTGCTCTGCAGCGCTCAGCAGAGGATTTTATTCTCGATGGTGACCGCCGCCTGCGTGCCGCTGAGCAGGAGTTAACCGACGCACAGCAAAGCGGTGACGGTGAGCGTATAGCTCTCGCCCACAGCAACTACGAGGAGGTCGGCGGTTACAGCGCCCATGCCCGGGCCGGAGAGCTGTTGCATGGGCTCGGCTTCAATGCCGAGGATGGCCAGCGCAGTGTTGCCGAGTTTTCCGGCGGCTGGCGGGTGCGCTTGAGCTTGGCTCAGGCCCTGATGTCGCCATCAGATCTGTTGCTCCTCGACGAGCCGACCAATCACCTCGATCTGGAGACTGTGCTCTGGCTCGAACAGTGGCTGCGCCGCTATACGGGAACACTGATCATAATCTCCCACGACCGGGATCTGCTAGATAATGTCATCGACTCGGTGCTGCATATCGAGCACCGCGACCTTAATCTATACAGTGGCGGCTACACCGCCTTTGAACATCAGCGCGCCGAGCACCTCGCCCGGCAGCAGGCGATATACGAGAAACAACAGCGCGAAATTGCCCACATGCAGCGTTTTATCGATCGCTTTCGCGCTAAGGCGAGCAAGGCCCGCGCGGCGCAGAGCCGTATTAAAGCCTTAGAGCGCATGGAGAAGGTGGCACCGGCTTACGCCGACTCGCAGTTCCAGTTCCGTTTCCCGCCTGCCCCGCAAGCAGCCAATCCTTTGCTTACCCTGGAGGGAGCCAAACTAGGCTACTCTGGAGCAGTTATACTCAGCGAGGTAACCCGCAGTATCGCCTACGAAGATCGCATCGGCCTGCTAGGCCCCAACGGGGCAGGCAAATCTACCCTGGTACGTGCCCTCGCCGGAGAACAGCCGCTGCTCGCCGGAGAAACCTACCGGGCCAGCGGCCTGCAGGTTGGCTATTTCGCTCAGCATCAACTCGAGCAACTCGACTGCGAGGCTAGTCCATTGCTGCATTTGCAGCGCATTGCGCCACAGGCAACACCACAGCGGCTGCGCGATTTCCTCGGTAGCTTCGCCTTTCGGGGCGACATGGCGACTTCCCCGGTAGGTAACCTATCCGGCGGCGAGAAGGCGCGTCTTGTGCTGGCCTTAATCGCCTGGCAACAACCTAACCTGCTCTTGCTCGACGAACCGACCAACCATCTCGACCTGGAGATGCGCCACGCCCTTAGTCTAGCCCTGCAGGATTTTGCTGGTGCAGTTGTGGTTATATCCCATGATCGGCGTTTGCTCGCCGCTACGGTTGACCGCTACTGGCTGGTTGCTAACGGCACGGTTACTGATTTCACAGGTGATCTTGACGATTACCGCGACTGGCTCACCGAACGCCGACGCGAGGCTGCCCGTGAGAATACATCCACTACCCGAGAAAAGGCGGCGGGCGGCCAATCTCAGAGCAGCGGTGACGGCCGCAAGGCACAGCGGCGCCGTGAAGCCGAACAGCGGGCCGCTCTCAAGCCGCTGCGCGAGCGCGCTGCGCGGCTACTCAATGAGATCGAGCAATGTGACCAAGAGCTTAAAGAGATTGAACAGCGTTTGGCCGATCCGCAGCTATACGAGCAACAAGACGGCCAAGGCAGGCTCACTGCGCTTATGCAGCAGCAAGGGGCGCTTAAGCGCCAGCGCGAAGAACTGGAGATGGAGTGGATGGAGGCCGAAGAAGAGGTTGAACAGGCAGCTCGTAAGTTAGTCTAATTGCTCGCAAAGCCCCTTATGTACGGACAACAGAACAGGCACTGAGGGCGAGCGTAAACCAAGCAGCTTAGTCGTAAAGTTCTCTGATGGGCGCCGTCCATGGCACTATCTGGCAATTATTAGGGAACCTCTAAAAGCCTCCCCGGCGCCATTATCTGCCCCGGTGTGGAGGTCTTGGCGCCAGGGATGGCGCCATGAAGCCTCCAGGGATGGATTCACGGCGTCCTCCACACCGGGGCAGATAATGGCGCCGGGGAGGCTTTTAGAGGTTCCCATTAGCCTTGCCCTAGCACCGCTTAATGATCGTGATCAGACGTCTTCGCTCTTATCAGCGTGCTCTGTGCCCGGGGCGTGCTCGGGCGGGCAGTAGGTGGTGTATAGCTTCAGCATCCCTGAGCCGGTGTTGATGAAGTTATGATAGACGCCAGAGGGAACTATGCTGACATCCCCCTCTTGAACCTCGTAGGTCTCACTGCCAATCTCGGCCCTGCCACTGCCGGCTACGAAGTAGAGCAGCTGATCGTGCCCCTCGTGTGTTTCGGCACCTATATCCTCCCCTTCGGGGATGGCCATCACCACCAGCTGAGTCTTCTCGCCGGTCCACACTACCTTGCGGAATTTATCATTCTCCAGCGCCATTTGGGCGATGGGTAGAGTCAGTCGGGTCTCTTCGCTCATTTTTCTTCCTTATGTTGCTTATTCTGGCCAAGCTAACGATAAACGTGTTTATATTCTGACATCATAAACAACCCAAGTACAGTGGGACGCCTCTTAAAACTCCTCCCGCTGAGCTGGAGCTGCTTAGGTGTGGAGGACACCGTGGATCCATCCCTGGAGGCCTAATGGCACCATACCTGGCGCCTATACCTCCACACAGATGCAGCCAGACCTGGGGGCGGGTTTGGAGGTCTCTAGTGACGCATAAGGTTTACAACAATATGACAAGAGGCAGTTTTTCCCCAGCCTGGTGGTTGCCAGGTTGCCACAGCCAAACCATGTTCCCTGCCGTATTTAGGCGCGCACCGCAGGTAAAGCTGATCCCAGAAAAGCTGGAATTGCCGGATGGAGATTTTCTCGACTTGATGTGGGGACCGCCCGGCAAGGGGCTAGCATTAATCGGCCATGGGCTAGGCGGCAACGAGCGCTCCGGCTACGTACGCGGGCTTATAGCTGCGTTGGCCGAGCGCGGTATCGGCAGTGTAGTGATGATAGCACGGGGAGCCGGCGACACGCCCAATCGCTCGCAGCGCTCATACCACGCTGCTGCTTGGGATGATCTTGACGCGGTAATAGACACCTTGCACAGACGCTATCCGCAGCAGCCGCTGGCGGCCTGCGGCTTCTCGCTCAGTGGATCAATCCTGCTCAACTGGTTGGGCCAACGCCCCGACAAAAAGCTCAGCCAGGCAGTGGCAGTATCGGTGCCATTCGATCTCCAGATGTGCGCATACGCCCTCGAACAGGGCATTGGCGTTATATACCAGCAATATCTGTTGCGCAGGCTAAAGCCCCTAGCTGAGCGCAAGTTCAAGCATAGCCCTCAGGCCCCAGTAACTACCCAGCAAATTCGTAATATTCGGCGTCTGCGCGAGTTTGATGACCTAATCACAGCACCTATAAACGGTTTCGCCGACAGTACCGATTATTATCGCCGCGCCAGTTGCCGGCAACGGCTCAAGAGAATAGAACAGCCGACAGCGATTATCCATGCGCTTGATGACCCATTCGTACCCGAAAAGGCAGTCCCCACAGAGGATGAGCTAGGCCCCGGTATCAGTCTGGAACTGACGCAAAAGGGCGGTCATGTAGGCTTCGTTAAAGGTGCCATGCCTGGTTACCATAGCTATTGGTTGGATCAGCGCATCGCGGACTGGATTGAGTACCGTGTGTTACAGTGCGTATCCTCTAAAACCTCCCCTTAACCATAAGCTGCCTCGGGTGGCCTCTAAAATCTTCGCCGGCGCCGCCACCATCCGCCCCGGTGTGGAGGACGCCGTGAATCCATCCCTGGAGGCTTCATGGCGCCATCCCTGGCGCCAAGACCTCCACACCGGGGCGGATGGTGGCGGCGCCGGCGAAGATTTTAGAGGTTCCCCTCGGTGATGCCAGATTCGGTTGCACAATAAACCATCACCCCTCACGCGCCGCAGAGGGGTGCATCAAATCCGGCATTTCCAAGCTAAAAAGCTGAATCCGCTGCGAATTGCTTTGCTTGGCGTAATACATGGCAATATCAGCATTTTGGGTTAATTCCGCGCCATCCTTGCCATGATCAGGATAAATGGCAATACCGATACTGGATGACACATGTAGCTTTAGTCCATCGGTATGGAATGGTTTATCCAATGAATGCTGAATAATCCCAGCTAACCTTTCGGCGTTTTCTACTCGACTGATCTCGGGAAGCACAACCACGAACTCATCACCACCGATCCTAGCCACGGTGTCGGTGTCGCGCAAACACCCTAGCAAGCGCTGGGCTGTCTGCTGCAGCACCAGATCACCTACACCATGGCCATGAGTGTCATTGATCGGCTTGAACTGGTCTAGATCGATAAACATCAAAGCCAGCATCTTACCATTGGCACTTGCAGTGGCCATGGCCTGATCTAGACGATCCATCAGCAGCGCCCTATTGGGCAATTGGGTCAACCCATCGTGATGGGCCATGTGCATGAATTGAGTCTCCGCACGCTTGCGCGTAGTAATATCGTGGGCGATACCCAGCATACCCATGATACTGTTGTCGTTATCGAGCAAGGGCGAGGCGTTAGTTACGTGCCACTGCCAGCCGTATCTTTTGTGTTGTACCCTGTATTCAAGCCCGCTCGCCTTACTGCGAGTGGTCAAAACACCCTGGAGAAAAGTCTCACAGTGAGGGACATCATCGGGATGGACTATTGCCGAGAAGTGGCTACCTTGGATCTCATTCGGATCCTGACCGAGTATATCACTGATATTGGGTGAAATATATTGGAAGGTGCCATCCAGGTTGAGGGCGTAGATTATATCATTGGCGTCTTCGACGAAGGTCCGAAACTTCTGCTCGTTGATGCGCAACTGGTTTTCGATAGCCTTACGCTGGGTGATATCCTTCCAGGCAACGTGCAGGATGGGATGTTCTTCATAGTGAATGGCTGTTAGTACCAGCATCGCATCAAAGGGCTGTCCATTCGGGCGAATGCACTGCCATTCGCACTCATATCCTCCACACCTCAGCGTCTGCTGGCACATATCCTCGGCGTATTCACTCGAAGAGCGCCCGTCAGCCTGTTGCTGCGGTGCAAAATCGGTCAGAGGCCTACCTATTAGCGAGTCGGGCCCAGGCAGTTGAAACTGCTCGAGGGCAGCCGGATTGGCCGCGGTAAAATAGCCTTGCTGATCCATCAGGGTAAGTGGCTGACGGGATTCCTCAAACAGCATTCGGAAACGTTTTTCACTGGCTGCGAGGATTTGCCCTGCTCGCTCCTGAGTCATGACAATGACCCCTAGGGCGAGGAGAATGTAGAACAGCAGGCTACCATTAAAGGTGACTATTTGAGTGATATTCTCCTGCAAGATGCTGGTTGTGGCATCCATGCCCCCCAAGCTGGCCATTGTGAAGCGATAGCCAACAAGCAGCAGCAAAGCCGACAGACCGATACTTACAATTACCCGACCTCGCCCGGGAGTATCTGCCCAGTTACGAAACAACATGAACAGAATCATTGCCAATTGGCCGAATAAAATCGCCGAGACCACGACTACCCTAGCCTGCATATTATCCAGAATAGGCAATAGACTGATGGCCATCACGGGTAGCGGAGCCCATAACAACCAGCGTGGCAAACGGTATTGCTGAATAAGGCGAAACCCCTCAGCTATCAGGGCTAGCCAGCAGCTGAGCATGAGGTTGGAGATCACCAGCAGGGCTGGATGCGGCGTATTGGCGTGCCACATGAACCCCAGGTGGCCAAGGGTATTAACCAGCGCCGCGAGTGACCACAGCCACATGGGGCTGTGGCCTGGACGATCCGCCATGGAGAGCATTGCCGCCCCAAGCAGCAAATTGGTCAACGCGATGATCAGGAATAAGGTCGGGATGTCCACGCCATGCCACTCGCGGTTGCTATCTCTAATCTAGTGGGGCCTTGGCATAGCACGCCGTATCAAGGGATTAATTCACGGCGCCATCCACACCGTGGCGACATAATTTGGCTTGGGGTAGATTCAGAGGCTCCTTAGCCACCAGACTCCAGTGCAGGATAAACCCACTTTGTAAGCAGGGGCAACAATACTTTCGATAGCCATTGGAGTAATAGCTGTGATTGATCTTTAGCTTGAAGCCATAATTTTTGGTATTATTTGGTTTGTCAAGGGTTTAAGCGTAGAGCTGGTGCTAGGCCTAAGTGCTCAACGAAGGGTTTGAAGTCGCGATCCAGAAAAAGTAATGGAAAGTCGTTCTCTATACAGAAGGTCGCGATGATGATATCCGCGTTTTTTCTTATCGTAATGCCTTTTTTTCGGAGTGCCCGATAGTTGTCGGCGCATTTTCCGGCCATCTTTCTGCTAAACAGTTCATGCTGATCCAGCGTCAATAGGCTTTGTTTGGTCTGACGGTACTCCCTGTCAGTGCGAATCCCTTGCAGGATCTCCAGGAATATGAGGTCGCCAATCGCGACAGACCCCTCGACTATAGAGGAATCCAGCAAATCAGTATGTGGGTTCTCGATGCCGTTGAAATAGTCGATCCAGACGCTGGTATCAACCAGCATCATTTAGCACTCCGCATTTCATCCAGATCGCCTTCCCATTTGATCTTGCCGCGCAAATTGCGAATCTGCTGCTGCTTGCTTCTTTGCACAAGGAGCCTTAGCCCTTGCTCAACTGCCTCTTTTTTGGTTTCACAACCGGAGGCCTTGAGGGCTTCGTCCATCAATTGATCGTCAATGACTATATTAGTTCTGATATCGCACCTATGTGTATTGCTGAGTTATTTTATACACATATTAACACCCCGTGGAGGACATAGCAATCGGCTACACGGCGACCGGTTCTCCGCCGCTTCGCGGCTCCAAACCGGCGTGGGAGCCAGGGGTTGGGCGATAACGAGGGGATGTGGCTCTGTGGTTAACCTATGCGCAATCACATTCGAACATGCAAGCCAGCGTACCGATGTGAGCTAACTCATTGTAGAAGGTACTGCGGCATAGTCAGCCCATACAGCCAACACCAAAAAGCGACGCGCTTGGGTACACCATCCGGACTTGTGAATGATCTTTGGTTTGCAGCTATATGCCAACAAGCAGGAATTAGGAAAGGTTCCCGATTTGCTAAGGATATCCAGGAGCAGACGCGCCAGTGGCCAGTGCCCAGCCCGCAGCATGGCCGGATGCCCAGGCCCATTGCAAATTAAAACCTCCTAAGTGGCCGGTCACATCCACCACCTCTCCAATGAAGTACAGCCCCGGAAAGGCCCGACATTCAAGGGTCTTGGAGGACAGGGCATCCGTATCCACCCCGCCCACAGTTACCTCAGCAACCCGATACCCCTCGGTGCCAGAGGGCCAGACCTGCCATGACTGGCAGGCCTGCTCCACCCGGTCAATATCCGTGTCGCTGA